>NZ_JBMDJQ010000003.1:0-302213 GCF_057809275.1 Pseudomonas sp. FG36
TCCCCCCGTTTCGCCTTGTCTGGCCTTCGCGCAGACACATTTCGTACAGACCCTAAGCCTCAGACCATCGCCAGTCGCTGTTTGCGAGTCGGAGCCGGGAACGCCTGCTCGATGGCTTGCAGGTCCTCTTCGGCAAGCACCAGGTCGGCCGCCGCCGCATTCAAGCGCACATGCTGCGGATCCACCGCCTTGGGAATCGCGATCACTCCATCATTGCGCGTGACCCAGGCCAGGCTCACCTGGGCCGGCGTGGCGCCATGGCGCTCGGCGATCTGCGCCATCACCGGGTGACGCAGCAAGCGCCCGGCCTGGGCCAACGGGCAGTAGGCCATGGTCGGCAAACCCTGCTCGCGGCTCCATGGCAGCAGGTCGAACTCGATACCACGTTCGGCCGGGTTGTACAGTACCTGATTGGTGGCGCAGGCGCTGTTATCCAGTTCGCGCAAGTCGTCGAGGTCGAAATTGGACACGCCCCAGCGGCGAATCTTGCCCTGCTCGATCAGCCGCTCGAAGGCTTCCACCGTCTCGTCCAGCGGGTACTGACCGCGCCAGTGCAGCAGGTACAGGTCGATGCAGTCGGTGCCCAGGCGCTGGAGGCTGCGCTCGCAGGCGGCCGGCACCCCACGTCGGCTGGCATTGTGCGGATAGACCTTGCTGACCAGGAACACCTGGTCGCGACGCCCGGCGATGGCCTTGCCGACCACCTGTTCGGCGCCGCCCTCGGCGTACATTTCAGCGGTGTCGATCAGGCCAAGGCCCAGGTCGATGCCTTGTTGCAGCGCCGCCACCTCGGCGGCCCTGCGGTCCGGGTCTTCGCCCATGTACCAGGTGCCCTGGCCGATGGCCGGAACGCGGGAGCCCGCCAGATTCACGTAACGCATGTCACCTCCTGTGGGTGGGTATGGGTCAGCAGTACATCGAGCAGTGCCTCGGCGGCCTTGGACAGCTTGTGATCACCCAGGGCGATCACACCGATGCGCCGCTCCACGGTGGGATCGACCAGCGGCACGCAACGGGCGCCGAGTTCCTGCATCTGCTCGATGCACAACGCCGGCACCGCACTGACTCCCAGGCCACTGGCGACCATGCGGCCGATGGTCGACAGCTGATGGCTCTCGAAGGCCACCGCCAGCTTGCCATGGTTGGCGGCCAGGTGCTGTTCGAGCAGCAGGCGCACCGCCGATGGCCGCTGCAGGGCGATGAAGTCCTCGGCCAGCAGCTCCTGCCAACGCACCTGGGGCTGTTGGGCAAGGGGCGAGTCGGCCGGCACCACGGCGACGAAGCGGTCCATGTACAGCGGGTGGAAGCGCAGCGCCTCGCTGCTTTCCGGCTCGAAGCCGATGCCCAGTTCGACGCGGCGATGGCGCACCAGTTCCAGCACCTGCTCGTTGATCACGTCGTGCACGGTGACATTGACCTTGGGGTAGCGCTGGCGAAACACCTTCAGCGACCGTGGCAGCAGGTTGCCGGCGAAGGCCGGCATTGCCGCCACCGACACCCGCCCCAGTTGCAGGGTGAAGCGCTGGCGCAGCATTTCCTCGGTATCGTCCCAGTCGGCGAGCAGGCGCCTGGCCAGGGGCAGCAGCACCTCGCCCTCGGGGGTCAGGCTGACGCTGCGGGTGGTGCGGGTGAGCAGGGCGCCGCCGAGGTTGTCCTCCAGGGCCTTGATGGTCAGGCTCAGGGCCGGTTGCGACACGTGCAGGTGCTCACCTGCCTGGGCGAAGCTCTGGTACTTGGCCACGGTGACGAAGGCCCGCAGCTGCTTGACGTTCATGGGGGCTGACCCTTTGTTTTGGAAAAGTTATCAATCGATGACGAAAACAAAATTAACAAATCAGTCGACTACAGTGAAGATGACCGTACGGTTCCAACAACTACAAAAGGCGACTGAGCATGGCCGGACTGGACAAGCGTGTAGCAACTTACGAAGAGGCCCTGGCGGGCCTGACCGACGACATGACCGTGCTGGCCGGCGGCTTTGGCCTGTGCGGCATCCCCGAGAACCTCATCGCTGAAATCAAGCGCCGTGGCGTCAAGGGCCTGACCGTGGTCTCCAACAACTGCGGCGTCGATGGCTTCGGCCTGGGCGTGCTGCTCGAGGACCGGCAGATCCGCAAGATGATCGCCTCCTACGTCGGCGAGAACGCCGAGTTCGAACGCCAGCTGCTCAGCGGCGAACTGGAAGTGGAGCTCACCCCGCAAGGCACCCTGGCCGAGAAGATGCGCGCCGGTGGCGCCGGCATCCCGGCCTTCTTCACCGCCACCGGCTACGGCACCCCGGTCGCCGAAGGCAAGGAAGTACGCGAGTTCAACGGCCGCAAGTACATCCTCGAAGAGTCCATCACCGGCGACTTCGCCATCGTCAAAGGCTGGAAGGCCGACCACTACGGCAACGTGGTGTACCGCAACACCGCGCAGAACTTCAACCCGCTGGCCGCCACCGCCGGCAAGATCACCGTGGTCGAGGTCGAAGAGATCGTCGAGCCCGGCGTGCTGCTGCCCAGCGAGATCCACACCCCGGGCATCTATGTCGACCGGGTCATCGTCGGCACCTTCGAGAAGCGCATTGAAAAGCGCACCGTCAAGGCCTGAGCGCCGCCCTCAAGAACAACAAAGAGATCCTGACCATGGCATTGACCCGCGAACAAATGGCGCAACGCGTCGCCCGTGAACTCAAGGACGGCTACTACGTCAACCTCGGCATTGGCATCCCCACCCTGGTGGCCAACTACGTGCCCGACGGCATGGAAGTGATGCTGCAGTCGGAGAACGGCCTGCTGGGCATGGGCGAGTTCCCCACCGAAGCCACCATCGACGCCGACATGATCAACGCCGGCAAGCAGACCGTCACCGCCCGCCGTGGCGCCTCGATCTTCGATTCGGCGCAGTCCTTCGCCATGATCCGCGGCGGCCATGTCGACCTCACCGTGCTTGGTGCCTTCGAGGTGGACGTGCAGGGCAACATCGCCTCGTGGATGATCCCCGGCAAGCTGGTCAAGGGCATGGGCGGCGCCATGGACCTGGTGGCCGGTGCCGACAACATCATCGTCACCATGACCCATGCCTCCAAGGACGGCGAGTCCAAGCTGCTGCCCAAGTGCAGCCTGCCGCTGACCGGTGCCGGCTGCATCCGCAAGGTGCTGACCGACCTGGCCTACCTGGAGATCGAAAACGGCGCCTTCATCCTGCGCGAGACCGCGCCGGGCGTGAGTGTCGAGGAAATCGTCGCGAAGACTGCCGGCAAGCTGATCGTGCCGGACGATGTCAAGGAAATGACCTTCTAAGCAGCACCGTTGCAAGCGCCCCATCGCGGGGCAGCCCGCTCCCACGAAGGACCACGCATCCCTCGTGGGAGCGGGCTTGCCCCGCGATGGGGTGACGCCGTTTCAGTCCTATAAAAATCAGAAAAAAGGAAAACATCGTGGCCGCTGATATCCAAGACAGCCGCTCCGCCCGCTTTGCCCTGCGCTGCTCCAACTGGGCCGAACGCTGGTTCCCCGATTCCTGGGTGTTCGCCGCCCTGGCCGTGATGCTGGTGGCCCTCGGCGCCCTGGCCATGGGCGGCAAGCCCACCGACACCGCCAAGGCCTTCGGTGACGGCTTCTGGAGCCTGATCCCGTTCACCATGCAGATGGCCTTCGTGGTCATCGGCGGCTATGTGGTGGCCAGCTCGCCACCCGCCGCCCGGCTGATCGACCGCCTGGCGCGCCTGCCGAAGAACGGCCGCTCGGCGGTGTGCTGGGTGGCGCTGATCTCGATGCTCGCCTCCTTGCTCAACTGGGGCCTGTCGCTGGTGTTCGGCGGCCTGCTGGTGCGCGCCCTGGCGCGCCGCACCGACCTGAAGATGGACTACCGCGCCGCCGGCGCCGCCGCCTACCTGGGCCTGGGCGCGGTGTGGGCGCTGGGCCTGTCGTCGTCGGCCGCGCAGTTGCAGGCCAACCCGGCCAGCCTGCCGCCGTCGATCCTGTCGATCACCGGGGTGATCCCGTTCACCGAGACCATCTTCCTCTGGCAGTCCGGGGTGATGCTCGCCGCGCTGGTGATCGTCTCGCTGATCGTCGCCTATGCCACCGCGCCTGGCCCGAACAGCGCCCGCAGCGCGCAGGACTGTGGAGTGGACCCGAGCTTCAGCGCACCACCTTCGCCCCAGCGCACGCGCCCGGGTGAGTGGCTGGAATACAGCCCGATCCTGATCCTGCTGCTGGTGGCCCTGGCCGCAGGCTGGCTGTACCAGGAGTTCGCCACCAAGCCGGCGATCACCGCGATTTCCGGGCTGAACACCTACAACCTGTTGTTCATCATGCTCGGTGCCTTGCTGCACTGGCGCCCGCGCAGCTTCCTCGATGCCGTGGCCCGGGCCGTGCCGACCACCACCGGGGTGCTGATCCAGTTCCCGCTGTACGGCTCGATCGCCGCCATCCTCACCCAGGTCAAGGGCGCGGACGCCCAGACCCTGGCCCACCACATCTCGCTGTTCTTTACCCAGATCGCCACCCATGACACCTACGCCTTGCTGATGGGCGTGTACTCGGCGGTGCTCGGCTTCTTCATTCCGTCCGGCGGTGGCAAGTGGATCATCGAGGCGCCGTACGTGATGCTGGTGGCCAACGACCTGCAATACCACCTGGGCTGGGCGGTGCAGATCTACAACGCCGCCGAGGCGCTGCCGAACCTGATCAACCCGTTCTACATGCTGCCGCTGCTGGGGGTGTTGGGGCTCAAGGCGCGTGACCTGATCGGCTTCTCGTTCGTGCAGTTGCTGGTGCATGTGCCGCTGGTGCTGGTGTTGCTGTGGGCGCTGGGCACCACGTTGCAATATGTCCCGCCTGTAATGCCCTGATCAGGCAGGCCCTCTCAGGCGCCTGCCTGGGAGGATGTCTGATGGGCGGACAGTGGACGGCTGCAAGCGCTATGGATCGGCGCTTGTGCAGCCCCGTGTGCGGCGAGTGGCAACGGATGGATGATGCGGAGCAAGGGATGGTGCATTAGCCCACGGATTTCCGCGTCCGCCTGCAGGTGCGGCACAAGGCCGCTCCTGTCGGCTTATTCTTCTGCCTGGCGTGACAGATATACCGGCGGCACCTGGTCTACCAGCCAGACACCGTTGTCCGCTTGATAGAACACTGCTCCCGCTGCGCACATGGCCTGGGTATCGACCGTGAGCAGCACAGGCTGACCATAGCGCTTGCCCACCGCCAAGGCAGTCTGTGGATCCTCGCTCAGGTGCACATGGTGACGGCTGCCCGGGATCAAGCCCCGTGCTTCGATGGAGCCCAGGAAGCGGCTGGCGGTGCCGTGATAGAGCAGGGCGGGTGGCGCCTTGGCGACGTGTCGCACTTCGACCTGGTTGCTGCTGTGGCCTTGGGCGGCGCGGATGCGGCGGCCATCGTCGGAGAGGGTGAAACGGCGCTTGTCGTTGGTCTCGACCACTTCACGCAGGGCGTGCAGGTCGAAGACATGACCTTGCCAGCCGGCGCCGTGGATCAGCGCATCGACATCGGCCCAGCCGTCGCGGTCGAGGGACAGGTCGATGGATTCGGGGGCGTGGCGCAGTACGTAGCTGAGGAACTTGCTGAGGGTGTCGCGTTGTTTCTGGTTCACTGGAAAGGTCCTTTTCCATGGCTTCTGGTCGTTTGGGTCGGGGCATTCTCCGGGTTTGGGGTGGGCTTCTCAAGTGTGTGCAATGACCTGTGGAAGCGAACTCCCACAGGTGCGTTTGTTACATCAACCCTGACGCAAAGCGTCGAGCAGCGTCTCCAGTTTGTCGCGGCCCTCGGCATCCAGCCCGTACACCGGCCGCCGTGGCTCGCCTACCGGCAACCCGGTCATCTCAAGGCCAGCCTTGATGGTCGCCGGCAAGCCGCCCTTGAGAATGAAGTCGAGCAACGGCAGCTGGCGGTAGAACAGCACCTTGGCCTGTTCCAGCTCACCGCTCTGCACCGCCTGGTACAGCCGCAGGTTCAGTTCGGGAATCAGGTTGGCCGCCGCCGTGCACCAGCCCGTGGCACCGGCAACGAAGGCTTCCAGCGCCAGCGGGTTGCAGCCGTTGTAGAACGGCACCTGGCCCTCGCCGAGCAGTTGCAGTTTGTGCATGCGCTGGATGTCGCCGGTGCTCTCCTTGACCATGGTCACGTTGTCCACCTCGCGCACGATGCGCAGGATCAGTTCCACCGGCATGTCGGTGCCGCTGGTGGCCGGGTTGTTGTAGAGCATGATCGGGATGTCGATGGCCGCGCCGATGGCGCGGTAGTGCTGGAGGATCTCGGCTTCGCTGAGCTTCCAGTACGCGGCCGGCAGTACCATTACCGCGTCGGCGCCGTGCTGCTGGGCAAAGCGGGCGCGACGCACGGCGCCGGCGGTGGTCAGGTCGGAGACGCTGACGATGCTCGGCACGCGCTTGGCGATGCGCTCCAGGCTGTACTGGGCGACCTGCTGCCATTCGCTGTCGCTCAGATAAGCGCCTTCGCCGGTGCTGCCCAGCGGGGCGATGGCGTGGGCGCCGCCTGCGATCAGGCGGTCGATGGACTGGCCCAGCGCGGGCAGGTCGAGCTGTTCGCCGTCGGCGCTGAACGGGGTGATGGTGTAGCCGATGATGCCGTGGAATTGATTAGTCATTGTGCAAGGCTCCGCAAGCAAGGCGTAAAGGGATCAGTTCAGGCAATCGGCGTGGCTGCGCAGGGCCTGCCGGGCGTAATAGTTGAAGGCGGCGCCGTGGCGCTTGGGCCGGTCGATCCAGTCGTGGGCGTCGCGGCCGAGCTCCGGGGCAATTGGCTTGATGGTGCCGGCGGCCATCGCCAGCAGTTGCAGGCGCGCGGCGCGCTCGATCAGCTGGGCGTAGACGCAGGCCTGCTCGATGCTGGTGCCGGTGGACAGCTGGCCGTGGTGCGAGAGCAGGATGGCGCGCTTGTCGCCCAGGGCGGCGCTGATGATCTCGCCTTCCTCGTTACCCACCGGCACGCCCGGCCAGGCTTCGAGGAATGCGCAGTCTTCGTAGAGCGGGCAGAGGTCCATGTGCGAGACCTGCAGCGGCACTTCCAGCATCGACAGCGCGGCGACGTGGGTAGGGTGGGTGTGGATGATGCAGTTGACGTCGGGGCGGGCGCGGTACACCCAGCTGTGAAAGCGGTTGGCCGGGTTGGGCATGCCTTCGCCCTCCAGCACTTCGAGGTCTTCGTTGACCAGCAGCAGGTTGCCAGCGGTGATTTCGTCGAAACCCAGGCCCAACTGTTGAGTGTAGAAGGTGCCCGGTTGCGCGCCACGGGCGCTGATCTGCCCGGCCAGGCCCGAGTCGTGGCCGTTATCGAAGAGAATTCGGCAGGTCAGGGCCAGCTTTTCGCGCACAGTCCACGTATTATCGGCAAGCGAGCCTTGCATCTGTGTCAGTGCCTTTTGCACCAGCTGGTCTTTGCTGAGGGTAAGGGTATTGGCCATGGGGATCTTTCCTCTGTGGCGTGATGACGGATGTCAGGGCTGGCTCGCCCCCGAGCTTTGGACGGTGAGGGGGCGAACCATCAGATGACACAAATAATCCTATATGACACAAAGTGTCATACGCAAGTGCGTTTGTTCGGGAAACCCGCTTCACATGTCTATCCGACTGAAACTGCTGAGAAAGAAACTGGGGATCACCCTTGAGCAGCTGGCCGAGAAGTCCGGCATGACCAAGAGCTACCTGTCCAAGGTCGAGCGTGGCCTCAACACGCCGTCGATCGCCGCGGCGCTGAAGCTGGCGCGGGCGTTGAACGTCAATGTCGAAGAGCTGTTCGACGGCGAGCATGACGGCCAGGCGCGCTACAGCCTGGTGCGCCGCGGCGAGCGCCAGGCGCTGGTGGGTGGTGACGAGGGACCAGGGTATGCGGTGCTGACTTCGCAAGTTGGCCAGCGCAGCCTGTTGCCGTTTCTGATCCAGCCGCCGACCGAGTTCAGTGACCCGACCTTCAAGGAACACGAGGGCGAGGAGTTCCTGTTCGTCCACGAGGGGCAGGTGGAGGTGGACTTCATGAGCGAGCGGGTGCTACTGGAGGCCGGCGACGCCTTGCATTTCAACGCCCAGACCCCGCACCGCCTGCGTTCGGTCGGCGAGCGCCAGGCGCAGTTGCTGGTGGTGGTGCAGGGCGGCGAAGGGTGAGGGTGGGGCGATGATCGAGGTCTCGCGGTTCTGGCGTGATCCGGCATTGCCCTTCGTCGAGGCCCGTCTGGTCGGGGATGGTCGCCAGGTGTGCTACACCGCGCATTCCCACGCGAGCTTTTCCATCGGCGTGATCACCGGCGGGCGCAGCACTTACCTGACCGGTGATGCACGGCATGAGGTGGCCGTGGGGACCACGGTGCTCATGAACCCAGGGGTGGTGCACACCTGCAACCCCATCCAGGGCGAGCCTTGGTCCTACCTGATGCTGTTCGTTGATTTGCCGTGGTTGCAGGCCCGAGGGTTCGAACTGCCGGCCGCGACATTGAGCACGTCGACCGCGCTGTACGGGCGGTTGCTCGACCTGTTCGCCGGGCTGCTCGACAGCGAGGCGCTGGACAAGGCCGAGCGGCTGGCGACGTTCTTCGCAGAGCTGCCAGGTTATCTCGAGGGCGGCGCGGCGCGTCACCCACAGTCGCATCCACGCCTGGAGATGGCCGCCGCGTTCATTCGCACCCACCGTCTGGATCCGCTGACCCTGGAGGACATCTGCGCTGCGGCAGGCTTGTCACGGGCCTACCTGACCCGGGCATTCGGCAAGCGCTTCGGGCTATCGCCGCACGCCTACCTGCTCGACCAGCGGGTGCAGCATGCCCGGGCGCAGTTGCGCGCAGGCAGGGCCATCGCCGAGGTGGCGCTGGAAGCCGGCTTTGCCGACCAGGCGCATCTGCAGCGGGCTTTCAAGCGGCACCTGGCGACCACGCCGGGGCACTATCGCAATGCCTGAAAAGCACGTGGGAACGAGCTTGTCCCGCGATAGGGCACGAACCGTCAACCTCATACCATCAGGTACACCGCGCTCGCCACCAGCAACCCCGCCAGCACCCGATTGAGCAGACGCATCCGCCAAGGCTCGGCCAGGTACTGGCGGATCACGCTGCCGGCCCAGGCCCAACTGGCCACGGAGACGAAACAGATCGGCCCGTAGATCCAGGTGAACAGCCACAGCAGTTGCTGCTCGCCGCCGGTATAGGCGCCGATGCCGGCCACGGCCGCCAGCCAGGCCTTGGGGCTCAGCCACTGCATGGCCGCGCCGTGCCAGGCGCTTGGCGCCCGCTTGCCATCCTCGGCGCCCAGCGCGCCGTCGTCGCTGGCCAGCTTCCATGCCATGTACAGCAGGAACATCACCCCGCCCCAATGCAACAGCTGCCCCAGCAACGGCCAGCGCAGCAGCAGCTCATGCACGCCCAGCCCCACCAGCACCAGCAGCAGGCAGAAGCCCAGGGTGGCGCCGGCCGCATGCCCGATGCTGGCCCGCAGGCCATGGCGCGCGCCGCTGCCGAGGGCGACGATGTTGACCGGGCCGGGGGAGATGGAGGCGGCCAGGGCGAAGGCCGCCATGGACAGTGTCAGGCTCATCGGGCGTTTCCTTGTGGCGAGGATAGTGCGGCTATCCTGCCCGAGGCCGCGGCGCGGGTATTGAACAAAAATGCCCAAGGGGCCTATCAGCTGGAGGGTGTGCTGGCGCTGTCCTGGGTCTGCCGGGCTTGCTGCTGGGCGGGTGACTGGGCGTCACCCTTGGCGATCTGCTCGGCCTGCTGGCGTTGCAGCGCCCATTGGTCGCTGCGTTCCTTGAGGCGGTCGGCGCCGCCTTCGGCAAAGGCCGAGGTGGCCGAGATCGTTGCCAGCAGGGCGAGTGCACAGGTTAGGGTTTTCATCACTGGGATCTCCATCGATTGACCTGAAAAACGGCCGCCAGGCGGCCGGGTTGAGGCAAGGATGGCCTGCGCGGATTTTCCCAGGATTAACACCCTGATCAGTTGGCCAGCAGTTGCTCGTGCACCCATCCGTGGTCCGTGAGCACCATGGCGCGGGTTTCCTCCAGCGGCTTGGCGGCACTGGCGGCTGCCTGGCCGAGGCCTGCGATGCCGGCCTGGACCGCCGCGTCGCTGGCCCAGGCTGGCAGTTCGTTCACCTGGTAGCTGTAGCTCACCTGCGACTGCTTGCGCCCATCATGTTCGGTAGGCTTGCCGACGCTGTTGATGGTGGTGACCTCGGCCTTGCCGAAGCACAGCCCACCGGTGCTGGCGCCGTTTGCCTTGCGCCTTGCATCGGCCTTGTAGTAACGGCGGCCCTCGTCGGTGAGGTCGTAGGCGTAGTAGATGTCGGTGCGTGCCGGCTGCCACAGGCGCTCAGGGACTTCGGTACGGGCAACCTCCCGTTCGCTGACCACGCCGACCTGGGCCAGGACGTGCAGTGCCTGGTTGGTCCCTTCGACATCGAAATCCCGGGTGCGGGTGGGGAAGGCGCTGATCACGAAACAGTGCGGGTACTGGCTGTCGAGGTAGGCTTGGGCAGCCTGGCGCAGGTCGGCTTCACGGGGCTGCTGGTTGTCCGAGCAGCCGACCAGGGTCGCCAGCAACGCCAGCGGTATGATCTTCCTGTCCATTGTAAGGCTTCCTTGTATTGCCAATTGCTGGGTGGAGCGCAGGCCCGGATTAGAACCCGCGCGCCAGAGCGGCCGCAATCGTGGCACGACGACATATCGCCCGTGCTGTGCGCTGTTTGGCAAAGCCTGCCTGTGGCACCGACTGGCGGCCAACCGGCAAACGGTGGGTGTTCAGCCATACTCTGCTGGTTCCGCCCCGGCGCCGTCGGGGCGACCTGAAGCGGGCAGAGAGGAGCAGGCGATGGCCAAGGGCAAGCGCAAGGGTGAAGTCGACGAGAAGCTTGGACGCAAGACCTACGAGGCGGAACTCAAGCGCCTGCATGTGGAGCTGGTCAAGCTCCAGCAGTGGGTGGTGGAGAAGGGCCTGAAGGTGTGCATCGTCTTCGAAGGCCGCGACGGCGCGGGCAAGGGCGGCACCATCAAGGCCATCACCGAGCGCGTCAGCCCGCGGGTGTTCCGCGTGGTGGCGCTGCCGGCGCCCACCGAGCGCGAGAAGACCCAGATGTACGCCCAGCGCTACCTGACCCACCTGCCGGCGGCCGGCGAGGTGGTGATCTTCGATCGCAGCTGGTACAACCGCGCCGGCGTGGAGCGGGTGATGGGCTTCTGCAGCGACGAGCAGGCCCACAAGTTCCTCACCGTGGTGCCGATGTTCGAGCGGATGATGGTCGAGTCGGGGATCATCCTCATCAAGTACTGGCTCGAGGTCAGTGCCGAGGAACAGACCCGCCGGCTGCAGGACCGCATCAGCGACGGGCGCAAGCTGTGGAAGCTGTCGCCGATGGACGTCAAGTCCTACAACCGCTGGGACGACTACACCCGCGCCCGCGACGACATGTTCGCCGCCTCCGATTCGTCCTGGGCGCCCTGGTACATGGCGCGCTCGGAGGACAAGCGCAAGGCGCGGCTGAACATCATCAGCCACCTGCTGCAGCAGATCCCTTACAAGGACCTCAGCCAGGAGCACAAGGTGTCGCTGCCCAAGCGCGGCAAGGTCGGCAAGTACAAGGCGCAGCCCTATCCGTTCAAGATGGTGGCGCAGCGCTTCTGAATTCGCCGCTTACTGTGCTTCCCGGGTATCGATGCTCACCACCACCGACATCCCCGGCCGCAGGTGCCTGGCCTCGGGCTGGTCGCCATCGACGGTGATCCGCACCGGGATGCGCTGGGCAATCTTGACGAAGTTGCCGGTGGCGTTGTCGGCCTGCAACAAGGCGAACTCGGAGCCAGTGGCTGGCGAGATCTGCTGCACGTGACCACGCAGTTTCAGATGATCGAGCGCATCGACGGTGAAGGTCGCCGGCTGGCCGATGCGCACGTTGGCCATCTGCGTCTCCTTCAGGTTGGCGATCACCCACAGGGTGTCCGGCACCAATGCCATCAACTGCGCACCGGGGTTGACGTAGGCGCCCAGGCGGGTGCCGATCTGCCCCAGCTGGCCGTCACGTGGCGCCTTGACCCGGGTGTTGTCCAGGTCGATGCGGGCCAGCTCCACGGCAGCCTTGGCGTTTTCCACCGAAGCCTCAAGCGCAGCGCGATTGACGACCACCGTTTCGCGGTCCTGGCGGGCGATTTCCAGTGCGGCCCTGGCCTGGGCCAGGCTGGCGACGGCGGCGGCCTGGCTGGCGCGGCTCAGGTCCAGTTCACGGCGTGATACCGAGCCGTCGCTTACCAGCGCCTGGTTGCGTTGCAGGTCGGCGCGGGCCTTGTCGGCCTGGGCGGCGGCGTCGGCGATCGCGGCCTGGCGCTGGGCAATGGTGGCCTCGGCGCTGTTACGCTGCTGCAGGTTGTTGGCCAGCGCCGCCTGTTGCTGCTTGAGCTGGGCAACGGCCTGGGCCAGGCGCTGGGTGTAGATGCGGTCGTCCAGGCGCACCAGCAGGTCGCCCTGTTTGACGAACTGGAAGTCGTGCACCGGCACCTCGACGATGTAGCCGCCCAACTGAGGGCCGATGATCGTCACCTGGCCGCGCACCAGCGCGTTCTCGGTGCTTTCGATGGCGCTGCTGAATGGCGGCAGGCGCCAGGCGTAGAGCACCAGCAGGATGCCGGCCAGGGCCACGGCGGCGAAGCTCAGCGATGACAGCAGGCGTACCCGCCGGGTACGCGCCGGGCTGGTCGGCTCGCTCGGGGGCGCGCTGCCTTCCGGGGTTTCGGCGATGGCGGTGGTGGTGGTCGTTGGCGTTTCCTGGGTCATCGGTTGGAGGCACCGCTGGTGGAGTGGGTATAGCGCAGGTACAGGCTGCGGATGAAGATCCAGATCATGGTCAGGATAGCGATGGCGCCGATCAGCATGAACACATCGTTGTAGGCCAGCACATTGGCCTCGCGGGTCGCGGCGTTGGCCAGCAGGCGCATGCCGGCTTCGTTGCGCAGCGCAGGGTCGGCCAGCACCCCGGCATAACCGGCGCCACCCCCCTGGACCCGGGCGCTGACCAGGGGTTCCAGGGCACTCAGGCGGTCCATCAGCTGGCTTGAGTGGAATTTCTCCCGCACCGTCTGGAAGGTGCCCAGCAGCGCCGAGCCAATCAGCCCGCCGAGGTTGTTGCAGATCCCGAACAGCACCGAGAAGCTCACCAGGTTGCGCGGATTGGCGCGCACATGGCTGATGCCCAGCGCCATCGACGGGCCGACGAAGAAGGTGCTGCCGAAGGCCAGCAAGAACTGGCTGAGGTACATCTGTGCCGGGCGGGTCAGGTTGGTGGAGCCGCTGTCCATGAACGCGCCGGTGGCCATCGCGGCCAGGGAGATGAACAGCGGCAGTACCAGGTGTGTGGGGTTGATGGTCAGCGCGCTGGTGGCAAGGCCGGTGATCGCGCCCAGCAGCATCACCGCGTACAGCGCGCGCATCTGCTCGTTGCCCATGTTCAGCGCCTGGAGGAAGCCCACCGCGCCGGTGGATTGCTCGGAAATCACCATGCGGATCAGGATCACGCACAGTGCCAGGCGAATGATCGCGCCGCTGCCCAGCCAGCGGGTCATCAGCAACGGGTTGCTGCGGTTGTGCTCGATGGCCAGGCCCGAGAGGATCAGGGCAATGGCGCCGGCCAGGGCGACGCCGATCCACGGCGCGTCCAGCCACCAGTCGATACGCCCCAGCGACAGCGCCGCGCAGAGCAGGGCGGTGCCGCTGGCCATCAGGGTGAAGGTGAGAAAATCCAGCGGCTCGAAGGTCTTGAAGCGGTCGCCCGGGGGCAGCTTGAGCAACAGTACGCAGCCCAGCGCCGCCAGGGCCAGGCCCAGCTCGAACAGGTACAGCCCGCGCCACTCGGCGATCTGCAGCAGGTCTTCGGAAAACACCCGGGCCAAGGGTACGGCCAACTGCGAGGCGCCCAGCCCGAGGACCATCGCCTTGAGCCGCCACTGCGCGGGGAAGGCTTGGATCATGTAGTAAAGCCCCAGCGAACTCAGCGCGGCACCGACCATGCCATGGGCGGCACGCACGGCGATGGCCGAGTTGAGGTCGTTGACGAACAGGTGGGCGAGGGTGACCAGCGCGTAGAGCACCAGGAACACTTCGGTGAAGGCGCGCAGGCCGAACTCCTGGCGAAACTTCACCAGCAACAGGTTCATCGACACGTTGGTCATCACGTAGGCCGCCGGCAGCCAGGCCATCTCCGCGCTGGTGGCACCAAGGGCACCCTGCAGAAATGGCAGGTTGGCCACCACCAGGGCGTTGCCCAAGCCGCCGGTGATGGCCACCAGCAGACCGACCACGCCGAAGGCCAGGCGCTTGGCCGGGGCGTGCAGCGGCGTCGAGGGCGAACCGGGCAGACTGGGCTTTTCGTGTGGCAGCCACTGGCGGGGGGCGTACTTGTCCATCGGGTTGTCCGTTACCGCGGGTGTTCAGACTCTACGTGAATGGCCGGCGGGATGAAAACAGGGCTCAGGCGTCGATCGGCAGGCGCATGGCGCAACGCTGGTCCAGGCCATGGGCCAGCTCGCTGGCGAGAATTGCGCGCAGGCGGGCGTCCAAGCGTGCCGCAGGGATGGGCTCGAAGCCGTAGCGCGCGTAGAACGGGGCATTCCAGGGGACATCGTCGAAGGTGGTCAGGGTCAGCCAGGCCAGGCCCTTGAGGCGAGCGGCATCCCGTGCCTGGTCCAGCAGGCGCCGGCCCAAGCCGCGGCCCTGGGCCTCTTGCCGCACGGACAGCTCATGGATATGCAAGGCGTCGTCGGCAACGCTGGCGCAGAGAAAACCCAGTGCCTGGTCCTGGTCATCCACGGCGACCCAGCTGCAACCTTCGCTCACGAATGCCAGGTGTTCGGCTTCATTCATCACGTCGCTGTCGGCCAGCCAGGCGAGGTGCGGCAACTGCCGGAATGCCTGGGCGGCGGAGCGTTCCAAGGCCGGAAGCGCTGGAACATCATCGGTGAGAGTAGGGCGGACAGGCATGGGGGACTCAAGACCTTCAGGCACGGGCGTTGACGCGCAGTAACGTGCAGTTTGCCAGATCGACGCGGGAAGGTGTTGCAATGTAATTGTTATAACGTAACATTTGCATTCTTCCTCCCAGGCAGGACCCTCACCGTGATCCGCAGAAACCCCTCCGGCCATCTTCCGCAAATCGCCGAATCGGCCTATATCGACCACACCGCCATCATCTGCGGCAAGGTGATCATCCACGACAACGTGTTCGTCGGCCCTTATGCGGTAATCCGCGCCGACGAGGTGGACGCCAGCGGCGACATGCAGCCAATCGTCATCGGCGCCAATTCCAATATCCAGGATGGCGTGGTGATCCATTCCAAATCCGGCGCGGCGGTGCGCATCGGCCAGTACAGCTCGATTGCCCACCGCTCCATCGTCCACGGTCCGTGCGAGGTCGGCGACCGGGTGTTCATCGGCTTCAACAGCGTGCTGTTCAACTGCAAGGTCGGTGATGGCAGCGTGGTGCGGCACAACTCGGTGGTCGACGGCCGCGACTTGCCACCGCGCTTCTACGTGCCGCCCACCGAGCACATCGGCCCGCATACCGACCTGGAGCGCTACCCGCCGGTCAGCGTGTCGGCCTCGGAGTTCTCTGAGGACGTGGCGCGCACCAATATCGACCTGGTCCAGGGCTACAAGGCCTTGCAGAACGAGTTCTGAGCATGGACACGCTATTGGTGCGCAATGCGCGGCTGGTCAACGAGGGGAGTGAATTCGAAGCCGACCTGCTGGTGCGCCATGGGCGCATAGAACGGATTGCCGGCAGCCTCGACAACGCCCGGGCGGCACTGGAAATCGATGCCAAGGGCGCCTGGTTGCTGCCAGGGATGATCGATGACCAGGTGCATTTTCGCGAGCCGGGGGCGCCGCACAAGGGCAGTATCGCCAGCGAGTCGCGGGCGGCGGTGGCCGGGGGCATCACCAGCTACATGGACATGCCCAACACCAACCCGCCGACGTTGACCCTGGAGGCGCTGGCCGACAAGAAGCGCCGGGCGGCGGTAGGCTCACGGGCCAACTATGGCTTTCACTTCGGGGTGAGCCGCGACAACCTCGACACCATTGCCGCCCTGGATCCGCGCGATGTTGCCGGGATCAAGGTGTTCATGGGCGCGTCCACTGGCGACATGCTGGTGGACGATCCGCAGGTGCTGGAAAAACTCTTCGTCTATGCGCCGACCATCGTCCTGGCCCATTGCGAGCACACGCCGAGCATTCTGCAGAACGAGGCTTGGTGGCGGGCGCGCCACGGCGAGTTCATCCCTCCGGCCGCGCACCCGCTGATCCGTGATGCCGATGCCTGCTACCGCTCCTCAAGCCTGGCCGTGCAGCTGGCCCGGCGCTTCGGCACGCGCCTGCATGTGCTGCACCTGACCACGGTGCGCGAGCTGGCGTTGTTCACGCCTGGCCCGGTGAGCGGCAAGCGCATCACCGCTGAGGTGTGCCTGCACCACCTGCTGTTCGACGACAGCGACTACGCCAGCCTCGGCCATTTGATCAAGTGCAACCCGGCGATCAAGACCGGCACCGACCGCGACGCCCTGCGCAATGCCCTGGCCCGTGACCGTATCGATGTGATCGGTACCGACCATGCGCCGCATACCCTGGAGGAGAAGCGGCGGGTGTATACCCGCGCGCCGTCTGGCCTGCCGCTGGTGCAGCATGCCCTCCCAGCGGCGCTGGAACTGGTCAGCGAAGGCGTGCTGAGCATGGCCCAGGTGGTGACCAAGACCAGCCACGCGGTGGCCGAGCTGTTCGCCATTCGCGAACGCGGTTTCCTGCGCGAGGGGTACTGGGCGGACTTCGCCATCGTCGAGCGCCTGGCAACGCCACGGGCCGTGGCGGACGACCCGATCCTGGCGCGCTGCGGCTGGACGCCGTTCCAGCAGCGCGCCTTCCACCATGTGGTACGTAGCACGGTGGTATCGGGGCAACTGGCCTGGCACCAGGGCCAGGTGCGCGACCCGTGCCAGGGATTGCCCTTGATGTTCGACCGTTGACTGAGCCAGGGGCCGCTGCGCAGCCCCTGTGGGAGCTGGCTTGCCAGCGAAAGGGGCGCGACGCGCGCCCAGCATTTCGGAACCTAGCCATGACTGAAGAGCAATTGTTGCAACAACCTGCCGCCGCCTACATGAACGAGCCGCAGCGGCAATTCTTCCGTAACCTGCTGCTGGCCCAGCGCGGCGAGCTGCAGGGCCGTATCGAACAGGAGTTCCGCGCCCTGCGCGAGCAGGAGGTGCACAGCGACCTCGCCGACATCGGCAGCGCCGAGGAAGAGCGCCACTGGCAATTGCGCTCGCTGGAGCGCGAGAAGAAGCTGCTCGACAAGATCGACCAGGCGCTGGAGCGGCTGGTCCGGGGCGACTACGGCTGGTGCGAGGAAACCGGCGAGCCGATCGGCCTGCGCCGCTTGCTGCTGCGGCCCACCGCGACCTTGTGCGTCGAGGCCAAGGAGCGCCAGGAACAGCGTGAGCGGCATGTGCGCGATGGCGTCTAGTCGATGTTCAAGCCCTGAGCCTGCAACTGCCAACGCACAGAGCTGACGCCTTTTTCCAGGCTCACCCGACCGACCAGGCGCTCCAACTGGGTCGGCGCCTGGGGCGTGCCGAGCAGTTCGGCGCGTACTTCCAGGCGTGTCGGGTCGGCCAGGTCCTCGCTGTGCAGCGACTGCAGGCGCAGGCCCGGGTCGCTGAGGCTGTGCAGCATCAGGCTGCGCACCTGGATCTCGTCCTCGGCGCGGCAGACGATGCGCACTTCGTAGCGCTGCTCGACTTCGCTCGCCGGCAGCACGTCCTGGCGGTCGAGGCGTTGGGCGAGGTCGCGCAGCAGGATGTTGGCGCACAGCACCACCAGGCTGCCCAGCGACGCCTCCAGCAACAGGCCGAGGCTGCACAGCACGCCGACCGCGGCGGTGCACCAGAGGGTGGCAGCGGTGTTCAGGCCGCGTACGTTGAAGCCGTCGCGCATGATCACGCCACCGCCGAGAAAGCCGATGCCCGATACCACATAGGCGGCGATGCGCGAGGCATCGGTGGGCGCCATGCCCGGTACGGCCTGGGTCATCAGCACGAACAGGCAGGCGCCGGTGCTGACCAGGGCGTTGGTGCGCAGGCCCGTCAGGCGCTGGCGCAGTTGACGCTCGGCGCCGATCAGGGCTCCGAGCAGCAGGGCCACGCTGACGCGCAGCAGGAAGATTTTCCAATCCATAGCGAACTCCGTTCTGCGGGCGATGGCCCGCATGGGCGCCGACTTGAGACGGCGCAATTGCAAACGAGGAATGCGCAGGACCACGCGCCATGCCGGGGGCAGCGCTGGGAAGCAAGGAGGAATGTTCAGCCAGGGAGGGCCGAAGGAAACCACCGTCTACCGAGTACGGCGAGACAGTGGCAGGAACGCTGCCGGACTAGCTCGCCGTGTGGGCCTGTCGCAATCGACTGGGGCTACTGTCCAATGCAGGGAACTCCTGTGTAAGGGATGCTTGAATGCGCGGCGGACCATACGCCTCGACCCGCGCGGGGTCAAGGCATGAATCATGACAATCCTGTTACGGCAGGCGCTGGCAGACGTAGGCCTGGGTGCGGTAAGGGAAGGCGATGCGCTCACGGCCCCGGAGGTCTGGATGGTTGTCGATCAGCGCTTGCAGTTGGCCCATGACCTCGTCTTGTTCGGCCTGGGGCAGGGCGGCGATGAAGCTCACCGAGCGCAGGCGTTCGAGGATCACGGTCTGAGGGTCACCCTCATGGACATGGGACAGGGTGGTCAGCTGTGGTGTGCTGAAGCGACTGCCTGCAAGGGCTTCGCGCCAACGCCCGGTGTGAAACCGTGGGGTGTCGCCCTCGTAGGGGGTGATGATTTCGGTGATCCGCGCCACCCAGTCCACTGTTTCGTCGCGCACGTTCCAGATCAGTCCCAGGCGGCCGCCGGGGGCCAGCACCCGGTGCATCTCCTCCAGGGCGGCGGCATCGGCGAACCAGTGGAAGGCCTGGGCGCACACCAGCACCTGCTGGCTGGCCTCGGCCAGCGGGATGTGCTGTGCCGTGCCCTCGAGCACGGGGATGTCGGGCAGCCGTTCGTGGAAGCGTGCGCGCATGGCGGCCACCGGCTCAACTGCTGTCAGGCGCGGTGCCAGCGCGCTGAGCAGGCGGGTGAACTTGCCGGTGCCAGCGCCCAGGTCGAGCACCGGGGTACCGGCGCCGATGCCCAGGGTGTCGCGTAACCAGTCCTGCAAGGCGACGGGGTAGTCAGGCCGACCTTGCTCGTAGTTGCCCGACTGGCGGGTGTAGCCGGTGCTGGCCGAGGCGTGTACATCCTTCATGGAAAATCCCTCTGAATGACCTGGCGGCAATGGTACGCTTGCGCCTTTCGTTGCCAAACCCCCCGGACCGATACATGTTGTTCAATCTCGCCGTGCTGTTCGGCACCCTGGTGGCCATGGAGGGCGTCGGCACGCTGGCCCACAAGTATGTCATGCACGGCTGGGGCTGGTGGCTGCACCGCTCGCACCACGAGCCGCAACTGGGCATGCTCGAAACCAACGACCTCTACCTGCTGGCGCTCGGGCTGATCGCCGCTGCCCTGGTGATGCTGGGCAAGGCCGGGCACGCGCCGCTGCAATGGGTGGGTGGCGGCGTGGCGGGCTATGGGCTGGCCTACGTGCTGGCGCATGACGGATTCTTCCACCGCCATTGGCCGAGGGCGCCGAAACCGGTCAACCGCTACCTCAAGCGTCTGTACCGGGCCCATCGCCTGCACCATGCGGTGAAGGGACGCCAGGGCAGCGTGTCGTTCGGGTTCTTCTATGCGCCGCCGTTGCGGGTGTTGAAGCAGCAGCTGAAACGGCGACGGGGTTGATTGCTTGGCGCCTCATTTGCCTGTTGGGCCTGGTACGGCTCAACCGTGGCGCTTGAGGGGCTGCGACGGCAACGCTTCGCACTGCTGGCGATACTAGCGGACCCGGCTCATTGCACCGGCAGGAAATTCATCAACAGCAGGCTTTGCGCGTAATTCAGGCCGATCCGTCGATAGCGCTCGTCAAGCATCTGCGCCAGCAGGTCGAGACGGGCGACGACCTTGCCGAACTCCACCGCGAAGCTGAGGTTGCTACCTTGCTCGGATATTTCGTTGGAAAACAGCAGGAGCACGCCATTGGCATCCTGGCGCTGGCCGAGCATCCAGGTGGCCTTCTCGATGTTGCGCGCGGCATTGTGGATGAACAACGGGTCGAGGGTGTCGGTCATGTAGAACTCGGTGCGCCCGCCGTGGGCGGTGACCAGCATGCTGCCGATGGCGTAGATGAAGGCGCCCACCCGGTCGCCGCGAAACTCCGGGCTCAGGGCGTAGCTCAAGGCCGCCAGGTCGCGGCGCTCGCCCAGTTGCGCCAGGGGCTGGCGCTGTTCGATGGCGATGCGGATCTGCCGCGCGGCCGTGGTGGCGTCGAGGTAACCCGATTGCCGCCACTGGTTGGGGTTGCGCAGATACAGCTTGTTCATCAGCAGGTACAGGCTTTGCAGGTTGTCGCGCATGGCCAGGGTGGCCATGCGGTCGACGCTGGTCTGGAACAGCTCGTCGGGCTTGCCGTTGCCGAACTGGGTGAGCATGTCGCGGCCCTGCTGTTGGGTGCAGGCGACCAGGCACGCCAGGCTGCCGGCCATCAGCAGTAAGCGAGGAAACGGAAAGCGTCTTCGTGCGGCCATCGGCACCGGTTGGAAAAGGCGGTCCCACCGGGGATCGGTGGGACCTGGCCATGCATAGAGCGCACAAACGCGAAAAAGTGCGATATCGGCCTGCGTCGGCAAGCCGGCCAAGGACGATCAGGCCACATCGACCAGCACGATTTCGCTGTCTTCCAGCGCCGTCACCTTGAGCAGCGTTTCCCGCTCGATCGCCACACCGTCACGGGCCTTGGCTTGCACGCCGTTCACCTCGATCAGTCCCTTGGCCGGCACCAGGTAGCCGCGGCGGCCCTCGTCGAGGCGGTACTCGGCGCTTTCACCGGCGCGCAGGGTCGCGGCCACCAGGCGCGCGTCGGTGCGGATGCGCAGGCTGTCGTCATCGCCTTCGCGGCCGCTGGCCAGGGTCACGAAGCCTTCGCCACGTTCACCCTTGGGGAACGGGCGGCTACCCCAGGAGGGCGCGTCACCGACCTTTTCCGGGATGATCCAGATCTGGAAGATCCGTGTGTCGACTTTCTCCTGGTTGTACTCGCTGTGGACGATGCCGCTGCCGGCGCTCATGACCTGCACGTCGCCGGCCTCGGTACGGCCCTTGTTGCCCAGGCTGTCCTGATGGGTGATGGCGCCTTCGCGAACGTAGGTGATGATCTCCATGTCACGGTGCGGGTGCGGTGGGAAGCCTGCACCGGCGGCGATCAGGTCGTCGTTCCATACGCGCAGGTTGCCCCAGTGCATGCGTGCCGGGTCATGGTACTCGGCGAAGGAGAAGTGATGATGGGCGTCGAGCCAGCCGTGGTTGGCGTGGCCAAGGCTTTCGAAGGGTCGCAGTTGCAGCATGGTGGTGCTCCTCTGATTCGCTGGAATGAGGCCATGATGCGCGCCTTAAATATCGATAAAAAGCGTAAATATCGGCTCTTTACTATCTATAAATACGATATTTAATTGTGCGACTCCGCATGCGGTTCATCGCCTAATCCCATGATCCATAAGCATTCGCTGGCACTTTTAAGCGGATGAGGCGAACATGCCGGCTGTTCTGATTTTCAATGGAGTGACCGTGCCGCACGAGCATCCCCGGGCCCCGGCCGACCTGACCCCTCCCGCCCAGTTGCCCTGGCTGCGCCGCCTGGCCGCCCGCCTGTTGGGGCGAGGCTTGTCGCGCCTGCAGGCGCAGCACCGCGACTCCTGGTTCCTCGGCCACGCCACGGGGCAGCGCAACGGCCATGCCGATGGCTTGCGTGAGGGCTACGAGCAGGGCCGGGCCGCTGGTTTCGAGGCCGGGCGCCAGGTCCTGGTGATCCGCGATACCCGCCCGGAGAATGCCGGTGTGCCGGGGCAGGACGACAACCTGTTCGACGACTGGCGCCTGCCGTTGACCGCCGAGCTGAAAAAGCGCTTCAAGGCTGATGTCGCCAGGCGTCTGCCTGCCGAGGCGCAACCGAGTGCGGCACAATGGAAGCTGATCTTCAGCGACACGCCCTCGACTTGCGTCGTGGCCGGCGCCGGTGCCGGCAAGTCGACCTCGCTGGTGCTGCGTATCCTGCTGCTGCGTCATTACCTGGGCTTCGAGCTCGATGCCCTGACCGTGGTGACATTCACCCGCGAGTCGCGCCGTGATTTCATTCAGCGCCTGCTGCAGGTGTTCGCCTTGTGGCAGCTTGAACTGTCGCCTGCCCAGGGGCGGGAGCTGGTGCGTACATTCCATTCGCGTATCCTGCCGCTGGTGCGCAGCCTGCCGGGCTTCGCCCAGGTGCGGGCGTTCGAGACCCTGGGCAACGAGATGCCCGCAGGCGGCGAGGCGAACGCTGAGAGCAACCCGTTCGACCTGCGCCTGAACGATGCCCAGCGCCAGCAGCTCAACCAGTGCTACAGCGACCTGCTGGGCCAGAGCCCACGTTTCGCCCAGCTGGTCGGCGCGTTGCGCCAGGAGGCGCTGCTGCTCAAGCCGCTGGATCCGGACCACCCGGATGTGCAGAAGCGTGTGCAGGTAACCCAGCTGGCCGCTCAGCGCGACGAGGAACTGAGCGATGTGATCGAGGACCTGTGGTTCGCCGCTGGTGCCTGGCCGATCAAGGGTATCGAACCCTGCCGGGACACGGTGCAGATCCGCGGCAGCCGCTTTCATGTCCATGGCCGCCTGGAAGGGCTGGACGCCTGGGTGGTACTGGGCTTCGACCCGTCCGAAAGCGCCCAGTACCAGCGTCCGGGCGCCAAGCTGGCGGTGCGCGCGGAATGGGCGGTAAAGCGCACACTGTTTCAAGCTTTCTGTGATAAGCCATTGATATGGCTAGATAACTACGTGTCTGCAAAGCGACTTGCCACGTCTTTGGCGGGTGATGCCGTGGCCGGTCCGGGCTTCGAGTACAAGGTCAAGGGCGAACTGGCGCCGGCACCCTTGCTCGACGCCTTCGTCAGCGCCGCCAGCTTCATCGAGAACCTCGGCCTGGACGTCAACAACGCCGTGGCCGCCATGAGCTTCCCGTCCGGCGACAGCGACGCGGCATTCTTCGAGGCCCTCGCGCTGTTCTGGAAGGCACTGGAAGCACACCTGCTGGCGCAATCGCCGCCGGTGCTGACCTACAACCGCATGTTTGCCCTGTTCGGCGAGAACAACCCGGAGAATCTCGGTTTGCTGCCCGATCCGTTGCTGCGCCCATTGGCGCACCTGATGATCGACGAGTTCCAGGACGTCTCGCCGCAGATCGTCAGCTGGCTGCGTGCCTGCCTCGCCGAAATCCGCCGCCGTGGGCCGGCCATGCACAGCGGGCGGGTGGCGCAACATTCATCGCTAATGTGCGTGGGCGACGACTGGCAGTCGATCTACGGTTGGCGCGGCAGCTCGCCGAAATACTTCATGGAGTTCACCAAGGCCTTCCCGTCACCGGCCAACACGCGGGTGATGCTGGTGGAGAACTACCGCAGCCAGCAGCACATCATCGAGGCCGCCGAGCACCTGGTCAAAGGCACCCCCGCCATCACCGGCAAGAAAGCCAGGGCCAGCGGACTGGCGGCCGAGCTGCCGCTGTCGCCGGTGAAGGTCTTCGACCGGGACGAGGCGGCACTGGCCGAAACCGTGATCGAGCATTACCAACGGGGTGAAACGGTCATGATGCTGTTTCGAAAATCTAGCGATAAGTTATTGATTGATCAGTATTTGTCGCAAATAGTTAAAGCAGATTCTAGCTTGCCGCCCGGCCAGCGCCGGCTACGCCAGCTGACCTATCACAGCGCCAAGGGGCTGCAGGCTGACGCGGTGTTCATGCTTGGCGATTGCCAGTACCTGACCAGCTCGCCCTACAAGAATCAGGCGTATCGCCTGGCCGGCTTGGGCAAGCCGGGCGACACCCAGGCATTCGATACGGCGCAGAAGGAAGAGGTGCAGCGCCTGGCCTATGTGGCGGTGACGCGGGCGGTCCGGCATTGCTACTGGCACGTGGAAAGAGCCAGCGGCGAGACTGCCGCGCAGCCGCGCGCGTCGAGCCAGGTGCAGGGGCGGCAGGCCTTCTTCGAAGACCTGCGCGGTCAGTAGCCTCAGTTGTTGGGGTCGCGGCGGCGGGTCAGGCGCAGGTAGAGGGCGTCCTCGTCCTGTTCCAGGCCCAGCGCCATGCGGTTCATGCCCGCGACGTAGCCGTCGCTGGCAATGGGCTCGCGCAGGGGCTGGCCATCCTCTGCCAGTGGGCTGTGGCCCAAGGCTTGGGTCAGCGCTTCGATCACCGGCGGCTCCAGCGGGCCGTCGAGGTCGCTGCCGTCGAGGTAATCCATGCCCATGTCCCAGCGCTTTCTGAGCGCGTCGAACCGGGCTTGATACTCATGACGCAACAGGCGGCGCCAGCCCGGATGGCGCGAGATCCACTGCCGACGCGCCTGTGCGTTGGCTTCCCGGACTCTGACCTCGTAGGCTACATCCTCCATAGTCCAGTCCGAAACTTCAGCGATGTGCCCATACAGCATGCCCTGCTGCGGCTCCGGGAAGTCCAGTTCTCTTGACAGGCCTGTTCGCAATACCAGGCGGATCTCGATAAGGTCCAGGCCTTCACCGAGGCCGTTGTGCAGTACATCATCCGACAAGGAGTCGAAGCGATGCAGGGCCGGCAAAATAGGTCTTTCACCGCGCGCGGCAAGTGGCAGGGCCGTCCAGGCATCCAGCTGCCTTAGTGCGTTGCGCCGGGCCACGCGGGCGTTGTACAGCTCCTGTGCCAGCACGTTCACTTGATCGCGGCGGAACAGCCGGCGGAAAAAACTGAACAACTGAGGTGTAGCGAATTCCGATCCAGCGGCCTCATCGTACGTCAACACCTCCACTTGGAGGGTGCCGAAACCATCAGCGCCCGCATCGCCGCATGTCACCGGGAACTCGTCGGCGACTTCGTTCAGGCGTGCACGCAGACGAGTGCTGCTGGCCGCTCGTTCGAGCAGCGCCCATACCTGTCGGGCAAATGTACTGGGGCGACGTCGAGCATTGGCCGACAAGCCGACTTGTTCGATGATTTGGCGCAGGCTGGTATTTTCATTGGTATCGAACAGCGCTTGCCAGATCTCCCGCTGCGCTTGGTTGGCATCGCGCAACCAATCAATCCGTGACGAGGGTTCGAGCGTACCGATGACGTCCTCGATCCGCTGTTCGACGGATGCGCCGACAATCTGCAGGCTTTCACGGGTAGCCTCCGCCAATGGGTTGTAGTTGAAGCGCCAACTGTACTGCGGACGTCTGGCCAACAGTGCGCTGAGATAGGGCGATGACAGCAGCGCATGGAGGTCTGGCACCTGCTGGATGTTGTTTATGCTCAGGTCGACCTCACGCAACATGCACGGGGTGCGCTGCATGAGGTTGCTCATCCCGGCAGGCCACTCGCTCAACTGACAGTTAGCCAGGCGCAAGGTGGCGAGGTTGCCGAGTTCGGTCAGGTTGGGGCTGGTATCGAGGGGGTTGTCGCTCAGATGCAGGTGGCGCAGCGTGCGCATGGAGCCGAGCAGGTTCGCCTGGTCGCTGTTCAGAACGATCTGGTTGGCGCGAAGGTTCAGGGTTTCCAGGCGCAGGCCAGCCAGCATTCGCCAATCGTCATGAGTCAGCGTCAGCTGGTTGTTGGGCAATTCCAGGCTGCGCAGATGGTTCAATCCAGGCAGCACCTGGTGTGCCGCTGCTGGAAGCTCCGCCAAACCGGTACCGCTCAAGGACAAAACCTGCAAGTGTGGTGCGTTTTGCAATGCCTGCAGGACTGATGTGGCACTCAACTGGGGGCTATTTCGTATATCGATCCGCCTCAGTGTCGGGAAGGACTGCAGTAAATCGGCAGGCATCTCAATCACGTTGAGGTTTTCCAGCGACAGCCTGGTGATGTGGTCGAATCTCGCGGGGAGCGCAGGTAGCGCGTCCAGGGCGACGTTTGACAGGTTCAGCACGTCGCCGTCCAGACGTTGCCAGGCCCGAACCAACAGGTCGGCGGTCCTGGTGTAATAGGCACCGACTTCTTCACCCCAGTCATGGGCGCCTCTTTCGGCCCAGGCGTGAAGCTGTTCGCGCAGCAAGGACAGCTGGGTGCGCAGGGCCTGTATCTGCTCGGCAACACTTCCCCGCAGACGCAGGGTGGCGAGCGATTGGCGGATTTCACGGCCATTCAACCCTGGGTACAGGGCATGCAGCTCGCGCTCTGCACGCGAGGCGAATATACCGGGGCTAAGTGGATATCCGTATCGCCCTTCGCTCAGGCGCAAGGGCGAGCGCCAACCCGGTCGCACAGGTTGCTGGCCGAGCAGGCGTGCTGTCGCCGGACGGTTGGCCAGTGCGGCGTGATAGCGCTGTTCTTCCGTCCATTGTGGGTGTGCGGCCAACAGGCTGTCGCTGATGAGCCGGCTGTCGTCATTGGCCAGGCTGGGGCGGTACAAGCCCAGGATCGCCCGATCCAGTCGGCACCGGGCCTGCATCAGCCGCGCCTCTTCGGCCAGTCGCAGGGGAATTCGTCCGCTGAGCAGGGCCTGGCGTTCGGCGCCGTTGGCCGCGTCCACCAACTCCTCCAGTGCTTGACTGGGCAGGCCGGGGAACACGCGGCCGATCGTCAGCGCCAGCGCAGAAGCCGGTGTGGATGGATGGTACGGGATGCTGATGCTGTCGGCCTTGATGCGTCGCAGGGCGTTCTCGAGCAGCGCGGGAGGGCGCCTGCCATCGACGTGAACCTGCTCGAGCACACCGCGTTCCAGGTCGGTACTGTCGAGTACCGCAATAAGTTCCTCATCGGTCAAGCCGCTGGCAAGCGGGCCTAGCCGGCGCATCAGCTTGACCCGTCCCCAGTCCTGTGGCCGCTCGTGCGCCATGCGCCAGGCCCCGCTGCCATTGCCGTGCAGCCGTGGCTGATAGGCCCGTGGGTTGGCCGGGTGGACAACACGCCAGTGTCCCTCGGGGTCTTGGCGGATCTCGTGCAGTGTATTGTCCAGGTCGACGAAATGCCGGTCGTCATGGCGCAAGACGCCTTGCTCGTCCGGCTGCAGGTCCGCCGGCAACTCGACCGGGCTGCGGTACTGCTCTAGCTGGGGGGGCCATAGCCGCTCCTCGCCATCCAGCCAGAGGCTTTGCATCCAGTCGACGAAGCCGGAGGCTTCTGCCAGTTTGGCGGCACCGGCAATGGCGGCCACGCTGCCCAGGTTGACCAGCAGCGACTCGACCTGGTTTACCGCTTCGGCGTTGTTACCTTCGGACCAGGCTTCGAAGCCGTGGAAAATGCTGGCCATGACCTGGCCCGCGCCCACGGCCAGCATGGCGACGTCCAGGCCGGGGACGAACATGGCTGCCACGCCGAGCAGGGTCAAGCCACGCTCGCCCCACAACGCCAGGCGCTCACGTCTGGCCCTGGCATTGATGTCCGCCGTTGACACCGCAATTCGGCGGGCGTCCTCCTGCATGCGCTGGACATGGTCATTGAACAGCTTGGGCCATACCGGGAAGGCGACCGCGACCTCATGGACCGCCAGTGCCGGGAAGCGCGTGGGACGGGGCGAATCTTGCTCCTGTCGCGAGGTGGTGGCCGGCAATCCTTGCCAGGGATGTGTGTCGGGTTCGGTTTCGGCGAAGGCGGGGGACGGTGTTTCCAGTGGGCGCATGCCGCTTGGGGTGGCTTCGAACAGTCTGGCCTTGAGCTTGCTCGCCATTCCAGGGCGGTCCTTCAGGGCGACGTGCTCCAGGAAGCGTTCGCGATAGGCGGGCTCCAGCAAGCGACGACGCAGGTACCTGCCAAAGGCCTGCAGGTTGCTGAACTCCTGCACTGGTTGCGCGTCGTCGAAAGGCAGGTAGGCGATGCAGTTCGGCGTGGCCCGCCTGCTGGATGTCAGCAGCAACAGATCGTGCAACTGGATATCCAGCATGCGCAAGACTGCTACCTTGGCCGGTGCTCCTCGGTAGCAGGGCGGCGAGTCCGTGCTACAGAGCTGTTGCAGGGCCTGGAGGCCGTCGTCTGTCAGGTGTCCGCGCATTCGCGCGATCAATGCCTGCACCCTGAGTTCATCGCGTCGGGCCTGGCTCCACAGGCCGCGCAACAGCGCTTTACGCTGGCCGCCGTAGATTTCCTGCAGGTGCTCCTGATAGCGCTGCCCCAGGTCGAGTGCACGGCAGTGGGTGATAAACGCAGTGGTGCTCAGGCCGGGGAGTGCGCTGCTGTCGTCGGCACTGACTTGCAGGGTGCTGAAAGGGCCGACCTCGGCAACACCTTCGAAATTGTGCAGGGCCGCTTCGAGCAGGCTGGTGAGATTGGCGGTGCCGGCAGGTTCCTCGATCGAGGCCGGTGTGCGGGGGGCATGATGGGACGCGTCCGGGTCGGGGAATTCGCCGCCCAGGCTCGACGTGTACGGCTGATGCCTGAATTGGGCTTGTGTCAGCGCCACCTGAATGCCCAGCCGTGCCTGCAGAAGCGGCTCGCAGAACTCGGTGATACCGCGCAAATCCTGGAGTGCCTTGGCCAGTGCCTGGTGGCTCGTCGCGCGTTGCTTGATGGCCTGGCGCAACTCGGCCTGGCGGGCGGCCGGGGCCTGGGCGAACCAGGGGGCTGGCTGCCCGTCCTGCTGGATATGCTCGCGGTGGGCACGCCGCAGCAGTCTACTGGCGTGGTGGGGATGCAGATGCCTGGTCCAGCCTGGCAGGCTGCGCAGGATCTGTTGCTGGTGGTAGGGCGGTTCGCTGTAGTGCATGGTCGCATTCCAATGGGTGGGAGCGGCCATTCAAGGGCAGGGGGTGGCGCCTGGGGCGGTACATGATTGCTGCCGTTACCAGGGCAATGGCTGACACGCCCACGACCGTTTGCCCCACAGCGGCTGCGCCGTACCCACCGTCGGTCATTGGCAGCAATGGCCTAGGGCTTCTTCGCAGGTCGGCTGCTATGGTCTAGACAAAGCCTGATCGTGGAGTTTTGCCATGCCAGCTTTCGCCATACTACGTATCGACCATGTCGTCCTGCGCGTCAGCGACCTGACCCGCAGCCTGGCTTTCTATCACGAGCTGCTCGGCTGCCCGGTGCGCAAGCGCCGGGACACGCTGGGGATGATCCATCTCGGCGCCGGTGACGGTCTGATCGACCTGGTGGCGGTCGATGGCCCGCTGGGGCGCCAGGGCGGCGAGGCGCCCGGCCAGTGTGGGCACAATGTCGATCATGTCTGCTTGCGCATCGAACCGTTCGACGAGCAGGCGCTGAGCGTGCTGCTGCATGAGGCCGGCGTCAGGGTGGAGGCTGCCGAGAAGCGTTACGGCGCCGAAGGTGAGGGCATGTCGCTGTACTGCTTCGACCCGGACGGCAACCGGGTCGAGCTCAAGGGGCCGCCATTGCCGGGTTGAAGCCTAGGCGTCGCCCGTCCCCAGCAGCAACCCAACCTGCTGGCGCCTTGGCAAGCGTCGCACCACCAGTTGGTGCGAGCGGCGCAGCAGGTCGCTCAGCTCGTCGTGGCCCATGGGGTAGGGCGGCAGCATGCTGATCCACTTCGCCCGTGCCAGGTAGGGGGCCGGGCGGATTCCGGGGCGGTCGCAATAGCCCAGGAACAGCTCGTCGGCCACCTTGAACGACAGGCCCGCGCCGCCCAGGTCCTGCACGGCGAACATCTTGTTGCCGGCCACCGAGAACACGCGGATGCCACCCCACTTGTAGTCCTCCTGCGCGCCCGGCAGGGCCAGGCACAGCGCCGCCACTTGCTCCTCGGACATCCTTTTCTCAGACATAACGCTCTCCACAGGCCTCGAACGAGGTCGCCAGGTGATCGATCCATGCGCGTACCGCCGGCAGCAGGCCGCGCCGGTGCGGGTAGACCGCCTGCAGGTAGCCCCCAGGCAGCGACCAGTCTGGCAGCAGGCGCACCAGTTCGCCACGGGCCAGCTCCTCTTCGCAGAACATCGACGGCAGGGCGGTGAAGCCCAGGCCGGCGCGTACCGCGGCATTGCGCACGACGAAGTCGTCGATGGCCAGGCGCGGCTCCAGGGCGACTTCCTCCTGCCGGCCGTTGGGGCCATGCAGGCGAAAATGCACCAACCGGTCGGCCTCGGCAGCGCCCAGCACCGGCAGGGTCCCCAGTTGCGTGGGTTCGCGGACATGGTCGGCAAACCCTGGTGCAGCCACCAGTTGCATCTGCGCCTGGCGCAGGCGCCGGGTGACCAGGGCCGGGTCCTCATCGCCCAGGTCGCGCACGCGCAGGGCTACGTCGATGCCTTCGGAGATCAGGTCGACCCGGCGGTTGAGCAGCACCATGTCCAGTTGCACCAAGGGGTACTGGGCGAGGAAGCGGCTGATGATATCCGGCAGGAATGCATGGGCCAGGGCGACGGGGCACGATACGCGCAGCCGGCCGCGGGGCTCGCTGGACATGCTGGCCACCACTTCGTCGGCCATCTCCGCCTCCAGCAGCATCGCCTGGCAATGGCTCAGATAGCGCTCGCCCACGGCGGTGAGCTTGAGTTGCCGGGTGGTGCGCTGCAGCAGGCGCGTACCCAGACGCTCCTCCAGTTCGGCGATGCGCCGCGACAGGCGCGACTTGGGTATGCCCAGCTGGCGCCCGGCGGCAGCGAAGCCACCGGCTTCGACCACCCGGGCGAAGTAGAAGAGATCGTTGAGGTCTTGCATTTGACAGTCTCATTGTTCCATCAGTGGAACAAACTAACGCGTTTTTGCCGACTTATCAGCTATTCGATGTGCCGGTAGGATTCTCTCCATCGTGATCGCCCACCGCCGCGGTCTTCATTCACAGGAGAGTCCCATGAAACTGTTGCATATCGATTCGAGCATCCTGGGCGACAATTCCGCCTCCCGCCAGCTGAGCCGCGAAGTGGTCGAGGCCTGGAAGGCCGCCGATCCGAGCATCGAGGTGGTCTACCGCGACCTGGCCAGCGACGCCATCAGCCACTTCTCCGCCGCCACCCTGGTAGCCGCCGGTACCCCCGAGGAAATGCGCGATGCCGCCCAGGCTCATGAAGCCAGCCTCAGTGCCGAGACCCTGGCAGAATTCCTCGCCGCCGACGCGGTGGTGATCGGTGCGCCGATGTACAACTTCACCGTGCCGACCCAGCTCAAGGCCTGGATCGACCGCGTGGCGGTAGCTGGCCAGACCTTCCGCTACACCGAAGCCGGCCCTGAAGGCCTGTGCGGTGACAAGAAAGTGATCCTGGTGTCCACCGCCGGTGGCCTGCACCAGGGCCAGCCGACCGGTGTCGGCCATGAGGACTTCCTCAAGGTGTTCCTCGGCTTCATCGGCATTACCGACCTGGAAATCGTCCGCGCCCACGGCCTGGCCTATGGCCCGGAGCACCGCGCCAAGGCCATCGATGCCGCCCAGGCGCAGATCGTCGGTGAGCTGTTCGCCGCTGCCTGATCGTTGCCATCGATTCAAAGCCGGCTGTCGCCTCGTGCGCCAGCCGGCTTTTTTCATCCAGTTTTCATGTGCCGCCAGTGCATTGGGTTCTATGCTGGCATCCATACCCGTGTACCGCGCAGTGCCTTGAACCTGGGAGCGCCCTGCGATGAAGCGAAGCAGCCTGCTGATGGCGCTATTCCTGCTGGGCGGCCTGTTGGCCCGCGCCGATGCAGCACCGTGGGTGGCCGGATTGCACCGGCTGACCCTGGTCGATCCGGTGGACGCCAAACCCATGCAGGCCCTGGCGTTCTACCCCTCCAGCGGCGAGGCGCGCCCGGTGCGCATCGAGGGCTACCAGACCCGTGTTGCCGAAGAGGCGCCGGTAGCCATGGGCCAGTTCCCGCTGCTGGTGATCTCCCATGGAAACACCGGCAGCCCGATGGCCCTGCATGACCTGGCCAACGGCCTGGCCCGGCAGGGCTTCGTGGTGGTGGCGGTGGTCCATCCCGGCGACAACAGCCGTGACCATAGCCGCCTGGGCACCCTCAGCAACCTCTATGGCCGGCCGCTGCAGATCAGCGTCGCGATCACAGCGGCGCGAAACGACAGACTGCTCGCGCCGTACCTGAATGACGGCAAGGTCGGGGTGATTGGCTATTCCGCCGGCGGCGAGACCGCGCTGATCCTTTCTGGCGCGCGGCCCGACCTCGAACGCCTGCGCCGCTACTGCGAGCAACGCCCCGGTGACGCCGATGCCTGCAAGACCCATGGCGTGCTGATCGCCGACCACAGTGAACTGGCGCCCCGCGCCGACGCCAGGGTGGGCGCGGTGATGCTGATGGCGCCGTTGAGCCTGATGTTCGGTCGCCACGCCCTGGCCGGCGTGCAGGTGCCGGCGCTGATCTACAGCGGCGACAACGACCAATTACTGGCCTTGGAGCACAACGCCGATGCCCTGGCGCGCAAGCTGCCGGTAACGCCTGACTACCGCCTGCTGGCCGGTGCCGGGCATTTCGTGTTCATGGCTCCATGCGACGATGAGCAGCATCAGCGCATGCCGGTCCTGTGCAAGGACGCCGAGGGTGTCGACCGTCGACATATCCATCGCTCGCTGCGCAGCGAGACCACGGCCTTCTTCAGCCAGGCACTGGGCGCACCGGAGCCCGCCGAACGTTCAGCCGCGGCGGGCCAGCAACAGGGTCAGGCCCACCCCTGACAGGGAAAGCAGGGCGGCGACGGCGAAGATCGAGGCATACCCCAGGCGCACCGCCACCGCGCCCATCACCGGGCCGGCGATGGCCAGCGCCAGGTCGAAGAACACCGCGTAGGCGCCCAGGCCGGCGCCACGGCTGCTGCTGGGTACCTGGCGGATCGCCTCGACTCCCAGGGCCGGGTAAACCAGCGACAGGCCGAAGCCGGTCAGCCCGGCGCCGAGCATCGCCCACAGCGGCGAGGGCGCCAGCCACAGCATGGTCAAGCCCAGGACCTCGGTGGCCATGCAGACGATGGCCACGTTGTAGCCGCCGAAGCGGTTGACCGCGTTGACGAACAGCAGTCGCGAAAGGATGAAGCACAGGCCGAAGGCGCTCAGGCACCAGGCTGCGCCGACCCAGCCGCGCTCCAGGTAGTACAGGGTGACGAAGGTGGTCAGGGTGCCGTAGCCGATCGACGCCAGGGTCAGCCCCACGCCGCAAGGTGCCACCCGCCCGAACGCCGACCAGAACGGCAACCGTTCACCGCCGGCTACCACGACCTCGGGGCGCGTGCGCAGCACCAGCAAGGCCAATAGCGCCAGCACCAACAGTGCTGGTCCGAGCACGGCGAAGCTCAGGCCATCCACCAGCAGCACGCCAGCGGGCGCGCCGATGGCGATGGCGCCATAGGACGCGATGCCGTTCCAGGAAATGACCCGGGCGGTATGTTCCGGCCCCACCTGGCCGATCCCCCAGCTCAAGGTCGCGACGCCGATCAGCCCCTGAGCGATCCCCAGCAGCAGCCGGCCGCCCAACAGCAGCGCCAGGCTCAGCCAGGGCAGGGCGAGAGCCCAGGCCGACAGCAGGGTCAGCACGCCGCAGCCGGCGATGCCGTACAGGCCATAGCGGATAGCGCGCTTACCGCCCAGGGTGTCCGCCACACGCCCGGCGAAAGGCCGGCTGAGCAGGGTGGCCAGGTACTGCAGGCCGATGGTCAGGCCAGCGATCACCGCGCCGAAGCCCAGCTGATCGTGTACATGGCCAGGCAGCACCGCGATCGGCAGGCCGATGCAGAGGAAGGCGATGAAGGTGTAGAAGACGATCGAGAGGATCTGCAGGGTGACACTGGAAGCGTGAGGGGCTGTCATGGAGTCGTTCGCGGGCGGGCGGTGGGGCTGTGCCCATCATGGCTGCGGCGCGAGGGAAAAGGAAGCAGGCTAACTAATTAAACGCAACGCGGGGCAAGCCCGCTCCTGCGAATGCTGCGAAGGCACTGCAGAAGCGGGCTTGCCCCGCGATGAAGATGACTCAGCGTTGGGTCAGACCACCACACCCTGGCTGCGCAGGTAGTCGTCATAGGTACCGCTGAAGTCGACCACGCCCTCGGGCGTCAGCTCGATGATGCGGGTGGCCAGCGACGACACGAACTCACGGTCGTGGCTGACGAACAGCAGGGTGCCCGGGTAGTTTTCCAGCGCCAGGTTAAGCGCCTCGATCGATTCCATGTCCAGGTGGTTGGTCGGTTCGTCCATCACCAGTACGTTGGGCTTTTGCAGGATCAGCTTGCCGAACAGCATGCGGCCCTGTTCACCACCGGAGATCACCTTCACCGACTTGAGGATCTCGTCGTTGGAGAACAGCATGCGCCCCAGGGTGCCGCGGATCACCTGCTCGCCGCTGGTCCACTGGCCCATCCAGTCGAACAGCGTCACGTCGTCCTCGAAATCGTGGGCGTGGTCCTGGGCGTAGTAGCCCACTTCGGCGCTGTCGGTCCACTTCACCGCGCCCGCGTCCGGCTTCATTTCGCCGACCAGGGTGCGCAGCAGGGTGGTCTTGCCGATACCGTTGGGGCCGATGATCGCCACGCGCTCGCCGGCCTCGATAGTGAAGCTGAAGTCCTTGAACAGCACCTTGTCGTCGAAGGCCTTGGCCATTTTCTCGACGATCACCGCCTGGCGGTGCAGCTTTTTCGTCTGCTCGAAGCGGATGAACGGGCTGACACGGCTCGATGGCTTGACCTCGGCCAGCTGGATCTTGTCGATCTGCTTGGCGCGCGAGGTGGCCTGCTTGGCCTTGGAGGCGTTGGCCGAGAAGCGGCTGACGAAGGTCTGCAGCTCGGCGATCTGGGCTTTCTTCTTGGCGTTGTCCGACAGCAGTTGCTCGCGCGACTGGGTGGCCGCGGTCATGTACTCGTCGTAGTTGCCCGGGAACAGGCGTAGCTCACCGTAGTCCAGGTCGGCCATGTGGGTGCAGACGCTGTTGAGGAAGTGACGGTCGTGGGAAATGATGATCATGGTGCTGTTGCGCGCCGTGAGGATCGTTTCCAGCCAGCGGATGGTGTTGATGTCCAGGTGGTTGGTCGGTTCGTCGAGCAGCAGCACGTCCGGGTCGGAGAACAGCGCCTGGGCCAGCAGCACGCGCAGTTTCCAGCCTGGCGCCACTTCGCTCATCGGGCCGAAGTGCTGTTCCAGGGGAATGCCCAGGCCCAGCAGCAGCTCGCCAGCGCGGGATTCGGCGGTGTAGCCGTCCATCTCGGCGAACTCGGTTTCCAGCTCGGCGACGGCCATGCCGTCTTCCTCGGTCATTTCCGGCAGCGAGTAGATGCGATCGCGCTCAGCCTTGACCTTCCACAGCTGCTCGTGGCCCATGATCACGGTATCGATCACGGCGAACTCTTCATAGGCGAACTGGTCCTGGCGCAGCTTGCCCAGGCGGGTGTTGGGCTCGAGCATCACCTGGCCGCCGGACGGCTCAAGGTCGCCGCCGAGGATCTTCATGAAGGTCGACTTGCCGCAACCGTTGGCGCCGATCAGGCCGTAGCGGTTGCCGTTGTTGAATTTGACCGAGACGTTTTCGAACAGGGGCTTGGAGCCGAACTGCATGGTGATATTGGCGGTGGAGATCAAAGCGCTTACCTATCAGTAACTTACGCGGCTGGATTCTCGGCTGATACCGATTTGATACCAATCTTGAGCTTTTCCAGCTCGCTCCAGTCGGAGCTTGAGTTGAGCCAACGCGCATACGTCGACAGCAGCATTTGCACGCTGTGACCCAGCTGTTGGGCGATAAATGCGGGGTTGAGGCCAGACATTAAGCATATTGTCGCATAGGTGTGACGACAGTTGTATGGGGGCCTCCTCCTGATGCCCAGCTCATTCAGCACCGGCACCCACTGCTTGTGCAGGTCCGACGTCTGTTTCACGTATTCGCTCCCTTTCGACGGGGGGGAAACGTAGGGCGTATTGGCCGCCAGTCCCTTCCCTTGCTTGCGCCGCTCGGCGTACTCCCTGGCATACTGCAGCGCTCGCAAAGCCCTCTCGTTCAGCAGAACGAACCTATCCCTCCCTGTCTTCGTTCTTTCCTCAACCTCGCCCAAGGCGATGGTCCTCCTGACGTGAACCGTCCTTTTCTCCTCGTCGATCACCTCCCACCGTACCGCCAGGGCCTCCGACAGCCTGAGCCCGGTAAAGAACATGAACTCGAACAGCGCAGCGTAGATTCGGCTTGGCCAATGCGGGTGTTCGTACAGCCTGGCGATGATCGCGTTCGCTTCTTCAAGGCTGAACGGGTCGATCTCCTTGCGCGACCGCTTCGGCAGGTCGATCACCTCCGCTGGATTCTTGCTCAGCAGGCCTTCTCGCATCGCGGCGGCAAGGATCGTCGACAACCTGGTGATCGCGTTGCGCTTGACGTTCGCCGACGTCCACTCGGTTTCCGTGATGATGCGGCGGATCAGCGTGGTTGTGATGAGATCGATGCGCACCATGGCCAGCCGTGGCACCCAGTACAGATTCAGCGCGCTCTTGTAATTGTTATGCGTTCCCTGGGTGATTTCTCGGCTGTCCAACCAGAGCTGGGCGTACTCGCCGAATGTCGGCTTGCCGCCCACTACGGTCTGGGACCCGGGGAAGAGCTCGGCGTACTTCTCCTGGTCCAGCAGACCTAGCTTGTTGAGGCTGGCTACCTGATCGCGAAGGGTGGATGCAGCCTTGACCCCTTTTTGTGTCGGGGGATAGGGGAGCGTTTCACATCGACGGACACCATCCCATGTGAAACGTATGCGGAGGGAGCCGCGGAAGATTTCGACCCCTCGGGGTAAATCCATTGGCTTTCCAGCCATTCGTCGTACCTCTTCTTGCTGTAGATGATCCGGCCGCCGTGCTTCATCCAGACGCCTTCGGGGATTTTGCCTTCCTGGCGCCGGTGCTCGAGGGCGCGCTTGGTGCAGCCGATCAGCTCGGCCATGCGTTTTTCGGTGACCTTGTCGACGTCACCGGTGCTTTCGGTTCCCATGGGATGGTCTCCACGCCGCCGGTGGCGGCAGGTTTGTCAGGCCGTGGCCTGGGCGATGGTCTGCTCGAAGCGCGAGGCAAGTTCGGCATTGACCTGGGCCTTGGCCAGGCTGTCGGCGGTGCCTTTGGCGCGGTGCAGGTTTTCGTACTTGCGCAGCTGGGCAGCAGCGTCGATCAGGTCGGCCAGCATCGTCGGTGCTGCGGCAATCAACTTGGCGTTCGACCGGCGCAGGTCCAGACTAAGCTCTGCCGCCCCAATCTCACTGAAGGTCACGCTGCTGCCGCAATCCGCGATCATCCAGCCATCGGAGGGCAGCGCTTTCACGCCATCGCCGCTGTCGGCGCCAAGGCCGGTGAACACTTCGGTGTCGTTCAGGACTTCCCACGGGCCTGGTGTGTGCTTATGTTTTTTCATGGCAATAGCTCTCCATGCCCGCTGTCGGCGGGCTTGAGTAGTTGGGGGAGGGGTTACTCGCTGTACTGCTTGCGGATGCGGCTGGCGATGGCGCGTAGGTCGCCGTCCATCTCGAACATCTCGTTGTTGTCGCGGCGCGAGACGACCCCGGACCTGATGACGTTGCGGCCGCCAAGGATCCAGGCGGCCAGCAGGATCAGTGCAGACTCAAGCTGGCGCCGTAGCCAGCCTGTATGCGGGATCATCGCGGCGCCCGATAGATCAGGTAGGCCATGTAGGCGAGGGCGATCATCGCGTCAGCTCCTTTGGCACGTGGGCGATGGCGCCGATCTTGGCGGCGGCGATGGCGCGGCAGGCGGCGATCAGGGCGCTTTCGCCGGCCTGACAAAACTCGCCCTTGTCTGTAATAACCCAACCAGCCCACACGTCGTCGGTGCTCTGTGGGCAGTGCAGGCTGACCATATGGCGCTCGATCAGCGGTCCGCCCAGCGACCAGTCTTCCCACGGGTTGTAGCGTTTGGTGTTCTCCGTGGCCTGGCCCTGGTACCGAGCGAACACGCGCCAGGGGTTGCCGTACTCCGGAGGTACCAGGATCAGGTCCAGGCCTTCAGCGATCCCGACCGCCCAGCCCAGGGCCTCGCCGGCCAGGTCTGCCGTCTTCACTTCGATCAGGTCGGTCATGGCATCTGCTCTCCGCGCTGGGCGGCGACGCTGACGATTGCAGTCCGCGCAGCCTTCCGGCGATCGCCCTGGGCGTGCTCGCTGTTCACCCAGATCATGGTGTCATCAGCCCAGACGGCCTCATCCTCACCGGAACCTTCGACGTTGATCTGCATGCCCAGCCCAATCGCAAGCTTGAATGCGTCGCCGTCGTTGATGTTGGGGTTCCAGTGGGCTCTGGTGCCTAGCTGGCCCTTTATGCGCAGCGGCCATTTCGGGTCGCTGCAGGTGCAGGGCTCAACTTCAAGCCCGGCGGCCTTCGCGGCGAGCAGAAGCTCTTCGAGTTCAGTCACAGCTGATACCTCTCATCAATCCAGCGCCCAGGCGCCAGTGCGGGTGTAGGTTCGGGTTGTGTTTCGTGCGGGGAGAGCTGGCGCTCGTTGCCGGCCTGGACGTTTGGCCTCAGCATCCACTCAGGCAGGCAGGACAAGGTGCTTCCTCCGGCCGACCAGCAGAGGACGCCGTTGGCTGAGTCGCGATAGACGTTTAGTATCGTGGTAAGCGTGCGAATGTCCGAGCTTGGGAAGTGGCTGGCCATCCTCTCGCGGTTGGCCTGGACGCGCGCCTGCTCGCGCTCGTCTCGGCACTGGGCAGGATCGCTACTCCAGCAGTCAGGCTGGCAACCGGTCAGGGTGGCAAGTAGCAGGAGGCAGAGGGCGAGGCGGGTCATTGCTGCACCTCGCGGCGCGCCCACTGCACATGCGGGCCGTCTTCCGTGTCGAAGATGCCCATTAAGAACCACTCAGGACCTGGCGATTCCGGCTCCCAGCCGTTGCAGTGGCCGGCGCCGTCGAAGTACGGGTGCTCAACCAGATCCGAATCCATACCCCAGGTCTTCAGCTCAAGGCCTTGCTCAGTTGCCCAGGCCATGTACGGTGCCGGGTCTTCGCCGCCATCCAAGGAAGGGATGTCGGGATGACTCCACCAACCATCTTGGTCGCGCTTGACTGCCACGCGTTGGATCAGCTTGATTTCTTCAGGCATGACGATTCCTTTGCCGCTCGCTCGCGGCAGTGAATAGAGGGGAGAGGGGTTACAGCTGGATGGAGTACAAATGTGCTCTTGTCAGGATTTCTTCTTGGCCTGGCGCGCCTTGAATCGCTCGTATGGACCGTCGGGCAGGTCGGCGATCGCGTTGGCGGCGTCGATCAGCAAGTCACCAAGGGCAGTGCGGCCCTTCGGCACAAACTCCTTGTACCTGGTGCCGGGCGGGTAGTAGGCGGCCCAGGCCATGCGACTGCAGAGCTCGGTGGCTTCGTTCAGCCCTTGCGCTCGACCGTCCGAGAGCAGCTTGGCACGGCGCGGATCCATCCAGTCGAGCTCACCGTTTTCCAGTTGATCGATGCGTTGGTCGCGATCGGTAAGGTCGGCTTGCAGCTTCGCCACCAGCTGTTTCAAATTGGATACTTCATCCATCTCCGACAGATGCGACTGGCTATTCACGTGTTGCTCTCCCTGGCGATGCGTTCGCATTTGATGCGCTTGCCACATGCCGCGCCCAGTGCAGCGTCACCCCGGCACACAACAGCAGGCACGGGAGGGGACTTGATTGCCTGACGCTTCCATGCTGGCCATGGCGCCACTATCTCTGCGCAGCGGTCGCAGTAGTCGCGGAAGGCCTGCTTAGCGTTCGGCTCTGTGCTGGATCGGTTTTCTGTGGGCATGGGGATACCTCGGCAAGTAATATTCTGCCAAATTGTCAAATGGGTAGAAAAATGCTCAACGATTACGGCAAGAGTCTCTTCAAACCGTGGTGCTCAGTTCAAAATGTCTTGGTCGCTCTGGCGGTTTTTTTTCTCATTGTTCTTGGCATTCGGACGGGGAGCATCACCTGGAGCGACGTAGCGAGCTGGGTGCAGGCAGTCGGCTCCATCCTTGCAATTTGGGGGGCATTTCGGGTGGGAAGCCTGGCTCACGAGCGAGAAAAAGAGCGCAGGATCCAGGAAATACAGGAAGAGAAAGACCAAACCAAAGGCATGTTGGTGCGTATATCACAGCTTTTATGGTTCGATCTGACGGAACTCCGTATTGCTCTTTCGGAATCGACCAAGGATTTTGGAAGCCCGTCGCTGGTTAAGTACGTGGCGCTCGGTGGAGACAGCAAATGGCCTCATACGTTGGAGGCTCTGCGGTCGGTTGATGTTAAGCATGTAAACGGAGTTCAGAATCTGCTCCTCATGGATCTAAAAGTAGCCTGCAGTTTCGCTATTAAAACCTGTGAACGGCTCGGGGAGTGGAACGCACTGGGGGACGAAGAGCGTTTAGTTATCACCCAGGTTGTCTACCATGAAGGGCGAGCCGAGCAGGCCTTCAATGTATTAAGTGGGGCGTTTTTTTCAGAAGCAAACCTAACACCATTCAAGCAGCAAGGCGCTGATATAGCTCGATGAGGTCCGAGGCGTTGGCTGCCACCAGTGCCCGGGCTTCGTCCTTGCAGACGCTGTTGCCAAGCAGCTTCACCTGGTTGGCGCCTGAGATTTCTTTCCAGTACAGCTGGCCTGTTTCCTCGTTGAGGAAGAGCCCGCGGTCGATGATGTACTCAGCCCGGAAGCCTTGGGCGCGCTTCAGCTCGTGCGGCTTGAGCATGCGAAGCGTGATGTCGATCATCACGTAGTCGCCAACCATCACCACGTCGGCATGCTCGGTGAAATGCTGCGGAAGGTATTTGCGCATGAACGCGGCACATTTGCGGGCGCCGGCCAGCTGCTCATCCGTCAGGGTATGGGTTTGCAGCTGCACGACCTGCACCACGGCCATCCGATCCTTCGACGGAATGGTGTGCATCGGCTCTCGCATGGATATGCCGTCTTTCTCGGCGCCGTAGTACTTGACCAGATAGGCCGTGACCATCGAAGACCTGCAGGCCATCAAGGCCCTGTACAGGCAAAAACTCAAAGACCTCAGGAGGGCAGCAGCATGATCTACTCGAGCGTATCCGGAGCAGTGGTTGCAGCCCTGGCGGCAGGTGAGAAAGGCGCGGCGAAGGGCCAGGCCTGGCAGAAGCTGTACAACCCGAACGAAGAGGAGGGTGGCTGCCTCGCTTTGCTGTCGTCCGCCGGCGGAGATCTGGACCGAACTCAGGTCGACTACTGGCTGGCGGCGCGCATCCACCACCAGCTGATCCCGCGCCACTGGGATGCCTTGGTGGCGAAGTACAGCACCAGCAAGGCGAAGAAGGTGCAGGCGATCGCCGCGGTAAAGCCGCTCATCGCAAGCCCGGCAAAGCCGCTGTTTGTGTTCAAGGCGGTCACCGCATGGGCTATACCGAAACTGCCAGGCGCCGGCCGCAAGAGTGCCAGGTCGGTTTCGGTTGACATCCCGCTGGACCTGCCTGAGTGGCGCCGTGAGGCCCTCATTCGTGCCGCAGTGGCTGCTGGAGCGTCGGAGCGCAAGCGCGTCGATGCGGTTGAAGAGGATGTTCTGATCCTGCCGGACAGCTTCTACGACATGAACACCTGGGATCTCGACGCAGCGCCAGAGTCGACCAGGCGCCGGTGGCGAGCCGACATCAACGACAAACTCAATGGCATGGTCGATGAAGCGATGACTCAGGTTCAGCAAATCCTGGAGGCGGAGGGCCTGCTTCTGAGTCATGCAGCGTAATCGCCTATTGACATCAGTGAGCGACTGAGCGAAATTAGCTCCATCCTGTCATTCCTGCGCGTGTTGAGGAGTGACTATCAAAGCCCGGCGGTCCAGTCGGGCTTTTTGCTGCGAGGCAATGGATATGCGAACGCCGCTCCTGCTTCTTGCCCTTTTCTCCTCCTTAGCCAATGCCGACTTCGTGCAGCCTTCGCATGATTGCAGCGAGCCGATCATCCCCTACGAATTCGAAGATGCGTACGAGCGAGAGCAATTCCTGAGCGATGTTGAGGAGTACAAGTCCTGCATGCTGGAATTTGTTGAGGAGCAGCGAGACGCTGTGCGCAAGCATAACTCGGCGGCTGACGATGCCATTGAAGAGTGGAACGTATTTATCAAGTCGGTCTAACTGCCGGCCGTGCCAAGAGGCCCGACCATGTGCGGGTTTTTATTGCACAAAGAGGCCCTAAACAGGGCCTAGCACGGGCCAGGAAGGTCCCGATCGGCGTCAGTCCCAGTCCCAGCACCTGTCCGGGGGAAGCGAAAAATACTGATTGTGCATACAGTATTTTTGTGGCAGTATTGTTCTTGCCCTGCCGTTACACGCCGGGTCCTCTCCCAAGAGCTACGAGCTCTCGAAGGCCGCGAGCCTCTGGTTATCGCCACTGAGCGACATGAATGCGAAATTTTTCGCAAAATCATTCGACTAAAGGTAGATAGCTATGAACCAACTTAAAGCTGGCCAAAAATTCATTAACCTGCCCGGTTTTGATGACTATGTTCGCCCGATTGTGTCGCCTTCAAACAACCCAACCGGCATCGTCATTCGTACTTGCTTCATCTACGGCGGGCGTTTGCTCACTGGCTCTGTCACTCCGACTCAGCCAACGCTGAACAATGTTCCAACCATCTGGCTGGCGGATGGAATGATTCCTTACGAGATTGTCATCCCTGCGGGAATGGGGCTCTGGTATGCGCCTGGCAGCTCTAACTCCAGATTTTACGCTACCTACGACGTACTGAGCTGATTCTGTTCCCTGGTTTGTCAGTCTTAGCTTAAGCAAGCCCGGCCAAGAGCCGGGCTTTTTGTTGCCCGCACAGACCCTCGAGAGGCCTCTATTTCTTAAGGATATCCAATGGCTGAACCAGCTAGCACTACTGCCGGCGTCCTGCTGGTGAAGTACGGCGTTATCATCGGTGGCTTTGCAGGAGCAATCCTCTCGCTGACCTTCTTGCGGGGCCTTACCCGCGACCAGGCGGTCGCCGCCTTCTTCACCGGCTTCGCATCGGCAGTTTTCTGCACCCCGCTCGCCATCAGCTACTTCAGCCTTGGCACCAGCGGAGAAACCCAATACGGCGTGGCCTTCCTGATAGGCCTTCTGGCAATGAACATCATCCCGGTGCTGAAGTCGCTCGTGGGTCAGTTCGGAGCCAAGGGAGCGACCTGATGAGCTCGACCCTGATTTCAGTCCTGATCGGCGCCAATGCCTTCCTGAGCGTTATGGTGGTTCTCGCCGCGTGCGACTACTTGCGCAGGATCAGGCCCATGGATGAGCCGCTGTTGGCGGTGGCGTTCTACCTGGTCGCCATCGGCGCGTTCGGCTCGTTCGTCCTGGCCATGAACGGCTATGTGCCCACCCTGTACGGCGTGATCCTCAAGTTGGGGATCGTCCTGTATGCGGTAGCCCGGCGCGGCCATGTATTTCAGCCGGGGTAGGGCGCCACAAATTCCAGATGCGCCGTTTCGTGGCGCGGGAGTAGCCATGAGCAACGTCACGCGAATTCGCCATGAGCTGCCAGTAAGCCTGGATATCGTCAATGCGGTGGCTGAGTTCGATGCAGCCCTGGTTAAAGCGATTGATGCCGCCAGGCAGTCGGACTTCCGCAGGGGCTGCTGGTTGGAATGCTGCTTGGCCACGCACATGCCGAAACGCACAAGATGGTGGCCGAATGAAGGTTGTCGAGTTCCAGCGCGAGAACTGGCGCGACGCCCCCCGGACCCTGCGCAAGATCGCAGATCAACTGGAGAGCGGCGAACTACCGGTGTGCAGCATTGGAGTCATGGCCATGCGTGACCCGCTCGGCCAGGTAGAGCTGTTCGCTTTCGGCCCGGTAGCCGACGACCTGCAGTCACTGGCCATGTTCAGGCTGGCGGAGCAGAAACTGATTGATGTGCTGCTGGGCGACGGGGAAGGGTAGGTGTGCCGCAGGTGAGTGCGGCAGGTAGATAGCCTACTTTTTGAAAATCACGTTCGCGCTGACGATTAACTGGCCATTGACCGTTACCTTGCAGTCGCGCCCAACCTCGGTTTTTTCATCTGTGCCAAGTACAGGGTTGCACTGCAGAAACACCTTCTTGCCTCGGTAGTCGCGAGTAACACCAGCAGTTGTTGTGCTTGCAGGCTCTTTCATGAATTTTCTATTCCATGGGCCGAAGTAGATCTCTGGCTCACCGCCGCCGAAGAATCCCGACTCGGGCGTAGCACAGATAGTGCCTTCCATCCTTTCGCCATCAATGATGTTCGCGTCCGTATAGCAAGAGATCAGGCCTGAGCCGGTGACCAGATCCGTCGGCCCTCTGTTGATCCATGTGGGGGGCGCGACACATCCGGCCAGAGTTGCTGTGGCAAGCGCGAACGCCAAGATAGAAACGCTTTGAACGCGGAACATGGAATGAGTATCCCTACATTTGAAAGGACGCACTTAATACCGGCATCACGCCATCATTTCAAGCTGAAGGTGATCCATGGATAGGCCATACCCTCCATCGTCACTTCTCGACTTGTCCGACTTTGGTATGTGTCTGACCCCTGCGCCCGAGGTGTGGGAATGGCTCCAATCCGAGATCCTCGCCGACACCGGCAGCATCCATAACCCTGAGCATGCCCACCTGTTCGACGCCAACATCGGCGTGCTGTGGGCATCGAGCGGATTCGCCAAGCAGGGACGGGTAGTCCTTGGCCAGGCAGAGCAGCTGATGTTCCGCGCTGGCGGATGGCAGAAGGCCCGACAAGAGCAGCAGATGCGGGAATGGTTCGGCGAGGAGCCGGATTATCTCATCACCCTGGCCGCCGACTACTGCGCCCAGTGCACCGACGCCGAGTTCTGCGCCTTGGTCGAACACGAGCTCTACCACATCGCCCAGGCGACCGATGAGTACGGCGCACCCAAGTTCACCCAGGACGGAAGGCCAAAGCTCTTCCTCCGTGGACATGACGTCAGTGAGTTCGTTGCGATTGTCCAGCGCTATGGCGTTGGGCATCCCGAGGGCGACCTGGCTCGCATGGTTGAGGCTGCCAAATCACCGCCATCCATCAGCCGAGCGTCAATCGCCAATGCATGTGGCACATGCCTGTTGAGGTCTGCGTAATGCTTGAACAATGGAAAACGATCGCGGATTACCCCGACTACGCCATCAGCAACCTTGGCCGGGTGAAAAGGCTCACCTCGCGCACCTGTGCCAAGGCTGGGTCAATCCTCAAGACACCGGGCAGAAGCAAGTCTAGACCTTACTTGAGCGTTGATCTCTGCTTCCCGGGAGGTAAGCGCACAGAGCTGGTTCATCGGCTTGTGGCAATTGCTTTCCTTGGCGAGCCGCCATTCCCAGGCGCTGAGGTCAATCACATCGACGGCAATAAGGGCAATGCGTCCGTTGCCAACCTGGAATGGATCACCTCATTTGCGAACCAGCATCATGCATACGCCGCTGGATTGCAGTGTGCGAAGGGTGAATCGAACGGACAGGCAAAACTGCGCGAAGTCGAAGTGCTCGAAATGCGCAGCCTACACGCCTCTGGATCAGTCAGCGTTGAATTCCTGGCTGATCGATACGGGGTGCACAAGCGAACTGCGCTAGATGTCGTGAACAGGAAGTCCTGGGCGCACATCTGACGCTGCAAGCCGGCCGCCTGAGGTGGCCAAGATCAACATTTCGAGGGCCTGCGGAACCTGTCTGCTCAAGTCTGCCTGAAACCTACCTGCGCCGGGCTGACACACATGTCCGTGACCAGCTCACCCGCAAGGAGCTGACGACCTACGGTCGGAGCAGACTGGAGGAATTCCTGGGGCGGGTAGGTGGCAAGCTGCTGGAGATCTACAAGGCCTTCAGCGACCGGATGCAATCCGACCTGGTTGACATCGCGCAGTACGAAGCCGCATTCGAGGGGCACAGCCTGGCGAAGGCGCTGCTGATCGACGCGGTGATGCCAGCGGATTCCCTGATCCGGGCGGCGATCAACCTACAGCCCCTGCAGGTGGCCGGGGTGGATGGCGGCAAGCTGCTCAAGCCCTTCTTGAACGGGTGGACCAGCACGGAGTCGGATCGGGTAACCAACGCCATTCGAATGGGTGTCGTGCAGGGCCAGACCAATGCCGAGATCACCCAGGCCATTCGCGGCACCGCGGCGCAGAACTTCACCGACGGCGTGCTGGCTGTCACCAACCGGAGTGCGCGGGCAGTCGTCCAGACCGCAGTCCAGCATGTGGCCACCACGGCGCGCATGGAAACGCTCAAGGCGAATGCCGAGGTGGTGCCAGGCTATCGCATCGTCGCCACTCTGGACCGGAAGACCAGCGTTCAGTGCCGGAGCCTGGATGGCCGCGAGTTCGAGGTTGGCAACGGGCCTGTGCCACCGTTCCACATCCACTGCCGAACCACCATCACGCCGATCACCAGGTTGTCGGCGTTGTTCGGGCAAGGTGCTACGAGGGCTGCAGTTGGCGCGGATGGAGGCGGGCAGGTGTCGGCAAGCATCAGCTACTACCAGTGGCTAAAAACGCAGCCAGCGGCCTTCCAGGACGCCGCGCTAGGTCCGGTGCGCGGCAAGCTGTTCCGAGATGGCGGGCTGACTGCCGAGCGCTTCGCAGCCTTGCAACTGGACAGGAACTTCAAGCCGCTGACGCTTGACCAGCTCAAGGAGTTGGAGCCGTTGGCGTTTGAGCGGGCAGAGATAGGCTGACCGCTCGGGTTGGGTTGTGCTAATTCACGAGGTACTAGTCAGGTTGGCCTTTCAAGAATGGAGTAGCTTTCGCCCAATCAATTTCCAGAGCGTTCACAGGACGGTAGAACAGCGACGGATAGGATTTTTTGACGCGTTTGAAATAGCCGGTTTCTTCGAGCGCATCAACAACTTCAGTCACAGCCTGCATGGTGTTCCTGTACGGCGAGCCCTCAGGCAGGAAGACGCGGCGAATGATCGGGTCGAGCGTCATGCTTTGGTCTTGAGGGAATTTGTCCAAAGTTTGGGCTCGTTGATTGATTGCCAGGTCCGTAATCGCACGCATATTCAACCAATCGAGAAGTTTGAACACGTCCAGCTTCGCACCGGGCCCGCCATGAGGCAGTCGGATGAAGCGGCGATCTGCACTCAACAGGGACGGGGCACTTAGAGCCTCGTCCGGATTGCTCTGGTTTTCAATCAGGCGAGTGTATTCTGCGTAAGGAAGCACTGCGAACAGCGGCGCCTCGTTCTGATCGAGGATGAACTGCACGTTAGATTTCATTGAAAACCTCTTTTCGTTTATTTTCATTGAAGATAATTGAAATGAGTGAGGTCTGCAACCTAGTTTTTTATTTTTTGAGAGTTCGTCTTCCCTGACCGCCCGAATGGCGGTTTTTTTTCACCCTCATTTTTCAGAGCCCCGTATCGACGGGGCTTTTTTACGCCCGTCAGGCGGGTCCATCCAATCCCCAGGGGATAGCCACATGCCATTTGACTTCGACCCGGCCGCCCACGGCCTCACCCTCGACGAAACTCAAACCGCCGCGCTGAAGGCAGCGCTGGGCGGCGAGGTACAGAAATTCCTCGACGGCGAGGTCGCGGGCCTCAAGACCAAGAATGCCGAGCTGATCGGCTCAAACAAGACCATTAAGACCGAGCTGGACAAGCTGAAAGGCCAGTTCGACGGCCTGGACATCGAAGCGGTCAAGGGCCTGCTGGCCAAGGTCGGCCAGGACGAAGAAACCAAGCTGATCGCCGAGGGCAAGCTGGACGAAGTCATCAGCCGGCGTACCGAGCGCCTGCGCACTGACCTGGACAAGCAGGTCAAGGCCGCCAATGAGCGAGCAGACAAGGCCGAAGCCTTCGCTGCCAAGTACAGCGACAAGGTGCTGGCTGACTCCATCCGCGCAGCCGCCATCAAGGCTGGTGCGCTGCCCGAGGCTGCCGAGGACATCATCCTCCGCGCCCGTGGCACCTTCAAGCTGAGTGAAGACGGCGAGCCCGTTGCCACCGACCGTGCCGGCGAAGTTGTGTACGGGAAGGACGGCAAGACCGCTCTGTCTCCCCTCGAATGGGCGGAATCGCTTCGCGAAACCGCATCACACCTGTGGCCAAGGGCTCAGGGTGCCGGCCAGACCGGCGACAACGGTGGCAAGGCCACGAAGAAATGGGGCGAGTACACCGAGACCGAGCGTGCGGCGATGGCTCGTGACAACCCCGACGCTTTCAAAAAACTCCAAGCCACCCGAGGAACCTAACCCATGGCATCTACCCAACTGTCGGACATCTTCGTCGCCGACTACTACGGCACTCTGGAGCCGGTTAACTCTCCAGAAAAGACCGCCGTCTACGAGTCGGGCATCATCACCCGCTCGGCCACCCTGGACAACATCGCCAAGAACGGCCAGGGCACCTCCGAGATCAGCTACTGGCAGGATCTCGACGCCGACGAGGCGCCGAACATCTCCAACGATGACCCCGATGACCTCGGCGCCGTTGGCAAAGCCGAGCAGGGCAGCATGCGCGCCCGGACCCTGTACCTCAACAAAGGCTACGGCGTCTCCGACCTGACTGCTGAGCTGGCCAACTCCGAGCCGATGCAGCACATCCGCAACCGCTTCGGCACCTACTGGACCCGCCAGTGGCAGCGTTACCTCATGGGAGCCGGTCGCGGCATCATCGCGGCGAACATCGCCCAGAACGGCGGCGACATGGTCAAGGACGCAGGCGCCTCGATCAGTGCCAATGCCTTCCAAGATGCCGCCTTCACCGCCGGCGACGCCGCCGACATGTTCGGCGCCATCCCGCTGCCCAACGGTTCTGTGCTGGAGATCGCCAGCACCCTGGGCACCGCCGTGCCTTTCACTGCCCTGACCAATGCCAAACCGCCAGTGGCGAGCGCGGTAGGTCACGGCATCGTTGCCGACGACATTCTGCTGATCAGCTCCGGCTGGGCCCTCATCAACGACCGGACCGCCAAGGCCGCCAACGTCACTACCGACGCGTTCTCGCTGGCAGGCCTGGACACCACCAACACCGACCGCTACACCGCCGGCGCCGGCATCGGCTCGGTTGTCCCTGTATCAGGCTGGACGCAGATCTCGAAGGTGACCGGTTTCACCGTCTCCGGCGGCGAGCAGCAGTTCCTCACGGTCGGCTACCTCGAGAACGACGACGACCTGCAGTTCCCGACCAACCGTAACCCGATCAGCGTTTCGATAACGGTCGAGGACCAGCCAGCCGCGCTGTACGTGCCGGTGGTCGAGGGCTACGACGACTCCAAGGAGCTGACGGTGATCCGCCTGAAGCTTCCGGGCGGCGGCCAGATCCTGATGCCTGGCTACGTCAGCATCACCAGCACGCCGACCATGGAGCGCAACCAGCTGATGACCCGCACCATCAGCGTTGGCCTGTCTGGTCGTCCTACCCGTTACAGCGCCTAAGGAGAGCCCATGGCGAAGATCAAGATTGCGCAGAATCCGACTTTCACTGCGGTTGTGCAGGTTCCGCGCATCGGCGGCGAGTCGGTGCCGGTTGAGTTCCAGTTCCGATACATGGACCGTGTGGCCCTCGCCAGCATGTTCGACCGTTGGAACAAGGCGCGAGATACCTGGGCAGAAAAGGCCCAGAAGGATGGCGCGAGCTGGGAGGAGGTCACCGCCGGTGAAATCACCCTGCAGGCCGAGCAGCTGGGCGAGATCATCACCGGCTGGGATCTGGAGGACGAGTTCAGCGCCGAGGCTATCGTCGAACTCGTGCGCACCTGCACCGGCGCGCCGAAGGCAGTGACCGATGCCTACCAAGCTGCGTACAGCCCAGCCCGCCTGGGAAACTGAGGGCGGCGGCGCGGGCACTGTACGAGCGTGGCCCGTCCGCCGAGCAGCTTGCGGCCATTGGCCTGACCCTGGCCGACATCCCCGAGGAAGAGGTGGAGGTTTGGCCTGATGCCTGGGCGGCCGTCCGAGTTTTCGAGGCATTGGGCACGCAGTGGCGCTTAGGGCAGGGCGGACCCTGGGGTTTGGACTACACAGCCATCCCCGCGGTCGCATCGATGCTCGGAATCAAGCGCCGAGAACTCACCGAAATTTTCCCCGATCTCCGCATCATGGAGCACGAAGCCCTGGCCGTGATTGCTGATGCGGGGGCCGATTAGGTCAATTCGGAGTGTTCAGATCGCCGAGCGAGTAGATTGAGATGCCCTGCTTACTTGCGTGCGTAACCTGTACGGTGCCACCGATGTAGACACGGCCATCTGTCTTCTCAAGTTCTTGTCGAATTTGAGTGCGCATTATCTCTGGCGCGCATTTCGGAAAAGTCTGGAGGTCAAGGCCTGAGTAAGAAGTTAGCTCAGGCTTCACCCCAAGTCCGTACTGCAAGCGTTCCGAGCGAAAGTCATTGACAGAGCGATAGGCGAATCCATGAACAGCATCATCAATGAAGCCAAAGTGATAGATCGTTGCCGTCTGGTCCTGCGTGGCCTCGGCCTGAGCATTCAGTTCGCTCCAGAGAACCTGAAGCTCTTGCGGAGCGTGTACATTGATCGCATCCACATCGAGGAAGGTGCCTTGGTGATTCACCAGGCCGATCCAGCGATTGTAGAGCAGACCGGATCCTGTGCCAGCAACGATCATTCGCAGGTGCGGGAAGGCAAGGGCCTTGCTCACGAAGCCTGGCGGAGAACTGTCGGGATAATGTAGGAGCGTATCGGTTGCAACGATTATCTCGTTGGCGTCTGTATAGAAGAGGAGCGATGTCATATGGCCCTCCTGGCCATGCATTGCAGCTGTCGGAGGCTAATCCGAACGCTTGCTCCGTGCTACTGTCTTTCCGTCCAGGGTGGATAGGTGGACAGCAATGAGTTAGATTTCTAGTTTTGGGGGCGAATCATGGAAGGGCACAACATTCGATTGGAGATGGTTGAGAGTCATGAGCTTGCGGAAAAAATAAATGCGTCCGATAGCGACACCCCATTCATGGATACCAGCTGGGTCAAGAACTATGAGCTTCATATCATCAATAGGGGAACGGATGACATAGGATTTTGTGTGATTGCTCTTAATCGCCCTCCTGAAGTCGCAAAGTTTTTTATCCAGCCGAACTTTCGTCGTTCCGGACTGGGTATAGTTGCCGCTAGAGAGGTGTTCTCTTACATTGAGCGAGTGCACAGCAAAACCTATTCGCTTCAGGTTCTGGAACAAGGTGCTCATGTAGATCGTGCTTGGAGTTTCTGGAGCAAAGCTGTGGAGGGTAGAGTTGTTAGGCAATCTGGGTCGAATATCTTGATAGGTGCCTGGGATTAGGCTAGACACATTATATTCGTTCAGCTAGCCCAGCCCCGCGCTGGGCTTTTTGCATCTGGGCTCACCCCTGGCCCCGGCACTTCCACGCATAGTGCTCCCATAGCGCGCTGGTGTGGAAAGCCCGCATCAGGTGCCTGCTCCGTACTTCTTCGACCTGGGCAATGGCCTCAGCCCGCTCCCGGGCGCGGATCGCATCCACAGCCTCCGCCCAATGCTCTAGCGCCTCGGCAAATCGCCGCTTCTCATCGTCGGGCATCTTCGCACCCTTCATGTGAGTGGTTGGGGAGGGTAAGGGTAGACCAACTGGAGGGGGATAGGGCGGCGCCTGTCGGCGGACCTATGACTAGCTGTGATAGATTCCGACCTCCAACAGGGAGGTGCCAATGAGCAGCAGAGGAACAGATCGTCAGATCGACAACATCGAGTTCAACGTCAGCGACATCAGCCGCAGCAAGGCATTTTACGGCTCGGGGTTCGGTTGGACCTTCGTAGATTACGGCCCTACATACACCGAGTTCAGCGACGGCCGGCTCGCTGGCGGCTTCACCACGGGTGAGCCAGTCAGGCCCGGTGGCCCGCTGGTCATCTTGTATTCAGACGACCTCGCCGGCGCCCAGAACAGAGTGATGGTTGCTGGCGGCAAGATCAGCCGAGAGGTGTTTTCGTTCCCAGGCGGGAAGCGATTCCACTTCACGGACCCTGATGGGTATGAATTGGCGGTCTGGACGGAAACGACCTGAACGAGTGAAGCCCAGCCCCACGCTGGGCTTTTTGCGTCCGGCAATGGGATTAACGGGCAAGATTATTTTGCTGGTCGCTTAACAAAATCCAGGGTCGCATCCCCAATCAACTGGCTATCGGCATCAGTTACTCCAAGTAGTTCTTGCAGTTTGATGACCCGATTATTCAGTCCCGAGACGTGCTTCAGCATGTCAGTTGGGGTGAAAGTCTGCTTTAAGCTGGCGCCGCCGTCGTACTTAACAAATGTCAACTTGTCAGTCTCTCCGACCACCATCAGCCCATGAACGATTGTATTTCGATGGGCAAAACCTTCCATTTTATTGAGTAGCGAGATTGCTTCTTTGTTTGGATGATTGCTATGTTTCAGTAGGTTTGCCAAGAGCTGGGCTCGAGGGTTGAACTGCATCTTCCCCGTGATGATGACTGTCTTGGTCGCAGAAACACCCAACTCTTTCATTATCGCCGCTTGTAAGACACTCTCTAATACAGACCATGCACACATGAATATCCCGTAGAGGTGCAGGAGATCGTTGTGGTCGTCGGAGAACTGGTAGGAATGACCTACCACTGGATTATTCATGGTTTTCCTCGGTTTCACTGCAGGGATAGGTTCTAAAGCCCGGCGCGTGGCCGGGCTTGGGGTTACTTGAAATTGCGCTCGACAATCAGGCCATAACAGCGGCGAGCTACAGTTGCAAAGTACAGGCCGCTCAAACTGAGCAGACCTAGAAAACCTAAAACGATGACTGCGTCGACTGTAATGGCATGGTCTTTTGACCAGTTCAGCATCTCAACGGTCATGTTTCCCGAGACCCACAAATAGTAGGCGCCTACTAAGAAGCTCGGGATCCCGATGAGCGATAGCATCCAATCGTTCAGTTCCGCGTAGGTATATTTTTTGCGGTTACGGAAAGTGGTGGCCATTTTCTTCAGTAGTTTCATTTGGTTACTCTGTATGCCATACACGAATTGGGTCGAAGTGAAGCTGAGCCCGCGAAAAATCGTCGGTTAAAAAATGAGCGGCGCTGGGCCGGGCTTGTGGTTACTTGTTGTTCAGACGCTTGGTGCCTGTATCGTCGCACGTTGCTGGGCTAAATCCTTGGCCGGTATGACATAGGTTCTAGACAGCATGTCACCGACCCGTTGGCACCGTGAGGACTGCGTGTAGATGAAGAGCGTTATGATGCCCAGAGGCGCCTCGATGAGCCTGGTGATTCCCCTGATCAGAGCTTGTACAAAAGTTGGGGGGCCGCCCGCCCCGTTGATGACGGTTAGCCCAAAGACGTACTTCCCTGGTGTCCTACCTTTGAAAAGCCATTCGCACATTGGGTATAGGAGTAGGTGTACGAATATCAGCTCAAACCCACCAAAGGGGAGTGGTGCTTGGCTAGCAAGCCATAAGCCAAGAACGACAATTGCTCCATAGTCGATGATGTACGCCCCTATGCGTTTCATCAGAAGGGAGGTCCTTGAGACTTCCATCAGGTGCTCCATGCTGTGGTGATGGCGAGCGGGTGGAGCCCGGCGCTTGGCCGGGCTTGGGGTTACTTCTTCGATTTGTGCTGCGGGGTGTGTTCCGCTGCCAAAGCTGCAAGGTGGACCTTGCTATCGATCCCGATGGGCATCGACCCCCTCTTGCTCCGAGCAGGCCGATCATCTGGCGCCATTGATGCTCGTGCGGCCGCTTGGCGCAGATACTTTGCAGTAGCCTCTTCATGCAGTAGCTCGACCTGCTCCATTGGGCTCAAGCTAGGCATTGATTTCAGCTCGTTAATCTTATCCTGGGTCTCCTGGTACATCTTCGCCAGTACGTGCATGGCGGCTTCGTGCTCCGACAGGGGCTGCACGACAGCTTCTCTCTCGAAGCTCTCTTCCAAGCGAGCAACGATCTCTGCGTTAAGGCTACGTTTTGCCTGTCCGGCAGATGCTTCGAGCTGGTCCCTAAGCTCAGCGGTCATGCGAAGCGAGTAGGGCGGTAGTACATGCCGGTCTGTCATTGGATTCCACGGTGCAATGATATTAAACAGAGATTCTGTTCGTGCATTCAAAAAGATTCAAGAATCCACTTGACGTCAAAAATGAGTGACGTCAATATGAATCCACACGATGAAGGAGGAAATCATGAAGGACGCGCATCAGGTCGCACCGTATAGCCTACGGATAGCAGATGAGCTCAAAGAAAAGGCGAAGCAGGAGGCTGGCGCAAACCGTCGCAGTCTTAATGCTGAATTGGGCCTGCTGATTGAGGAGGGTTTGAAGTGGCGGAAAATGCAGAGCAAGCAGCAGGCAGCGGCCTGAAACGAAGAAGCCCCGACGAGGTGAGAGTCGTCAGGGCTTCGGGAAACGAGATCAACTTCGGAGAAGAAATCGTCATGGGCGATAATAGCACAAACGTAATCCCATTCAATTTCGACAGGCACGAAGTGCGTACTCTGCTGGTCGCCGGCGAGCCGTGGTTCGTCGGTAGTGACGTGTGTGCCGCTCTAGATCTTGGCGGGCGCTCGCGCAACTTTTTCCGCATGCTGGATGAAGATGAAAAGGGGGCTCACATTGTGAGCACCCCTGGCGGAGCCCAGGAAATGCAGGTGGTTAACGAATCTGGGCTCTACGCTCTGATCTTCAAAAGCCGCAAGACTGAGGCGAAGCGATTCAAAAAATGGGTAACCTCTGAAGTCCTCCCAGCCATTCGCAAGACCGGTCGTTACGAAGATGCTCAGGCCAAGATGCCAACCCTCATTGACGAACTGATTGGTATGAGCGAACTCAGCGTCATCAAGGGCCTCATTCGGGACAAGAGCAAATCGCTGGCGTCGAGCTTGCGGCACAGTTTCGTACTGACCATGCACAACCGACTGCACACCCGTTTCAATGTGCCGCGCACCGAGCTTATCCCTGCTGGCCAGTTCGAAGCGGCTTGCACCTTCATTGCAGCTTACCGGGTGCTCATTGGTTGCGTGATCGGCACCGCGACCAGGTGGAGATTCACGCCAGCGCCCTCCGTAGACCTTCGGCGAGTACGGCCGGCGGATACTCGTAGTTTGCGTTCTCGTGCTTGATGATCGCGTGCACCAGGCCGCCCAAGACCTGCTGGTTCTTGATGTCCTTGATTGGCTCGCTGGGGGCAAGACTACAGCGCTGCGCCACAGCACGGACATAGGCGCCGGTGTCATTCTCCACCTACGGTGCCCAGCGCTTGATGATCGCTGACACAGTACGCAGGCCGTGCTTGTTTTAGTACGTCTGCAGCAACTTGCCGAGGGCGCGGATGCCATTCTCGGGAGTGTTGAAGATACAAAACCGGCCGCCGGGCTCCTTGCCAATTTGGCCTACCCAATTGTTGGCGGGATTGAAATCGATATTACCGGGATTGCAGTTGCGCACACCCCGGGGAAGTGGATGGTTCATGCTTTTCTCCAAGCAAGAAAAAGCCCCGTCTAGGCGGGGCTTCATTGGGGTTGTTCGGCGATCCAGGGCGGCGCGACTGGCCTGCGCTCAATCTCGGGGAAGTGCTCTGACTGGGGCCAGTCGCGCAGAGCCTGCAGGTAAACCAGCAGGTCGTTGAACTGCTCCTGCGTCAACGAAGACGGCGCGCCAAGGCCTGGGCGCAGCCGCTTGCCGGCACCGCCTTGCTGATCGTGCTTGGCATGGCCAAAGGCACATGGGCTACTACACACCACTTCCGACCTCTGCTGGACGACCAGCAGGACCTGGCCACGCAATGCGCGGCGGCGCGGGACAACCTAGCCGGCCTGGCGCAGGAGCAGGGCAAGGCCTTGGGCGACCTGACCCTGGCCGCATATGAGCGCCAGGCCAGGGCAGAACAGCCATGGGCGAAGCTGCGGCCAGCGCCAAGGGCGACTTCGCCGCAGCGAACCGACTGCAGCAGGAGCACACCGGCGGCGATCAGTGCGCGGCTGCCACCTCGATCATCGGCAAGGAGCTGGGCCTTTGAATGCGCAGGTTTTGGAAAAAAGTGCAGGCCGACCGAAAACCTGCAGGACCTGGAAAAAAGTGCAGGTCATGCGGGTGCTGCTAGCCGGGCTGTTGCTGGCAGGGTGTGCCGCGAGGCCGGCGCCGGAGATCCGCTACGTGCGCGTCGAGATTCCGGTGCAGGTGCCGTGCCGCGCGCCTGAGGTGGCTGTGCCGCCCTGGGCATCTGCCGGCCTGCACAAGTCCGACAACCTGGAGGTGAAGGTGCGCGCTCTGCTAGCTGAGCGATTGCAACGGATCGGTTACGAGCGGGTGCTCAATGCAGCGCTCAAAGCTTGCAAGTGAGTGAACTCGGAAAGTAGTTAAAGCTGCGGAAGTCGAACTCGCAGCTTCGCGTACTGCTGCTACTTCAAGAATTATACTCGATCACATCAAAAAACGCTGATCCGTCAGGGAGCTTTCCAACAGTTTGTACCGTTAACGACTTCCCGTCCTCCGATAGCTTTCTCGCGTATGGCCCTCCATATACACCATTTTTTTTGAAAAAGCCGATGGTTATTCTGTCATTTATTCTATAGGCTTCAATCGAATCTACATCGTCTCTCCCATACACCGGGTGATCCTTGCCATCATAAAAGGCAGTATATCCCCAGCGATATGACTTCCCGTTGTGTGTTCCGGACACTGTTAGTCTATAGCCATCGCCAGGGACTGGCTCATAAAGGCGTGTTTCTGCGTCGGGCTGCCAGCTATTACTGAATACTGACATGCCTTTATTGATGCTCCAGTTAACATTGAACAGTTGGTCTGTCGCGCTCATGATCTGCTCCGGTACTTTGTTTTTTAGGATGGAAGTAGAGGGTTAAGTGTGTGTGGAACCTATATTTTCGCCTTGCTACTCCTGCATAGCTATAGGCCACCACTAATATTTTAGGGCCTGTTTTTTTTGGGTTAAGATTAAATTGGAATTGTGGTTACTATCTTTTCATTGGTCGGTGTCATAAAATGGAGGGGCTAGGGTCCGGGGCGCGATTTTTGATTGTGAGTTGGAGGTTACAGATTTTGGTTTCTACGCCCTAGGTCAGAGTCTACTTATACCGCGTGGATATTTTGCGATCTGCATTTATGAACTATCCTAGAGTTGGATAGTTGTCGACAACTTTTAGCAAAGCTTCAATGTCGGGCCTGGGCTGCCAAGTGACCTATAAGGCGATTATCAACTGATCGGAGCGGACAATGGAGAAGCGCACCTTCATCGGGATGATTGAGGCGGGAGAGCCCCTGTTGAAGGAGGCTCTGGATGCCATGCAGGCGTATCACCAGGCACATGATGAAGGGAAGCCCGCTGAGGAGGTCGAGCGGGCCGAGGCGCTATTCCAAGTGGTCTGCGATTACCAGTTGCGGGTGGTGGCCAAAGCACGCGGTTAAGAACTGCCGCCTCTCCACTGATACCGCCGACCGGCTATTGCTGTCGGTGCGATCCGGGTTATACGATACTGTATCGATATACAGTGTTGGTGCCGTATGTACTTCCTCCTTGTTCGCCGCCGTGAGCGCGGCGTCGCCATCTCCAACGACCAGCTCGCGAAGATCAAGCCGCTCAGGGCGGATGTTCATGTACATGAGTGCCATAGCGCAGCCCTTGGACGCTGCTGCATTGAGGCCTGGGTTTTCAGCCCCACCCCCGGCGCAGACATCATCCCGCGCCTGCTGGATGCCAAGGTGAACGGCATGGGCAGCCTTGGCCTGAACATCACGGGTGTTGAGGATGTCGACGGAGTGCTCTATGCGCAGTCCTGGTGGTGTCGTGTTGAGTAACCTTGCGGGGATCCCGCAGCCTTGGCTGGATGAGCTGAGCGACAGTCCAGCCCTGTTCTCTGACCCGGACGGGCGCGCCGCAGTGCTAGAGGAAATGGCATATGCCGCAAACCGGCGTTGTGAGATCGATGCTGGTGTGCTTTCCGACATGCTCGAACTGACCGAGGCGGCCAGGATATGGGCGTTGCTTGAGCACGAATGGCATTCACATTTGACTACCAGGTCATTCTTCACCTGAGGATAAGAAAACATCCAGTCGCCATCCTATACCTGTGATAGCATGAGCAATGGCTGAAAGAGCTCCTATTAGAAATACAGTGATCGTAATCCCTACCAGCCAGCCTAGCCATTTCATTCCACTTTGTCTGGCGACCTTGATTCCAATGTAAATTTCGCCCGCGAAGGGTGCGCAAATGAATGGAAGATAGGCGATTCCTGCTGCCCACCAGAGAAAAAAATCAGGCAGGAAGTCCCTTGATCCCCATGCGCGTCTCACCGCGTCGACTGCGGAAATTGCGATTACACCGCAAACTATCGCTCCGGGTGGTGTAAACAACCACTGTTCGAATCTAGCCCAGTAGCTAGCAGTTTTCATGATCGTCCTTGTTGGTGCTGTGCCTCAAATTAGCTTAGGGCATGCGTCCAAGTCTCGCCAAATGCCGCTACGTAGGGTAAGAAATCGGTTCTAAAACTGATATGGCGACCCTTGCTGTATGTGGTCTGCAGCTGCGCGGTTTCATCTTCGTTTTGGAACCGATTTACCTGTCTGCACGGCATGAGCTGGGCATTTATGGCACGGTCTTGAAAACCGCTGACAATGACCCTTTGCCAGCAAGCCTTATGCACATTCAGCATGGGGCATCTCGGACCAGCTTCGGACCAACTTGCGAACCAGTTGATGCGTTCTGGTGGGGGATTGAGGGGTGTTCGGCCCAGCAAAATCAGCACATCCCCACCCGCTATACCCCACTGCGTAGCGCATGGTGATATTGGCGGTAGAAATCAAGTGCTTGTCCTGCGGGGGTTCCAGAGGTGTATTTAGGCCCTGTCGTCAGTCTTGGGCCAATCTTGGGCCAATTCGACTCGGGGCGGCAGCTTCTCCAGCTCCCTCCAGTCCGAGGAGGAGCTGATCCATTTCGCGTAGGTAGAGAGCAACATCTCGACGCCATGGCCGAGCTGGTTCGCGATGAACGCTTCGGTTCATCCCAGCCATCAGGCACAGGGTTGCGTAGGTGTGGCGGGTGTCGTACTGCCGGCGTTCACGGATGAACAGCGCCTGAGCGCTGATTTGCAGTGGCGGATTGTAACACTTGGTTCGTTGATCCACAGCCCACCTTTACTCAGCTGGAACACAAATGGGCTTGTAGGGTGGGCCGATTTTGAAGCCATCCGCCTCACGTTGGCCAGGCGCTGAGCGCTCGGTTTTTCAGCAACACCACCCGGTTCGTCCGGTCGGCGCGGCTGGCGGTCAACGATTATGCGCTGGATTGTTGCGGTGCGGTCCCCGAGGTTGATGTCCTGCCATTGCAGGCCCATGGTTTCACTAGGGGGGCGTCCGATCGCCGTCTGCTTTTAGACTTCACGCCTTTTTCGCAAGCCTTCAAAGGATTGACCCATGGCCTCAAACTCTGAGTTTGCATGCGCTTCTTATAGCGGCAAGACGCGTTTCAACCGTGTTTACAGGACGTGATCGCTGAGATCAGCCTTCCGTCCAGGGTGGATGGGTGGATAGCTAACTGGTAAGCTACTCGTTTTAGATGTCAAAATGCCATGATTACGCGGATTGTTGCGGCGATGATCGCTGCGTTTAGCTTGTTTGTAAGTCCATATGCAGCTGCTTGGTGGATGGAGGATGGTAAACCTAGGTATTTAGTGTCCGAGGTCAGATGGTGCCAACTCGTAGCCATAGATGCCGTCGACGTAATGGCGGCGAAGCAGTTCAAAGAGCCTCTTGCAGAGTACGACGGAATCCTCGGTGAGTTAGGGGTTGGCTATAGATTTCGACTAGAAGAGAAGGTAAAGGGGTATCCCGTTGGCGATACCCAAGACGACAAAACCAAAATCCTTCGCCAGTTTGTAGAGGATGTACAGGTTATGTGCTGGGATGATCACAGGAAAGTGGTTGCACCCACCGAGCCTCAGCCAGGTCCATCCTTCCGAGGTTGAGCTTTTCACCAATAGATCCGGCTGACGCCATATTTCAAGCAAACCCGCAAAGCGGGTTTTTATGCCTGGAGAAATGTATGACGACCCGGGGGCGGATCGCATCCACAGCATCCATCCAGTGCGCCAGCGCCTCGACAGATCGCTGCTTCTCATCGTCGGGCATCTTCGAACCATTCAAGTGAGTGGTTGGAGGGGGTAAGAGAAGCCCAAATGGAAGGGGTGAATGTCCTTCGGTGCTAGCGATCAAAGCCGATGACCTTCTGCGCGTTTTTTCTAGAGACGGCATTTGACTGTTTACATGGATGTTTGGATTCTGGCGCTATCGAACGTTTCTCTGAGCTTCAGCAATGACTAGATTACGTGTCGCGACAGTCGAACTAAATGGAGTCGCTTCCACCGCGGAATTACATGCTGTACTAAGCGAGGCGCTAGGTTTTCCGAATTGGTACGGCTGCAATTGGGATGCCTTTTGGGATGCAGTCACTGGACTGGTTGAGATGCCAGGTCAGCTGCGGTTACTGGGGTGGAGTTCGTTAGTGGAATGCCTGCCTGTTGACGCTGCATTGCTGAAAGAGTGCTTAGACGATCTCGCTACCGAGTATCCAGAGCTGGCTCCAATGGTGATTTTTGACTGATGTGATGCATGGCTTGGCTATCGCTTGGCTGTGGTAAAGTTCGACCTCAACAAGGAGGTGCCAATGAGCAGCAGAGGAACAGATTGTCAGATCGACAATATCGAGTTCAACGTCAGCGACATCAAGCGCAGCAAGGAGTTTTACGGCGCAGTATTCGGTTGGAGCTTCGTTGACTACGGCCCCACATACACTGAGTTCAGCGACGGCCGGCTCACTGGTGGTTTCACCACGGGCGAGCCTGTCAGGCCCGGTGGCCCGCTGGTCATCTTGTATTCGAACGACCTCGTTGATGCCCAAGGCAAAGTAGTGGCTGCGGGCGGAAAGATCAGCCGAGAAGTGTTTTCGTTTCCGGGCGGCAAGCGATTCCACTTCACTGATCGTGATGGGTATGAACTGGCCGTCTGGACCGCAGCGAACTGAGCGAACGAAGCCCTGCGACTTGCTGAAAACTTCCTCCCGGTACCGGCTCAGACTCTCATTGGAACGGTAATCGGCAGTGATGGTGAGCACATGCCTTTGACCAACTGAAGACGCATTGGATAGCCCCGGCCAGGCTGGACCACAGTCTCGGTTTCAACTGGCGGGCGGTCACCTGCGCGTACGCATCCATTCATCCGCGACATCCCCCATGGTGGAGGGTGCTCCGCTCTTGATCCAGGCCATGAAGGTCCGATCGAACTTGAACGCCGCGCCGCATTCACCGAGCAGGAACTGCCGGACCTTCTGCGTGTTGCGGTAGTTCTTGTCGAGCAGGGTCGTGCGGGTGATAGGTCCTGCGTGCCAGTCGAAGCTCATTTCCACTACCTTGGATGGCCAGGTTCGCTGGAGCCTAGCATCACTTGTTGTGGTCTGGCGCCTCTCCGGCAGCCATGCGGCTTTCGCCGTGCCGGGCCCATCGTCACGGCTCAACGCCTTCAATTCGCTGGGCGGCAGGTGCACATGCAGCTGCCGACGGCGCTGCTGGATGATTTTCTGGATGCGTCTCATCGGGGCACACCTCGATTGGCATCCTTGCGTAGAGCCGGAGTGAGTGATCAGTAAGCGCCTGTTTGCGCGATAGACCCACCACGTCTGACCAATGGACATGGTCCTGAAGCGGGCAGGCTGGAATGGGAGTTGCTTGAGTCAAGCAAACCCACCAGGCGGGAGTGCAGACATGTTCCAGGATGACCTCTATTTCATGAGCTTCGTGGTGGCCGCCGTGCTGGCCGTGGATGTGGTGGCGGTTTTCGTGTTCCTGCAGGCCAGTGCCTGATCCCCACGCCTGGGGACACGTCCCCAGAACTGGGGCCGGGTGCAAGGGTGTCGCGGTTCGCTGGCGGTGATAAACTTTGCCGTTTGCCAGACAGGGAGTGTGGTATGGGCTTGCGTGAAAGGCATGCAGCGTTGCTGGAATGGCTGACGCCCCGGCGCAGACGCCAGATAGGTGGAGGCTTGGCTGGGGTCTGGGTGGTAGGTGTTTTGGTGCACCCAGGGCAGTACCTGACCTATATCGTAATCGTTGCCAGTGTCATCATGATGGGGGCCTGGTCGCCCGCTTCGCCAGACAAGCGCTGAGGAACATCGCCCAGGCGGTGATTGCGATTTCAAGGAGAACATCATCAAGACTTTGTCGATTTACTGGAGTGCGCTGATGGGGCGGGTAAAGGCTGCCACTGAGCGATTCACGGCCCGGCAACGCTGCGTTGTCGGTGGGGCCTTTCTGGTTGCCTGGGGCGTTGGAATTGTCGCGTTCCCCGGCGTCGATCTTGTCTTGCTGTATATCGCTTCCATGCTCATGTTCTTCAGCGCGGTGACCGTACGGATCAATACACGGCGCTGAGAGACCTTGCGGTGCATGGCAGCGGCTTTGCCGACACCCGGCCAAATCCGCTGTTGCAGATCCCTGCTCATAGCTGAAACAGTTCATATTGCCGTATGAATGCCTGATTTTGCCTTCTGCACTCATTTGCGTGTTCCGCTTGTCCGCCAGCAGTGTCGACTTGCCGGGCGCTTGTAGACTCACCAGTGCTGTACGCAAATCCTACTCATAAGGAGCATGAGTCATGACACAGCAACAGGCTTTCAAAGAAGAACTGGCCGCCGATATTCAGGTACCCCCAGGCTATACCTACCTGAGCAGCGGCCGTTGCGATGTGAAGGGCAAGGAAGGTGAGCGGGCCGGCGCTAACTTCGTCGAAGCGCAGATCCAGCAGTACAAATCCTTCATCCTCAGGACCACTGCCGGCGCGGGCACCTTCATGGTTCGCCTGGACTATTCCGGTGGCAGCGACAAGAACCTGCAGTACGTCAGCATCGATGACAGCTACTCCACCCAGGAGACCTTCAACATTCGCAGCGTTTCGATGAACAACCTGCGCGGTTTGTTCGCCGCGGGCAAGAGCTCGGCCAACCTGAGCTTCTATGTGTTCGGCAAAGCTTGATCGCGATTGATTGACCTGTCCGGGCTCCGGTCGATTGAGGGCCGGAGTTCCGCGGTCATGCGCATGTGCTAGATTCCCATGCCTCGCAGGCATCGCAAGGCGATGTCGGCCATGCCTGGTAGAAGGGAGCTGCGCCTTACCCATGTTCATCGAGACTCCTCGTCTTGTCCTGCGCCCTTGGGCAGAGCGGGACATCGAAGCCTTTGCCCTCGTCAACGCCGACCCCGAAGTCAGGCGCTACTACTACCCGGCAATACTGACGCCCGATGAAACCCGCTCGATGCTTGCCGAGTGCGATCGGCACCTGCAAACGCACGGTTTCGGCTTTGTCGCGGTCGAGCGCAAGGCGGATGGCGCGTTGATCGGCGGGCTTGGCTTGTCCTCTACCGGTGACGAGATACCGGGCGGCCCGCATGTCGAAATCGGCTGGATCCTTGGGCGCAGCCACTGGCGGCAAGGGTATGCATTCGAGGCGGCCAGCGCGTGCCTGGCCCACGCGTGGTCGAGCCTTGGGTTACTCCAGGTCATCGGTTACACCTCCAGCATCAACACACCCTCCAGGGCATTGATGCAGAGGCTGGGGATGCGTTCGGATCCGAAGGAGGACTTCTTCGACGTGACGGTGCCTGAAGGCAATCCGTTGCGGCCCCACGTGCTCTACCGGATCGACCGGCCCACCCAGGCGATATAGCGAACCGGCATACCGCGTCGGTCACCCCGGGGCTAGGCTTGTAGATCGTAAGCAGACTATTAAAAAGGGTGGTAGCTGTGTGACTCTGTCCAGGGCATCCTGCTGGGGTGGTTGGAGTCTGTATGAATCGCTTGATGATGGCATTGGCCGCCAGCCTGCTGCTGGCCGGTTGCGCGCATGATCCCGATATCCGGGCCGGGCGCGACAACACCTTCGGCGTGACCGCGAAAGCCCCGCCGGATTACCTGAACTGCGTCAAGGCCGAGCTTCCCGCAAACGCGACGACCTTTATCGTGCAGAACCAGGACGCCCTCGAGCTGTTTGTCGCCAGCCTTGATCCGAACAAGGCCGACGGCCTGGTGAAGGTCCAGGGCTCCCCAGGGCGGCAACAATACTCCGCCTATCAGCGCGATGCCTGGTATGACAAGGGGCGCTTGCTCGATGCCGCGCCGATGTGTTCGAGGGTATGATCGCAGCTTCGCGGGGCGTTGCCGTTTGCCTCGTCCCGCGAAACGATCTTGTCCTACTTCAGCTCGGACGATTCTCATGTTGAACGGATTCAACCATCTCACCCTGGCCGTCTCCAACCTCGCCGACAGCATCGTGTTCTACCAGCAGGTACTGGGCTTCAGGCTCAGTGCACGGTGGGAGCGGGGTGCCTACCTGAGCCTGGGCGAGCTGTGGCTGTGCCTGTCGGTCGATCAGGTAGAGGCGGGCGACCTGCAGCGCACGTACACGCACTACGCGTTTTCCATTTGCCAGAGCGACTTCGCGGCCTTCGCCCAGCGCTTGCGCGAGCACGACGTGCGCTTGTGGAAGCAGGACAGCAGCGAAGGAGACTCGCTGTACTTCCTCGACCCGGATGGCCACCAGCTCGAAGCCCATGTCGGCGATCTGCAATCGCGGCTGGCGGCCTGCCGGGCGAAGCCTTATGCGGGCATGGTGTTCTACGACTGACGCAGCCGCGCCATGCACAGCGCGTCGACAAACACCCCATCGCGCACACCGTAATCGCGCAACCGGCCTTCGACCTCGAAGCCGAACTTGCGATACAGCGCCAGTGCCGGTTCGTTGTCGGCGTAGACGGTGAGCTGGACTCGGCGCAGGTTCATCCAGTTGTCGGCAATGTCGAGGATGGCGGTCATCAGCCGTGAGCCGACGCCCTTGCCTTGCCAGGCCTGGGCAACGCCCATCAGCAGTTCGCCCAGGTGCGCCTGGCGGATGCGCGTGCTCTGGTCGAGGCCGATATTGCCGATCACCTGACCTTGGTGCACCGCCACCAGGCGGATTTGTCGGTCATGGTAGGCGGCCAGGCGCTCGCTCCACACTTCGACGCCCTGGTAGGGCATCTGCAGCACCTGGCGGCACACCGCGGGCTCATTGTAGAGCGCGGTGATACCGTGCAGGTGCTGCTCGGCAAAGCGTTCGATGACGATGTCGGGCGAGGCGTCGTTCACTGTGTTTCCATCCTTTGAAAAACGAGTGGCGCCTCAGTGTACGGGGCGGCGGTATGGGCTGGCCAGTAGCGATGGCTGGGCAAGAAAGCGGATGCGTGGCCGCGCCGCGATGGGTACAGTGCAGCGAACGTCATCCTGCCGGAGCCTGCCATGTCCTGTGCTTTCACCCTCATGCAATCGCCTGTCGGCACCCTGACCCTGGTGGCGCGGGGCGAGCGGCTGGCCGCCGTGCTGTGGGAGCACGAGCGGGAGAACCGGGTACGCCTGGGCGAGCTGCACCGCGACGACCAGCACGGCGTGCTGCGCGAGACCGCCCGCCAGCTCGGCGAGTATTTCGCCGGGCAACGCCAGCGCTTCGAGCTGGACCTGGACTTTGCCGGGACCGCGTTCCAGCGTGAGGTGTGGGCGGCGCTGTTGAGCATTCCCTTCGGCGAGACCCGCAGCTACGGCCAGATCGCCCGGCAGATCGGCAAGCCCGATGCGGTTCGGGCTGTGGGCGCGGCCAACGGCCGCAACCCGATCTCGATCATCGCGCCCTGTCACCGGGTGATCGGGGCCTCGGGCAGCCTCACCGGTTTCGCCGGTGGCTTGCCGGCCAAGCAGTACCTGCTCGCGCTGGAAGGGCGCCAGAGCCTGGCGCTGGATTTCTAGGCGTCAGCCGAGCCAGGCACAAAACACCGTCAACACCAGCGCCAGCAAGGTGCCGGCAAACAGGCTGTAGTGACGGTGGGCGCGGCGGGCGTGGGCTTCGACTTCGCGCAGGTACTGCCCCGCAGGCGGGGCGTCCGGGCGATGGCGCAAGCCTTCGGCGATATCGGCCAGGCGCCCGCGAATCAGGGTGCCCACCAGGTACCAGACACTCGCATAGCTGGCCAGGATCACCAGCGCATATTTCATGCGCACAGCTCCAGCGGCCATGCCTGGGCAGTGCCGGTCGCCGTGTCGAGCAGCAGCAGGCCTGGCGCTGCATCGCCGAGGCAGGCCAGCAGGTTGCCTTCGGCATCCCAGGCTGCGGACTGCCCGGCCCCCACGTAAATGTCCGCAGGGCCGACGCAGTTGCTCATGATCACCGGCATGCGCAGCCGCCGGGCAACCTGCGGGTAGTGCGCAGCCCCTGCGCGGATGCCTTCCTCGGTCTTGACCACGCTGACCAGGTAAAGGTCGGCGCCCTGCGCCTGGGCATGCGCGGCGTGCTCGAGGAACATCGATTCATAGCAGATGGCCGGCGCAACCTGGTGGCTGCCGGCGGCGAACACCAGCGAGGTGCTGCCGGGTACGAAGTAGTCCAGTTCGTCGTCATGCAGGCGCTGCTTGGCATACACCAGCGGTGCCAGCTTCGGGCGCAGTACCAGCATGCCGATGCGCACGCCGGCCAGGGTCGGCATCGGCAGGCCGACCGCCGCCGTCACGCCGAAGCGGTCGCACGCGGCTTGCAGTGGTACCAGTTGCGGCGAGTCGGCGGGCATGGCCAGTTGCCGGGCCAGCGTTGGTTCGTAGCCGGTCAAGGACAGTTCGGGGAACACCAGCAGTTCGGCGCCCAAAGCCGCGGCCTGTTCGATGGCGTGCAGATGGTGCGCGATATTGGCGGCCACATCGCCTTTGCTCAAAGCCAGCTGTACTGCGCAGATCTTCATGGAGTATCCGTCCTTGGCATGTCGTCGGTTGTCGAGGATACAATCGACGGCCGTTCCCTCCCAGTACCGATGTGTCGATTTCATGGACGAAAACACAATGACCCAAGCCGCCACCATACCCGCCGACTCGTTGATCGCCGCGCATGCCGCACAGGCGGGCTTTCGCCATTGCCGTGCAATTGAACTTGCGGACGACGGGCGGCCTGCCATGGCGCACTTCCTGCGCCTGATGACAAGCATGCCCGGCTGGATCGACACGCTGATGGTGCTGCGCAATCGCCTGGTCGCGCTGCTCGGCCTCAAGGACCTGGGACGCCTGACCGCGATCGACCCGGCCCGCGCCCCGGGCAGTTACCAGCCCGGAGAGCGGGTGGGGATTTTCACCTTGGTGGCCAACACCGAGGATGAGGTGCTGCTGGTCGACCGCGACCAACACCTGGACGTGCACATCGCCCTGCTGCGACGCCCGACGGCCGAGGGCCGTTGCGAGGTGCTGGTGAGCACCGTGGTGCGCACGCACAATCGGCTTGGCCGCCTGTACATGCTGCCGGTGGCGCCGTTCCATCGGCTGATCGCGCCCATCGCCCTGCGCCGTCTGGCGCGCTGACGCTCAAGAGGGCGGCTGGGCGAAGCGCTGGCGGAACCAGTCGCCGAGCATGGCCTTCTCCGCATACAGTCGGTCGTTGTTGCCCAGGCGGCCTGGGCGGCTGAGGTACATCTTGTCGCTCAGGTGCTCCTGGGCCTTGAGCGCGGGCTGGCCGGGCTGCTGCAGGGTGTAGTCGAGATCGATGCTGGGCCAGGTGACTTCGCGCATGAAGCGCACATCGTAGGCCTGGCTGTGCCAGGGCTCGAACTGGCCGGCCAGGTCGATGTCGCGGATGTCGATGACCAGTTGCTGGCCGGGCCGCAAGTAGCGCTGGCCGAGTTTCTGCAGGTGCTGGGTGAGGGCTTTCATCACCTGCGGGTCGGCGCCACGGGTGTAGGCCCGGTTGTCGAGGCTGGCATCGCGGAATTTCTCGGGGTGGTCGAAACGCACCTCGACCTGCGCGGTCGAGGCGCCCTGTGCCATGCTGTCTAGTGCCAGCACCATCAGCACGGCACTGGCCAGGGTGGTTCGCATGATGCACCTCCGGGTTCGGGCGGTTTACCCGCTTATTTTACGCCGGTGCCGGGCAGAAGCAGAGGAATGATGCAATGACTGCGTTCAGGCGGATCGCCGCCAACAGCCGTGGCCGTGACCTGGCCGTGGGCGATATCCATGGGCATTTCGAGCGCCTGCGTGAATGCCTGGAGGCGGTCGGTTTCGATCCGCTGGTCGATCGGCTGTTCAGCGTCGGCGACCTGGTCGACCGCGGGCCGGGCAGCGCCCAGGCGCTGCAATGGCTGGCCGAGCCCTGGTTCCATGCGGTGCAGGGCAACCACGAGTCGCTGGCGGTCAATCACCTGCGCGGCGGCCGGGTCGACCTGGACATGTACCGGGCGGCCGGCGGCGGATGGTTCCTGGATTTGCCAAGGGCCGAGCAAGTGCGTTTCGTCGAGGTGTTCGAACGCCTGCCGATCGCCTTGCAGGTCGACACGGCGGGCGGGCCGGTCGGCCTGCTGCATGCCGACAGCCCGTTCGACGACTGGGCGCAGCTGTGCGCGAGCCTGCAGGTCGGGGATGACCTGCAGGTGCGCGAGGTGTGCCAGTGGTCGCGTCGGCGCCTCAAGGAGGGCGACAGCCGCCCGGTCAAGGGCCTGCGCGCCTTGCTGGTAGGCCATACACCGGTGCTGGAGATCAAGGTACTGGGCAACGTCTGGCACCTGGACACCGGCGGCTGGAGCCGCGGTCACTTCAGCCTGCTCGAACTGGATGGCCTTAAGCCGCTCAGCGCCAGGCCAGGTGCGTGAGAACAGCGCCGGCCAGCAGGATCAACATCAAGCCCGAGGCGCGCTCGAGCCAGGGCAGGGCGCGGGCGAAGCGGCGCAGTACCCGCGGGTTGCCGATGGCCACGGCAACCGCGAGGTCCCAGGCCAGGACGATGCCGAACATCCAGATGCCATAGCCCAGCTTGGCCCAGGTACCGCTGCTGGCGATCATGCTCGCGAGGCTTGCATAGAACAGTGCGTTCTTCGGGTTGAGGATGCCCGAGGCGAAGCCCATGCCCAAACTGTTCAGCCAGCCACGCGCAGACGTTGCCACGCCAGGTTCGCGGTGCGTCAGGGTTGCTTGCCCGGCATGGCGCAGGAACAGTTGGCCGAGGTAGAGCAGGTAGCCACAGCCGGCCAGCTGGAGGGTGACGAACAGGGGGCTGCCATCGCGTAAAAAGGACACTCCGGTAAACGCCGCACAGATGAACACGCCGTTGGCCAGGGCGATCCCGACACAGGCGCCACTGGCGAGCCGCCAGCCGGCGCTGGCCGAGGTGCGGGCCACCAGGAAAAAGTCCGGGCCGGGTGAGAGCAGGGCGAGGAAGTGGGCGGTGGCGACGAGCATGAACAGTTGCATGGGGGCGGGCTTCCTGGTGGAGGTAGCCGCAGTCTGTTGCTGGTGATGGGTGGAGTATTGAAGATTATTGCAGGGGGCCGCTGTGTGGTGATGTCAGTGCTTCAGTGCCGCCCGGTAGGCCCCGGGTGTCACCCCGACATGCGCCTTGAACACCCGCTGGAAGTGGCTCTGGTCGGCAAAGCCCAGGTTATAGGCCACCTCCGCCAGCGCCTGGCCCTGGCGCAACAGACACCGGGCCTTGTTCACTCGCGCGTTGAGCAGGCAGGCGTGAGGGGTCATGCCGGTAGCGACGCTGAACGCCCGTATTAACTGGTAGCGCCCCATGCCGGCTTGGCGCGCCAGGCGCTCCAGGCTCAGTTCGGCCAAGTCCTGCTCCTGTGCGTGGTCCAACAGTTTGCGCAGTGTCGACGGCGGCAATGGTGGCGCCGGCAGCAAGGCCGGGTGCATGGAGAAATCATGTTCGCCGATGAAGGCCACCAACGCCGCCTCTTTCTCGAAGGTTGCCGCCGGTGAAAACAGCAACCTGTTCAGCGCGCAGAACTGCCGGTACAGCGCCTGTGAGCGAGTGACCCGGGCCACGGCACCGGGCTCGCCTGCGGCAACGCCGGATTCGAGGCGTAGCTGACGCAGCCACTCGGCATCCAGGTGCAGCATCTGGTAGCTCCAGGCTTGTCCCGGTTGCGGGTTGCAGGCATGCACCCGCTGCGCCGGCACGAACACCAGGGTACCCGGCGTCAAGCGCTCCTCACCGCTGGCGGCGCCGGTGAAGCGGCTGCTGCCGGCATCCACTGCGCCGATGGAAAAGCTGGGGTGGCTATGGGCCTTGTAGCAGGCGCGGCTATGGCAAGCGCGCCGGCTCTCGACGTACGGCATGGCCGGGTCGTACCAGATTTCGCTGCTCGGGCGGGTCATGGCGAGGTGCCTTGAGACGGACGGAGGGCGCCAGTCTAGCGCCTGGCCGTTGTTACGGCCATTTGCCGCGCCACTGTGCTTGACGGGCCTGCCCGCCAGGCGCGACGCTGCACCGGTCCCTGCCGGAGAACAAGAATGGACCTGTCGAGCCTGCTGCTGTTCATCCCCGCCTGTTTCGCCCTGAACATGGCGCCGGGCCCCAATAACCTGCTATCCCTGCACAATGCCAGCCGCTATGGCCTGCGCACCGCCTGTGTGGCCGGTGCCGGGCGCCTGCTCGCTTTCAGCGGCATGATCGCCCTGGCCGCGATGGGCCTGGCCGTGGTGCTGCACACCAGCGAGTACCTGTTCCTGGCGATCAAGGTGCTGGGCGCGGGTTACCTGTTCTATATCGCCTGGCAGCTGTGGCGGGCACCGGTTGGCGAGGCGGCGGTGGCCGGCGAGCAGCCTCGCGGCACCTGGAAGCTGGCGCGCCAGGAGTTCTGGGTGGCGGCGGGCAATCCGAAGGCAATACTCATCTTCACCGCGTTCCTGCCGCAGTTCGTCACCGTGGGCAGCGTTACCCCGGTCAGTGAACAGTTCCTGCGCCTGGGCGTGCTGTTCCTGTTGCTGGAGTGGGCGGCCATCGCCATCTATGCCGGGCTTGGCGCGTACTTGCAGCGCTGGTTTGAACGGCCCGGGCCACGGCGGATGTTCAACCGGGTCAGCGCCTCGCTGCTGGGTTGCGCGGGGCTTGGCCTGCTGGCGGCCCGTCGCTGATCCGCTGTTTTCCATCGCAGCTGAGTATTGCCGCGCTTTGCGCTTGCTGAGACCTTTCCATGTTTCTGCCCGGAGCTTTTTCGCCGGGTGACAAGCGGTGGGTCTATCCCGGGAGCGTGGTGTGAAGTGGTGGAGCAAGGCAGGTCGGCAAGACCCGCAGATCAAGGAGCTGAACGTCGCCCTGGAGCATTCCCGTTCACAGTTGGCGGCGTCGGAGCAGCGCGTCCGCGAGGCGGAATCGAGGGCTGAGGAACTGGCGCGAGAGAACCAGGTGCTCGCCCACCTGGCCGGCAACCTCTCGGCGTTCTCGCATTCCCTGGAAATGACCCAGACCTCGTTCGCCAGCCTCGCCCACAGCATGGAGCAGGAACGGCAGTACGCCATCCGCATCCAGGGTATCGCCAGCAGCAACCAGGCCAGCATCGACGCGATCGCGACCAATCTCGAACAGCTGGCCGATGCCTCCGGCGAGGCGTCGGAGAAGGTCGGCAGGCTCGATCATCAGGCCCAGCAGGTCGGCGGTGTGCTGGAGATCATCCGCGAGGTGGCGGACCAGACCAACCTGCTCGCGCTGAACGCGGCCATCGAGGCGGCGCGGGCGGGCGATGCCGGGCGCGGCTTTGCCGTGGTGGCCGATGAGGTCAGGACCCTGGCCAGGCGCACCGCCGACGCCACCGCCGAGATCGGCACGCTGGTCTCGGCCATTCGTGCCGACAGCGCGCAAAGCCGTGGGCATATCGCCAGCCTCGCCGAGCATTCGTCGTCATACAGCGGTGTCGGCCAGTCCGCGGCCAGTACCATGCGCCAGTTGCTCGACATGTCGACGGTGGCCGAAGGATCGGCATCGGTGTCGGCGCTGCGCAGCTTCTGCGAGCTGGCCAAGCTCGACCACCTGATCTACAAGTTCCGCGTCTACAAGGTGCTGTTCGGGGTCTCGCAGGAGCGCGGCTCGGACTTTACCGACCATACCCACTGCCGCCTGGGCAAGTGGTATCGCGAGGGGGACGGGGCGCTGCACTATGCGCATCTTGCCGGGTACAAGGATATCGACGCGCCCCATGCCGCCGTGCACCGCTGCGCATTCGACGCCATCGATGCCCATGCCAGCGGCGATACGGCAGCAATGCTCAAGGCGGTGGCCGAGATGGAGAGTGCCAGCCTTGCCGTGCAGGAGGGTTTGGAGCGCGTGGTCGCCAGTGGCGAGCAATCGCCTTCGTTGTTGCAGAGACGGCGCGAGAGCGAGGCTCAGTCGCGATAGAACGTCTGCACCAGGTGATAACCGAACTTGCTCTTGATCGGACCGTGCACCACCCGCAGAGGCTTCTTGAAGATCACCTGGTCGATGGCGCCGACCATCTGGCCCGGACGTATTTCACCCAGGTCGCCGCCGCGCTTGCCGGACGGGCAGGTGGAGAACTTCTTCGCCAGCACGTCGAAAGCCTCGCCGTTGGCGATACGCTGCTTGAGCTTTTCGGCTTCGTCAGCGGTCTTGACCAGGATGTGGCGGGCTTGGGCTTTCATCGGGTTACCTGTGCTTCGGGGCAAAAGGGCGACATTATGCCTGATGTCGCCCTCAGCGTAACTCCGGGCGGTCGCGGAACTGCTGCAGCGCCTCGGGGTTGGCCAGGGCGTCGGTGTTCTTCACCGGCCGGCCATGCACCACGTCGCGGATCGCCAGCTCCACCAGCTTGCCGCTGAGGGTGCGTGGGATGTCGCTGACCTGGACGATCACCGCCGGCACATGGCGCGGCGTGGTGAACTGGCGAATCACCTGGCGGATACGCAGGCTGAGCGCCTCGTCGAGCTGCAGACCGTCGCGCAGGCGCACGAACAGCACCACGCGCACATCGTTATTCCAGTCCTGGCCGATGGCCACGCTCTCCAGCACCTCCTCGACCTTTTCCACCTGGCGGTAGATCTCGGCGGTGCCGATACGCACGCCGCCGGGATTGAGCACGGCGTCGGAGCGGCCATGGATGATCAGCCCGCCACCAGGTACCTGCTCGGCGTAGTCGCCCTGGCACCAGACACCTTCGAACTGGCTGAAGTAGGCGTCACGGTAGCGCTGGCCGTCAGCGTCGCCCCAGAAGCCGAGCGGCATCGAGGGGAAGGGGTGCACGCAGACCAGCTCGCCTTTCGCGCCGCTGACCGGCTGGCGTTGTTCATCCCAGACTTCTACCGCCATGCCCAGGCTCTTGCCGGCGATCTCGCCACGGCGCACCGGCAGTAGCGGGTTGCCGGCCACGAAGCAGGCGACGATATCGGTGCCACCGGACATCGAGGCCAGGCATACGTCGGCCTTTACCTTGGCGTAGACATAATCGTAGCTGTGGGGCGACAACGGCGAGCCGGTGCAAAGGATCAGGCGCAGGCTGCCCAGTCCATGGGATTTCGCCGGCTCCACAGCGGCCTGCTCCAGGGCGGCGAGGTACTTGGGGCTAGTGCCGAAGGCGCGGATGCCTTCGGCGTCGATCAGGTCGAGCAAACGCTCGGGCCCGGGGTGAAACGGCGAGCCGTCATACAGCACCAGGGTGGCGCCGACCGCCAGCCCGCTGGCCAGCCAGTTCCACATCATCCAGCCACAGGTGGTGTAGTAGAACAGCACATCGTCGGCCTTGAGGTCGTTGTGCAGGCCGTGTTCCTTGAGGTGCTGCAACAGCACGCCGCCAGCGCGGTGGACGATGCACTTGGGCACGCCAGTGGTGCCGCTGGAATACAGGATATACAGCGGATGGTCGAAGTGCAGCGTGGCGAAGGTCGGCGTCCCGCCGGGTGTGAAGTAATCGGCCCACAGGGTCGTCGGCTTGCCGGTGAACTCATCGGCGCGGGTCTGCGGCCGGGTATGCGGCACCACCAGCAACTGCTCGACGCTCGGTAGCTGGGCCACGACCTGGTTGATCTTCTCCACCTGGTCGATGACCTTGCCGGCATATTGATAACCGGCGCAAACCACCAGCAGCCGGGGGGCGATCTGGCCGAAGCGATCGATGATGCCGTGGCTGCCGAAGTCCGGCGAGCAGCTGGACCAGACCGCGCCGAGGCTGGTGGCGGCGAGCATGGCCACCAGGGTTTCCCAGCTGTTGGGCATGACTGCGGCGACCCGATCACCCGGCGCGATCCCGGCCTGGCGAAAAGCCTGCTGCAAGCCGGCGACCTGCGCGGCCAGTTGATTGTGGGTGAGGCTGTGGCGGCTGCCGTCCTCGCGCACGGCCACCACGGCCGGGCGGTCGTCGCGGCGCTGCAGCAGATGTTCGGCGAAATTCAGGGTGGCGCCGCGGAACCAGCGCGCGTCGGCCATGTGTTCGCCTTCCTCGAGGATGCTCGAAGGCGGCGTGTGCCACTGCACATGGAAGTACTCGGCGAGGGTCTGCCAGAACTGCGGGCGCTGCTCGACGCTCCAGCGGTGCAGGGCGGCGTAGTCGTCGAGCTGAAGGTTGAAGCGCCGGTTGACGCGACGACGGAAGGCGTCCATCCGGCTGGCTTCGATCTGGGTGGTGGTGGGGCGCCAGAGTACGTCGTTCATGCCGGGAGTCTCGGTCAGGGCTGAGAGTCTTGTCGCGGTGCGAGCCCGCTCCCATTCAAGAGCAGGCTTGTCTTGTTCCACTCTAGCCTTTACTGGGCGAGCCAACCGCCATCGACGTTCCAGGCGGCGCCACGGACCTGGCTACCGGCCTCGCTGCACAGGAACAGCACCAGTTCGCCGAGGTGACGGGGGGGGACGAAGGCCAGGGAGGGCTGCTTCTCGGCCAGCAGGTCGTGTTGCGCCTGCTGTGCATCGCCACCGCTGGCGGCGCGGTCATCGATCTGCTTCTGCACCAGCGGCGTCAGTACCCACCCCGGGCAGATGGCGTTGCAGGTGACGTTGCTGGTGGCGGTTTCCAGGCCGATCACCTTGGTCAGGCCCACCACGCCATGCTTGGCGGCCACGTAGGCGGCCTTGCCGGTGGAGCCGACCAGGCCGTGCACCGAGGCGATATTGACGATCCGCCCCCAGCCGCGCGCGCGCATGCCCGGCAACACCAGGCGGCTGCCATGGAATACCGCCGAGAGGTTCAGGGCGATGATCTTGTCCCAGGCCTCCACCGGAAACTGCTCGACCGGCGCCACATGCTGGATGCCGGCATTGTTGACGAGGATGTCGACCGCGCCGAACTCGCGCTCGGCCAGGGCGAACATCTGCTCGATTTGCGCCACGTCGGACAGGTCGGCGGGATGATGGGCGACCTTGACCCCGTACCGCTTGATCTCGGCGATGGCCGCGGCCGGGTCGCCGAAACCGTTGAGCAGGATGTCGGCGCCGGCCTCGGCCAGCACCTGGGCAATCCCCAAGCCGATGCCGCTGGTGGAACCGGTGACCAGTGCGGTCTTGCCTTTGAGCGTCATGCCTTTCTCCTTCATACGATGCCGGTGGCGTAGAACGTGGCGATGACCACGAACACGGCCAGGGTCTTGATCAGGGTAATACCGAAAATGTCCTTGTAGGCTTCGCGGTGGGTCAGCCCGGTGACCGCCAGCAAGGTGATCACCGCGCCGTTGTGCGGCAGGGTGTCCATGCCGCCGCTGGCCATGGCGGCGACCCGGTGCAGCACCTCCAGCGGGATGTTGGCGGCGTTGGCTGCGGCGATGAAACTGTCGCTCATGGCTGCCAGGGCGATGCTCATGCCGCCGGAGGCAGAGCCGGTGATGCCGGCCAGCAGGGTGACGGTGATGGCTTCGTTGACCAGCGGGTTGGGGATGCCGCGCAGGGCGTCGGCCAGTACCAGGAAACCAGGCAGCGAGGCGATCACGGCGCCGAAGCCGTATTCAGAGGCCGTATTCATTGCCGCCAGCAGGGCGCCGCTCACCGCGCTCTTGGTGCCTTCGGCCAGGCGCTGGCGAATGGTGCCAAAGGCGCACACCAGCACCATCAGGATGCCCACCAGCAATGCCGCCTGCACCGCCCAGATCGCCGTCAGCTTGGCCACGTCGCTCTGCACCGGTGCGGCCATGCCCGGCAGTTGCAGGGTGTGGCTGGTGCCGTACCACTGCGGGATCCAGTGGGTGAACAGCAGGTTCATCACGCCTACCAGAAGCAGCGGCGCCAGGGCCAGCCAGGGATTGGGCAAGGCGATGTCGTCGGCGGTCTCTGGTTCGTTGCGCAGGTTGCTGCCATAGCCTTCGCCCTTGCGCTGGGCCTTGTTGCGCTGGCGTTGCAGGTAGAGCATGCCGGTGCAGAACACGAACAACGTGCCGATCAGGCCCAGCCAGGGCGCGGCCCAGGCGGTGGTGTTGAAGAAAGTGCTGGGGATGATGTTCTGGATCTGCGGGGTGCCGGGCAGGGCGTCCATGGTGAAGGAGAACGCGCCCAGGGCGATGGTCGCCGGGATCAGCCGCTTGGGGATGTCGCTCTGGCGGAACATCTCGGCGGCGAACGGGTACACCGCAAACACCACCACGAACAGCGACACGCCGCCGTAGGTGAGCAGGGCGCAGACCAGCACGATCACCAGCATCGCCTGGCGGGTGCCGAGCAGGCGGATGGCGGCGGCGACGATCGAGCGCGAGAAGCCCGACAGCTCGATCAGCTTGCCGAAGACCGCGCCGAGCAGGAACACCGGGAAGTAGAGCTTGATGAAGCCGACCATTTTCTCCATGAACACCCCGGTGAAGGCCGGGGCCACGGCGGCGGGGTCGGTGAGCAGCACCGCGCCGAGGGCGGCGATGGGCGCGAAGAGGATCACGCTGTAGCCGCGGTAGGCAGCGAGCATCAGCAGGGCCAGGGCGGCCAGGGCGATGAGCACGGTCATCCTAAGGGGATCTCCAACTGTTGTTTTTATGGTTGGAATGCCATTAGCGGGAATTATGCCAACTTCTTAAGTTATTGAAATTATTGATTTTTATTGTTTCTATCAAAATTGGTGTCTCGAATTTGAGAGAGTGGGGCAGCGTTGCGGCCCATCGCCGGCAAGCCGGCTCCCACAGTTGATCGCGGTACGCCCCTGTGGGAGCCGGCTTGCCGGCGATCGAGGGCGCAGCCCTCGCACTAATCTCGGTAGTGAGATTAGTGTCTCTTTATTGAGACTCGATTTCCAGAATCGCCATCTTCTTGTACAGCGTCGACCGTCCCAGGCCCAATGCCTGCGCCGCCTCCGGTACATTTCCGGCGCTGCGGGCCAAGGCATCGACAATCAATCCGCGCTCGAACTGGGCGCATGCCTGGCGGTAATCCAGCGCTGGTGCGGCCAATGCCACCGGGCTCAACGGCCCCAGCGCGTTCGCCAGGTCATGTACGCCCAGTCGCGGCTGGTCCGCCAGCAGGGTCGCCCGCTCCAACACGTTGCGCAGCTCACGGATATTCCCCGGCCAGGCATGGCGCCCCAACAATGCCTGGGCCTCGGCCTCCAGCTCGTACTGGCTGCCCAGTTCGGCGAGGATCGCCTCGCACAGCGCCGGTAGGTCCTCCAGGCGTTCGCGCAGCGGCGGCACCTGCACCGGCAGCACGTTTAGCCGGTAGTACAGGTCGGCGCGGAACGCACCCCGGGCCATGGCCGCCTGCAGGTCGATGGAGGTGGCGGCGATGATCCGCACATCGCTGCGTAGCATCTGGTTGCTGCCCACCGGCTCGTATTCCTTTTCCTGCAGCACGCGCAACAGCTTGCTTTGCAGGGCAAGCGGCATGTCGCCGATCTCGTCGAGGAACAGCGTGCCGCCCTCGGCCAGTTGCAACTTGCCGCTGCGCCCCTTGCGGTCGGCGCCGGTGAAGGCGCCCGGTGCGGTGCCGAAGAACTCGGCTTCGAGCAACGCCTCGGGGATCGCCGCGCTGTTGATGCTGACAAAGGCCTTGTGCGCGCGGGCCGAGGCGGCATGGATGGCGTGGGCCAGCAGTTCCTTGCCGGTGCCGGTCTCGCCCAGCAGCAGCACCGGCGAGTCGCTGCCGGCTCCACGCCGGGCGCGGCGCTTGGCCTCGAGGCACGCGGGGCTGCTGCCGACGAACTGGGCGAAGCTGTAGCGGGCCTGGCGCGCGCGCAGCTGTGAGCGGGTCGAAGCCAGCTCCTGCTGCATGCTGGCGTAGCGCTTGAGCAGCGGCGACAGGCTGCGCAGCTCATCGAACAGGGCGAAGCCGATGGCGCCGATCAGCGTGCCCTGGTCGTCGTGGATCGGCAGGCGCATCACCACCAGCGGTTCGTTTGGCGTGTCGAGCATGTCCAGCAGGATCGGCTTGCCGTTGCTCACCACCTCGCGCATCAGGCTGCCGGGGATCACCGTCTCGCACGGTTTGCCGATGGCGCTGGCGGCGTCCTCCAGGCCGAAGCGGCGGGCATAGCGCTCGTTCATCCAGACGATGCGCGCCTGGCGGTCGACGATCACCGTGCCTTCGCTGGACTGCTCGATGATCTCGAACAGCGAGCGGATGGCCAGTTGGCGGACCTGGGGGTAGTCCTTGAGGTTGTCGTGCATGCATTGGTCCAGCGGTTGGATGTGAGGGCGCTACAGGCGATCACCTGCGAGGATCAAATGCCTCGCGCAGCGCATCGCCGATGAATACCAGCAACGACAGGATCAGCGCCAGGGCAAAGAATGCGGTGAAGCCCAGCCACGGCGCCTCGAGGTGCTGCTTGCCCTGGGTCACCAGCTCGCCCAGCGAGGCGCTGCCGGCGGGCATGCCGAAGCCGAGGAAGTCCAGCGCGGTCAGGGTGGTGATCGCCCCGGTGAGCATGAACGGCACGTAGGTCAGGGTCGCGTTGAGGGCGTTGGGCAGGATATGCCGCAGCATCACCTGGGTATCGGAAAGCCCCAGTGCGCGGGCGGCCTTGACGTATTCCAGGTTGCGCCCACGAAGGAACTCGGCGCGCACCACATCCACCAGGGTCAGCCAGGAGAACAGCGCCATGATCCCCAGCAACCACCAGAAATCCGGCTCGACGAACCCCGACAGGATGATCAGCAGGTACAGCACCGGCAGCCCCGACCACACCTCCAGCAGGCGCTGGCCGAGCAGGTCGACCCAGCCGCCGTGGTAGCCCTGCAGGGCGCCGGCCGTGACGCCTATCAGCACGCTGAGCAGGGTCAGGGCGAAGGCGAACAGTAGCGAGACCCGCGTGCCGTACAGCACCCGCGCCAGCACGTCGCGGCCCTGGTCGTCGGTACCAAGCCAGTTGCTCGTGCTGGGCGGGCTGGGGGTGGGCACCTGCAGGTCGTAGTTGGGCGTGTCGGCGCTGAACGGGATCGGCGCGAAGAGCATCCAGCCGCCGTGGCCCTCGATCAGCTGGCGCACGTATTGGCTGCGATAGTCGGGCTGGAACGGCAGTTGCCCGCCGAACTGCTGCTCGGTGTAGCGCTTGAGCGCCGGGGTGTACAGCTCGCCCTGGTAGCCGAGCAGCAAGGGCTTGTCATTGGCCACCAGTTCCGCCCCCAGGCTCAGCAGCAACAGCCCGGCGAACAGCCACAGCGAGATCCAGCCGCGGCGGTTGTCGCGAAAGCGGCGCAGCCGGCGTCGGGCGATGGGCGAGAACATCAGCGGCCCCTCGCGTCGAAGTCGATGCGCGGGTCGAGCACCGTGTAGCACAGGTCGCCTAGCAGGCGGATCAACAGCCCGGCCAGGGTAAAGATGAACAGGGTGCCGAACACCACCGGGTAGTCCCGCGACACCGCCGCCTCGTAGCTCATGCGCCCGAGGCCGTCGAGGGAGAAGATCACCTCGATCAGCAGGGAGCCGGCGAAGAACACCGTGATCAGCGCCTGGGGCAGCCCGGCCACCACCAGCAACATGGCGTTGCGCAGCACATGGCCGTATAACACGCGCCGTTCGCTCAGGCCCTTGGCGCGGGCAGTGACCACGTACTGGCGGGCGATCTCGTCGAGGAAGGCGTTCTTGGTCAGCAGGGTCAGGGTGGCGAAGCCGCCGATCACCAGGGCGCCGACCGGCAGCACCAGGTGCCAGAAGTAGTCGGCGACCTTACCCAGCAGGCTGAGCTGGTCGAAATCGTCGGAGACCAGGCCGCGCACCGGGAACCAGTTGAGCGAGGTGCCGCCGGCGAACAGCACGATCAGCAACAGGGCGAACAGGAACGAGGGCAGTGCGTAACCGATCACGATCAGCGCGCTGCTCCAGGCATCGAAGCGGCTGCCATGACGCACCGCCTTGCGGATGCCCAGCGGGATCGACACCAGGTAGGTGATCAGCGTTGCCCAGAAGCCCAGCGACAGGGTCACTGGCAGTTTCTGCACGATCAAATCGGTGACCTTGGCGCCGCGGAAGAAGCTCTGGCCGAAGTCCAGCCGGGCATATTGGCCGAGCATCAGCCACAGCCGTTCGGGCGCGGACTTGTCGAAGCCGTACTGGCGCTTGATCTCCTCGATCAGCTTGGGATCCAGCCCACGGGTGGCGCGGGACCCGCCTTGCACCGCCTCGACCCGTGCACCAGGCGCGCCGCCGCCGATACCCTGCAGGCGCGCCACGGCCTGTTCCACCGGCCCGCCGGGCGCGGCCTGGACGATGGCGAAGTTCACCAGCAGGATCGCCAGCAGGGTGGGGATGATCAGCAGCAGGCGGCGCAGGATGTAGGTAGTCATGGCGCATTCCCCAGGCGCTCGGCCATCTGCTGGGTGGTCAGTGCCCGTGGGCTGACTTCCCACCAGGTGTCCAGGCCTTCGTCATAGGCCGCCTGCACCTTGGGCAGGCCGAAGCGGTTCCACCACACCGTCGAGCTGCCAGGCGGGTAGTAGTTGGGGATCCAGTAGTAGTTCCATTGCAGCACTCGGTCCAGGGCGCGGGCGTGGCGCAGCATGTCGGCCTGGCTGTTGGCGCGTACAAGGCCGTCGAGCAGGCGGTCCACCGCCGGGTCCTTGAGCACCATCAGGTTGTTCGAGCCGGGGTCGTTGGCCGCTGCGGAACCGAAGTAGTTGTACTGCTCGCTGCCCGGCGACAGGGTCACCGGGTAGCCGGTGACGATCATGTCGTAGTCGCGGGCCATCACGCGGTTGACGTACTGGGCGGCGTCGACGTTGCGGATGTTCAGCTCGACGCCGATCTGCGCCAGGTTGCGCTTCCACGGCAGCAGCAGGCGCTCCAGGCCCGACTGGCCATTGAGGAAGGTGAAGCTCAGCGGCTGGCCCTGGGCGTTGACCAGGCGATCGCCCTGGGGATGCCAGCCAGCGTCCTGCAGCAAGGCCAGGGCCTGCAGCTGCTGCTGGCGGATGATGCCGGAGCCGTCCGTGACCGGCGCACTGAACACCTGGCTGAACACTTCATCCGGCACCTGGCCGCGCAGCGGCTCGAGCAGCTTGAGTTCCTCGGCGTCGGGCAGGGCGCGGGCGGCCAGCGGCGTGTTGGCGTACAGGCTCTGCTGGCGGATGTACATGTTGCGCATCATCTGCCGGTTGCTCCACTCGAAATCCCAGAGCATGGCGAGAGCCTGGCGCACGCGGCGGTCCTTGAACTGCGGCTGGTCCAGGTTGAACACGAAGCCCTGGGCGATCTGCGGCTTGGCCGGGCCCAGGTGGGCACGGCGCAGGCGCCCGTCATCCAGCGCCGCGCCGTTGTAGCCGAGGGTGTAGGCGGTGGCGGAGTACTCGCGGTTGTAGTCGTAGCCACCGCCCTTGAGTACCTGGCGGGCCACTTCGGTGTCGCCGAAGAATTCGACGCTAATGCGGGCGAAGTTGTACAGCCCGCGGGCGACCGGCAGGTCCCGCGCCCACCAGTTCGCATCGCGCTCGAAGGTGATGCTGCGGCCGTTGTCGATCCTGCCGATGCGATAAGGGCCGCTGCCCACGGGCTTGTCGAAGCCGGCGCCGTTGGCGAAGTCGCGCTTGTGCCAGTCATGCTCGGGCAGCACCGGCAGGCCGGCCAGCTCCAGCGGCAGGGTGCGGCCATGGGGCTGCTTGAAGTCGAAGCGCACCTGGCGCGGGCCTTCGACGGTGACCCCGGCGACATCGGCAAACTGGGTGCGGAACTTGAGGCTGCCCTGGCTCATCAGCAGGTCGTAGCTGAAGCGTACGTCCTCGGCGCGCACCGGCTTGCCGTCGGCGAAGGTGGCGCGCGGGTCGAGGTAGAAGCGCAACCAGGCGTCGTCGGGGCCACGCTCCAGGCGCTGGGCGATCAGGCCGTAGACGGTGTAGGGCTCGTCGAGCGAACGCATGGCCAGCGGCGCGTACAGCCAGCCATCTACCTGGCTGACGCCGATGCCTTTGTCGATATAGGGCAGGATATGGTCGAACTGGCCGATCTCGATGGCCGAGCGGCGCAGGCTGCCGCCCTTGGGGGCGCAAGGGTTGACGTAGTCGAAGTGGTGGAAGTTCGCGCGATAGCGGGGGGCTTCACCGTAGACGGTGAGGGCGTGGGTGGGGGCGGCCTGTAGTGAAAACGGCAGGATCAGGCACACGCAACTTGCAACCACACAGCGCATGATCATGTCGAAACGGCTTTTGTGGGTGCGGGGCAAGCCCGCTCCCACAACGTTCGCTCCTACAGGAACGAGCACGGCAATGCCGGATCAGTCCTGGCGGCTGGTCACTTCCAGCAGGTGGTAGCCGAACTGGGTCTTCACCGGGCCCTGGACGACGTTCAGCGGCGCGCTGAAGACCACGGTATCGAACTCGCGAACCATCTGGCCCGGGCCGAACGAGCCCAGGTCACCGCCCTGGCGGCTGGATGGGCAGGTGGAGTTGGCCTTGGCGACTTCGGCGAAGTCGGCGCCAGCTTCGATCTGCGCTTTGAGTTCGTTGCACTTGTCTTCGCTGGCAACCAGGATGTGGCGGGCGGTGGCTCGGGCCATGGGTACTGCTCCTTGGGTTCGAAAAGGCAAGCCTAGCGCACTTGTTCGTGCCCTGTCTCGCCAGGCTTGCCGCAGAGACTCACAGGCGCGCGGCGGCGTCGCGTAGCAGCGCCTCGGTCGCGTCCCAGCCCAGGCAGCCGTCGGTGATCGACACGCCGTACTTCAGCGCGCCTTTGCCCAGGGCCTGGCAGCCGTCGAACAGGTGGCCCTCGAGCATCACCCCGACCAGCGAGCGGTCACCGCCCAGACGCTGGGCCAGCACGTCCTCGAACACCGCCGGCTGGCGCGCCGGGTCCTTGCCGCTGTTGGCGTGGCTGCAGTCGACCATGATGCGTGGCGCCAGACCTGCCTTGGCCAGGCCCTGGCGCGCCAGGGCGACGCTCTGGGCGTCGTAGTTCGGGCCCTTGTGCCCGCCGCGCAGCACCAGGTGGGTGTCGGGGTTGCCCAGGGTCTCGATGATCGCCGGATGCCCCTGCGTGTCCATGCCGAAGTGACGGTGCGGGTGGGCGGCGCTGCGCATGGCGTCGCAGGCGATGCCGATACCACCGTCTGTACCGTTCTTGAAACCGACCGGCAGTTCCAGGCCACTGACCATCTCGCGGTGAATCTGCGACTCGGTGGTGCGCGCGCCGATGGCGGCCCAGCCCAGCAGGTCGTCGAAGTAGCCGGCGGCCATCGGCTGCAGCAGCTCGGTGGCGATCGGCAGGCCGCGTTCGAGCATGCCCAGCATCAGGCCTCGGGACAGAGCAATGCCGGCGTGCATGTCATCGCTGCCGTCGAGGTGCGGATCGTAGGCCAGGCCTTTCCAGCCCACGGTGGTGCGCGGTTTTTCCACGTAGGCGCGCATCACCAGCAGCAGCTTGTCGTCGACCTCGCGGCTGAGCGCGGCCAGGCGGTCGGCGTACTCGAGGGCCGAGCGCGGGTCATGGATCGAACAGGGGCCGACCACCACCAGCAGGCGTTCGTCGCGGCCTTCGAGAATGGCGCGGATCGCCTGGCGCTGGGCATGGACTTGCTGGGTGAGTTCGCTGGACAGCGGCATCTGCTGCTTGAGCAGGTGCGGGCTGGGCAGGCGCTGGCTGACGGTGGTGTTGGCAGCGTGCGGCTGGGTCAGGGGCAGGGCGAGGTTCGAGGCTTGCATGGCGTTTTTTCCCTGGGCGGACGGCGGGTTCTGGCCCGCGCGGTCGGCCCTATCGAGGTGTTCGACTGATCGTCAAATGGGGTGTCTGTGCGGCATTGCCACCGGAAATCGACCGAACGGAGGCGGCAGGCTGGCCCGAACGGAACTGGCTAAATCGCCATGCATAGGTGCGGTAGTAGGTGGTGTGGTTCATGACGCTGTCCTCAAGGTAATCGGTATGTTTCGTGGGCCCGGAAAAGCAAAACCCCCGGTCGGGGAGCCGACCGGGGGTTTGAGTATTCTCATGTTCGGCGGCCCCTCGAAGGTGGGCGCCGGATGGGTAATCGGCGCCTAGTGGCTAAACCAATACCCAAAATAAAAGCTGGCAACGGCGTTACGACCGGCAACGGCCAGCACGCGGTGCGCGGAGCGACCGGTGTGGTTGGCGTGGTTGCGGGTTTGTTTCGACATGTTGCTCTCCAGTGATTGGGACCGAGCTTACTGCACCTTTGCGTTGGCGTTCAATCACTAAATGCTATCGAGGCGATTGACCCGGCTTCAGCCCTTCAGTCTGCGCTCCCATGCGGCCCCCAATTAAGGGGGAAAACGCCCAGTTCATCCTTCTCCATCTCGCAAGCATCTGATTAACAACGACTAAATTCATGGCATAAGCCTTGCTCACCTCCTTCGCAGTATCCCTGTGTCCCCGGAGGTGCCCCATGTCGACCCCTCGCAAAGGCCCGGTCCTTTCCACCTTCCTGCTGGCCCTGCTGGGCTGGCAGGTCTCCAGCGAGGCCGCCGTGCAGTGCCAGCGCACGCTGGTGGCCAACGTGGTGGCGCTGGATCAGCCACTGATGTTCAACCGCCTTGGCGCGCAGAACGCCAACGGCATGATGTTCGCCCTGCGCCAGGACGTGGTGGACGAGCACCATGTGCCCCTGAGCAAGGGCGGTGCGGCGGTGCCGGGCAAGGTCACCCTGCGCCCGGACAAGCGCCCGCGGCCGATCGTGCTGCGGGTGGCCGCCGGCGACTGCCTGACGGTCAACCTGAGCAACCTGCTGGCCTACCAGGCCAACCCCAACAAGCACGGCATCGATCACGACGAGAACGAAGTCGAAGGCGAGGAAGAAGAGGGCGCCGAGGTCGAGAACGAGGGCAACGAGCACTTCGTCGCCGACGAGCAGGTTACCGATCGCCATGTGGGTTTCCAGGTCAATGGCCTGCAGGCGGTCAACAGCATCGGCGACATCGCCGCCAACACCGGGCGCAATGGCAACTTCCTGGTCGCCCCGGGCGGCACCCGCAGCTACACCCTGTACGCCGAGCGCGAAGGCGCCTTCGCCGTTACCAGCCTGGGTGCGACCTTCGGCGGGCAGGGCGGCGGCGGTAACGTCGCCAACGGCCTGTTCGGCCAGGTGGTGGTGGTGCCCAAGGCCGGGCGCACCTACCGCAACACCCTGACCGAGGAAGAGATGCGCCTGGCCACCACCGGCCGCACGGCCACCGGTCAGCCGGTCATCGACTACCAGGCACGCTACCCCAACGTCGAGCCGTGGATCGCCGAGGGCAAGGCCGGCAAGCCGATCATCGCCATGGTCGACGGCAACGAGATCCAGAGCAGCGAGACCGACGCCATCGTCATGGGCCCCAACCCCGACGGCAGCTTCCCTGCCAGCACCTATCCGCTGGAAAGCGTCGGCAAGCGCAACCCGGCGCTGCCCAATCGCCTGGAAGCCTTCCGCGACTTCGCCTCGCAGTTCGCCGACGAGGTCGCCGCCACCCAAGCCTTTCCCGGTTACTGGGCCGACCCGGTCATGGGCCACGTGCTGGAGCCGACCCGCGACTCGTTCATGATCAACTATGGCTCCGGCGGCATGGGCGCCGAGGTGGTGGCCAACCGTCTTGGCGTGGGGCCGATGCACGACTGCCTGTCGTGCGCCTACGAGGAATTCTTCCTCAGTGCCCACACTGTCGGTGATATCGGCACCCTGGTGGATATCCCGGCCAACGTCGGGCTGGAGAACATCCGCCCGGGCGAAACGCCGCCGGCCAGCGCCACCGGGGTCAAGGCGACCATGGCCCTGTACCCGGCGGAACCTGCCAACGTGCACCATAGCTACATCGGTGACTTCACCAAGTTCCGCAACACCCACAATGGCCACGAGCAGCACATCTTCCACCTGCACGGGCACCAGTGGCTGTTCAACCCCAACGATGACAACTCCGACTATATCGACGCCCAAGGCATCGGCCCGGGCGTGGGCTACACCTACGAAATCGCCAACGGCGGCTCCGGCAACCGCAACCGGGTCGCGGGCGACGCCATCTACCATTGCCATTTCTATCCGCACTTCGCCCAGGGCATGTGGGCCATGTGGCGGGTACATGATGTGTTCGAGCCAGGCACCCGCCTGGCGGTCAGCGGCGAGGGCGAGAACGGCTTCCACACCACGCCGTTCGCCCTGCGCAATGGCAAGCCCGCGCCGGGTGCGCGGGCGCTGCCCGACGGCGAGATCATTGCCGGCACGCCGATCCCGGCCATCGTGCCGTTGCCGGGCAAGGCCATGGCGCCGATGCCGGGCAAGGTCACGGTAGTGCCCAAGCTGGCCGAAACCCTGGTCTCCGAACATGGCGATGACGAAGAAGAGGAGGGCGACGATCACCCCGACGAGCCCGCCACGCCACGTGCGGTTGGCTCCCTCGCGCTGGTCGATCGCAGCGAGACCAATCGCAACGCCGACGGCAGCCTGAAAAACCCCGGCTACCCGTTCTGGATCGGTGGCATGGAAAGCAGCGTCGGCCAGCGTCCGCCGACTCCGCCGCTGGACATGCTCGACCCGGCCCTGGCCCGGCAGCTCAAGGACAGCGGCAAGGCGCTGTGGGCCAACCTCGATCCCAACCAGGTCGACGGTTGGGACGGCGGCCTTGGCCGGCACACCCTCGACGGCGTGTCTGCCGGTGGCGACGCCGTGACCACCACCACCAAGCTGGACTTCTCCAAGGTGGTGCACAAGGCCAAGCCGATCTACCTGCCTGAAGAGGGCACCGAGGTCGAACAGGCGGCCATGCAGTTCCACGCCAAGGCCGAGCACCAAAGCTTCGCCCTGATCCCGGGCGGCGCGCCGGTGGCCAAGGCCTTCCGCACCAACGGCGCCTTGCCGACGGCGGGCGCGCCGTACTATGAGCCGTGCATGGACGACCGAGGCAAGCGCCTGACCCAGTCTTCGGGTGTCGGCGAGTTCTTCAGCGGTGAAAACCTCACCGGCATGAGTTTCCGCGGTTCGTCCACCTTCACCGCCGACCGGCCGCGTATCTACAAGGCGGCCAACATCCAGTTCGACGCGGTGTACAACAAGGTCGGCTACCACTTCCCGCAGGCGCGTATCCTCGCCCTGTGGGAAGACGCCTGGCCGGTGATCACCAAGCAGCGCCCGCCAGAGCCCTTGGTGATGCGCATGAATACCTTCGACTGCACCCAGTACGTGCACACCAACCTGATCCCGTCGTTCTACGAGATGGACGACTACCAGGTACGTACCCCGACCGACGTGATCGGCCAGCATATCCACCTGCCCAAATGGGACCTGACCGCCGCCGACGGCTCGGCCAACGGCTGGAACTACGAGGACGGCATCCTCTCGCCCGGCAGCGTGGTCGAGCGCGTGCACGCCATTCGCAGCTTCAACAACTGCACCGAAGGCGATACCCGCGACGGCACCGCCGCCTGCCCGAAAGCCAAGCAGCATCCGTACTTCGGACGCTTCGGCCGGGCCGACTGGCTCGGCGCGCGCAGCGCAATGCAACGCTGGTTCGCCGACCCCCTGGTGAACGTGCACAATGTCGACCGTGGCCTGGGCACCATCTTCACCCATGACCACCTCGGCCCATCGACCCACCAGCAGCTCGGGCTGTACGCCACTGTGCTGGCCGAGCCCGCAGGCTCTACCTGGTACCACGCCGAGACCGGCGAACAGCTGTACAACCCGGCGACCCGCCAGGATGGCGGCCCGACCTCGTGGCAGGCGGTGATCCAGACCGGCGACCACGACGGCGACGGCAAGAACGACAGCTACCGCGAGTTCTTCCTCGAGTACAGCGACTTCCAGCATGCCTATGAAGCTGGCGTGTATGTCGGCGCCGGCCCCAATGGCGTGCCGGACGGCCAGGCCTATCCGGCCACCGCCGACAGCTTCCGCTACGCCATCAACCCGCCCGTGCGGCAAAAGGCCTCGACGCTGCTCGAGTCGGTGGTCGAGTCCCGTGGCGGGCTGAGCCCGGGCTGCCCGACCCGGCCGTGCCCGCAGGCGATCTCGGTGGATGACCCCGGCATGTTCGTCGTCAACTACCGCAACGAACCGCTGGCCCTGCGCGTGTTCGACCCGAACAAGGTCGGCCCGGACGGCAAGCGCGGCATGCAGGCCGACGGCCTCGGCGGCGACCTGGCCTACGCCATGCAGAGCCGCACCGACCGCGCCATCCCGGCGATGAACCTGGCGCCTTCGGCGATCACCCAGGCCACCGGCCCCACCGGCGGCACCACGCTGTTCCCGCCGCACGTCAACAAGGGCAGCGAGCCGGGTGACCCGTTCACACCGCTGCTGCGCACCTATTCCGGTGACAACGTGCGCCTGCGCATGCATGCCGGCGGCCATGAGGAGGAACACAACGTCACCCTGCACGGCGTGAAATGGCTGCAGAACGGCTCAGGCTTCGGCAACAGCTCCAACTCGGGGTGGAAGTCGTCGCAGATGGTGGGCATCTCCGAGCAGCTCGGGTTCATGGCGCCGGTGTCGATGATCTCCAGCTCCGCCGCCACAAACGGCGACTACCTGTACTCGCTAGATGCGGCGCTGGAAGGCTACTGGAACGGCATCTGGGGCATCATGCGCAACTACACCGCGCAACGCGCCGACCTGTTCGCCCTGCCGAACAATCCGCAGCCGGTGGCCATGCGCAACACCGTCAATTTCGACGGCATCTGTCCGAAGACCACGGCCAACGCCAATGGCATCGGCACGCGGCCGACGGTCAAGCGCAGCTACGAGATCGTCGCGGCCCTGGCCAACGACATTCTCGAGAACCGCCACGGGGTCAGCATCAATGACCCGGCCGGCATCGGCCAGCACGTCGGTGGCGCGCTCAAGGCCAATGGCGGCACTCTGGTGTTCAACAGCCGCAAGGTCGATATCCCCATGGCCACGGTCACCGACGAGGAGGATGGCGCGACCTTCACCGTGGGCGGGCACAGTTCGCCGCTGCACGATCCGACCGCAGTGCTCTACGTGCGCAAGGCCGACCTCGACGCGAGCACCGGCAAGCTCAAGGCCGGCGTTCCGGTCGAGCCGCTGGTGCTGCGCGCCAACGCCGGCGACTGCATCAGCATCACCCTGGAAAACCGCCTGCCGCTGATGATGCCCGACCTGCCCAGCAGCGCGGTGATGCAGAACGTGGTCAAGCGCGACCGCGCCGGCGGCGAGGGCTCCACGGCGTTCAACAACAACCTGATGCGCCCGTCCAGCCACGTCGGCCTGCATGCGCAGCTGCTGGCCTACGACATCACCAAGTCGGACGGCGTCAACGTTGGCCTCAACCCGGTGCAGACCGTGCCGCCGCGCACCGGCAGCAGCGGCGCCTACCCGAACCGGGTGTACCAGTACTACGCCGGGCACCTGGAGCGTGAAGGCAAGCCGGTGCTGCAACTGGGCCGCACCGTGGACAACATCAACACCACGGCCATCGAGTTCGGCGGCCTCAACCTGACCCCGGCGGATGTCATCAAGCAGCCGCAGAAAGGCCTGGTGGGCGCCATGAGCGTGTTGCCGCAAAGCGCGACCTGGACCGAGGACACCGCCAGCCGCGCCCAGGCGACGGTGAAGGTCAGCGGCCAGCCCGACTACCGCGACTTCGTCACCGTGTGGCAGCGCTCGCTGAACATGCGCTGGGCCGATGGCCGGCCGGTGGAGGGCATCGCCACCGAGGGCAACGGCGTGCCCGGCGATCCGAAGGACAACGGCAACATGGCGATGAACTACAAGACCGAGCCGCTGTGGCTGCGCTTCGGCCTGGCGCCGGACGCGCCGTTCGGCCATGCCGATGGCTTTGGCTTCGCCGATGTGCCCAATGCCCACATGGCCTACAGCAATGTCCTGGTCGGCGGCGATCCGCAGACCCCGGTACTCTGGGCCAAGCCCGGCCAGCCGGCGCGCAGCCACGTACTGATGCCCAGCGGTGGCAGCCGCGGCATCACCTACCAGCTCGATGGGCACCTGTGGCCGCTGCACAACTACCAGCCCGAGAAGAACGACGTGAACGGCTACCCCATGGGCCTGCCGGGCATCGGCTCGGTGCGCTACGGCTACAACCCGATGGCGATGTATGTGGGCGCGCAGGAAAGCGTGCTGCCGGCGGCGCACTTCAGCTTCATGCTGCCCAGTGCCGGGGGCGCCAACGCCGTGCCGGGGGACTACCTGTTCCGCGACTATGCGGCGTACGGCAATGCCTCGGGGCTGTGGGGGATCCTGCGGGTGACCAACGAGCCACCGCCGGCGGTGGCGCCTGCGCAGTGAAGGGGGCCTGGCGGCCTGACCGGGAAGTAGGAAGGCCGCCAGGTAAACACACAAGCATTAAACTTTCTGTTTTTGTTGCCTAGCTGTGGACCCTCATGGTTATCATCTGCCAGCGCCCGGGGCCAGGAGCCCGGCGCAACTGGAAAGCCGACGGCCCACAGGTCATCGGTACCGCAGCCGAAGGGACCACCCAGGCTCAACGCTCGTGGCCCTTGCATGCCCCCATAAGGATGGTGAGGTTTCAATTGGTCACGCAGTCTGGAATCGTCGATATGACGGGCCATGCGCCCGTGTTCGCCACATGTCCCTCCACGTGCGCCATCCCCCGGTCGCACGCTGTGCGCCTCACTGCTGCGCGCGCCCGCGCCGCGCCTGGCCCCTGATCTCCCCCGAATGACCGACCCGACCGGCAGGACGCCCGTCGTCCTGCGCGCACCGAATAAAAACAATACTCACGGATGGCAGCCCGATGTTCGACACCCCCTCCACGCGCGGCATGGCCGGCGCGCAAGCCGCTGTTTTACCCGATAACTGGCACCACGACGCACCGTTCGACAGCGACCAGTGCGTGCATGGCCTGTTCGAAGCGCAGGTACGGCGGGCGCCGCACGCCATCGCCGCGCGCTATGGCGAGGATGCCCTGAGCTATGGCGAGCTCAATGCCAGGGCCAACCGCCTGGCCCATCACCTGCGTGCCCAGGGTGTCGGCCCGGACGTGCGGGTCGGCCTGTGCGTCGAGCGATCGCTGGACATGCTGGTGGCCGTGCTCGCGGTGCTCAAGGCCGGGGGCGCCTACGTGCCGCTGGATCCCGCCTACCCGCGGGCGCGCCTGGCGCACATGCTGGCCGACAGCGCGCCGGCGGTGCTGCTTGGCCACAGCCGGGCACTGGCGTTGATCGCTGGCCTGGAGCTGGCTGCGGTGGTGCTCGACCTGGACGAGGAGCACGCCTGGGCCGATCAGCCGGCCTTTGATCCCGACCCGCGAGCGATCGGCCTGACGCCCCGTCACCTGGCGTATGTGATCTATACCTCCGGCTCCACCGGCACCCCCAAGGGGGTGATGGTCGAGCACCGTGGCCTGGTTGCGTTGAGCGCCGCCTGGGGCCGCTTCTATGCCCTGCAGGCGCCGCTTAATCACCTGCAGATGGCCGGTTTTTCGTTCGATGTGTTCAGTGCCGATCTGATCCGCGCGCTGGGCTTTGGCGGCAGCCTGGTGCTGTGTCCGCGTGACACGCTGATGGACCCGCCCGCGCTGTACCGCCTGCTGAGCGAGGCGCAGGTAGGCTTCGGCGACTTCGTGCCGGCAGTGCTCAACCCGCTGATGGACTGGGCCGAGGCGAACGGTCGCGACCTGTCGTTCCTGCGCACCGTGGTGTGCGGCTCGGACGTCTGGACCGCCCACAGTGCCCGCCAGCTGCGCCGCCTGTGCGGCGAGCGAGTGCGGATCGTGCAGGCCTATGGCGTGACCGAGGCCAGTATCGACAGCACCTGCCACGAAGTACCGGCGCTCGATAGCGCCGACGCCGTGCTGCCTATCGGTCGACCGCTGGCCAACTGCCGCGTCTACCTGCTCGACGCGCAGGGGCAGGCGAGCGAGGAGGGGGAGTTGTACCTCGGCGGCGTCGGTGTCGCGCGCGGCTATCTGAATCTACCGCAGTTGAGCGCCGAACGCTTCATCGACAGCCCCTATGTGGCAGGTGAGCGCCTGTACCGCACCGGCGACCTGGCGCGCCTGAACGCCGAGGGCCAGCTCGAGTTCCTTGGCCGCCGCGACCAGCAGGCCAAGCTACGCGGCCTGCGCCTGGAACTGGGTGAAATCGAGGCACGCCTGGCGCAAGTGCCCGGCGTGCGGCAAAGCCTGGTGCTGCTGCGCCAGGACCCACCGGGCGAGCCGCGCCTGGTGGCCTACTACGCCGAGCAGCCGGGCGCCGGCTTGACCCCGGCTGCCCTGCGCGAACACCTTGGCGCGCATCTGCCGGACTACATGCTGCCGAGCGCCTACGTGGCGATGCCGGCCTTGCCCCTGACCGCCAATGGCAAGTTCGACCGCAGCGGCCTGCCCGCACCGCAGGCCGGTGACCTCGAGCAAGCGCACTACCTGGCGCCGCAGGGCACGCTGGAAACCACCCTGGCGGCCATCTGGGCCGAGGTACTGGGCCTGGCGCGGGTTGGGCGCGACGACCACTTCTTCGCCCTTGGCGGCCATTCGCTGCTGGTCATGCGCATCCTGGCCAGGGTGCGCCAGGAACTGGCCCGCGAAGTGGCGCCGGCGCTGCTGTTCGAAAACCCGCGGCTCAAGGACTTCGCCGAGCGCCTCCAGGCCAGCCGGGACGAGGCGTGCATGCCGATCGTCGCGATCGAACGATCCGGCGCGCAAACGTTGTCGTCCGCCCAGCAGCGCTTGTGGTTCCTGGCCCAGCTGGAGGGCGGCAATGCCGCCTACCACATGCCGCTGAACCTGTGCATCAAGGGCCCGTTGCAGGTGACGGCACTGGTCGCGAGCCTGGACCGCCTCGTGGCTCGCCACGAAGCACTGCGCACCACCTTCGCCAGCATCGAGGGCGAGGGTCGCCAGCTCATCGGTGCCGCGGACCAGGGCATGGCCTTCAGCCAGGTCGACCTGCACGGCCTGCCTGATGCGCAGTCGCGCCTGGAGGCGTTGATCGAAGAGGAGGGCGCAAGGCCCTTTGACCTGGCCCAAGGGCCACTGATGCGTGCCTGCCTGGTACGCCTGGCGGTGGACGAGCATGTGCTGCTGCTGACCCAGCATCACATCATCTCCGATGGTTGGTCGGTAGGCGTGCTGACCCGTGACCTGGAGGCGCTGTATGCCGCCGCCGTGCAAGGGCGCGAGGCCCTGTTGCCTGCGCTGGCGGTGCAATACGTGGACTATGCCGCCTGGCACCGGCAGTGGCTCGCCGGCGAGCGCCTGGACTGCCAGCGCCGCTACTGGCGACAGGCGCTGGAAGGCGCGCCGGCGCTGTTGACGCTGCCGACCGACCACCCGCGCCCGGCCGTGCAGGACTATCGCGGCGGCTACGTGCCGCTGGTGCTGGACCGCGCCCTGACCGCGCGCCTGAAGGCACTGTGCGCCGCCCAGGGCACCACGCTGTTCATGGCCCTGCTGGGCGCCTGGTCGCTGCTGCTGATGCGCCTGTCCGGCCAGGACGACGTGGTCATCGGCGTACCCTCGGCCAACCGCCCGGACCCGGCGCTGGACGGGCTGATCGGCTTCTTCGTCAACACCCTGGCCTTGCGCGTTACCCGCAGCGGCGCCCCTTCGCTGACGCAATGGCTGCGCCAGGTCCGCCAACTGACGTTGCAGGCCCAGGCCCACCAGGACCTGCCCTTCGAACAGGTGGTGGAACTGCTCAACCCGTCGCGCAGCCTGGCCTACAGCCCGTTGTTCCAGGTGCTGTTCGCCTGGGAGCAGGACCAGGGCCAGACCCTGGCCTTGCCGGGCCTTGAAGTCAGCACCGTGCCGGCGCGCCAGCGGGTGGCCAAGTTCGACCTGCAACTGGCGTTGAGCGAGCGCGACGGAGAGATCGTCGGCGGCCTGGAGTACGCCAGCGGGCTGTTCGAGCCCGCTACCGTGGCGCGTTTCGGCGAATACCTGCGCCGCCTGTTGCAGGCCATGGTCGATGAGCCCGCGCAGTCGATCGCCACGCTCGAGCTGGTGGACGGCGCTGAGCGCGGGCAGGTCCTGGAGGCCTTCAACCGCACGGCCCGCGACACCGCCAGCCAGCCGGGCTGCATGGCGCGCCTGGAGGCAATGGCCCGGCGCGAGCCGGGTGCCGTGGCGCTGGTCGCCGACGGGCAGTCCCTGAGCTACGCCGAATTGAACCGCGCGGCCAACCGCCTGGCCCACCACCTGATCGCCCAGGGCGTCGGCCCCGAGCAGCGGGTCGGCCTGTGCCTGGAGCGCTCGGTGCAGATGGTCGTCGGCCTGCTGGCGATCCTCAAGGCGGGCGCGGCCTATGTGCCGTTCGATCCAGCCTATCCGGCCGAGCGCCTGGCCTTCATGCTCGCCGACGCCGCGCCAAGCCTGCTGTTGACCCAGGCCTCACTGTGCCCGGGCCTGCCGCAGGCGGTCGAGCTGCTGTGCCTGGATCGCGACGCGGCCCGCTGGGCCGGCTGCCCGGCCAGCGATCCGCAGGTGGTGGTCAGCCCGGCGAACCTTGGTTATGTGCTGTACACCTCCGGCTCGACCGGGCGGCCCAAGGGCGTGGCCCATAGCCGCCGCGCCCTGGACAACCTGATCGGCTGGCAACTGGACGACGACCCGGCGCCGCGCCGGGTGCTGCAGTTCGCCTCGCTGAACTTCGACGTGTCGTTCCAGGAGATCTGCAGCACCCTGTGCCAGGGTGGCACCCTGCTGCTGATGAGCGAAGCCGGGCGCAAGGATCTGGCCGCCCTGCGCCCGACCCTGGTGGCCCAGGAGGCGGGGCGCGCCTTCCTGCCGTTCGCCGTGCTGCAACAGCTGGCCGCGCTGACCGAGGCCGGCGCTCCCGTGCCGGCTGGTGGGTGCGAGATCGTCACCGCTGGCGAGGCGCTGCAGGTCAACGATGCGTTGCGCACGTTGGTCCGCGGGCTGGGCGGCGCGCGCCTGCGCAACCAGTACGGGCCCACCGAGACCCATGTGGTCAGCCAGTTCAGCCTCGCCTGCGATGAGGCTGAACACTGGCCGGAACTGCCGCCGATCGGCAAGCCGATCGCCAATGCGCGGCTCTATGTGCTGGACGGCGACCTCAATCCGCTGCCGGTGGGGGTGTCCGGCGAGCTGTACATTGCCGGCGCCTGCCTGGCCCGCGGCTACCTCAACCGCAGCGCGGCGAGTGCCGAGCGCTTCCTGCCTGATCTGTTCAGCGCCGAACCAGGCGCACGCATGTACCGCAGTGGCGACCTGGCGCGCTGGCAGGCCGACGGCAACCTCGAATACCTGGGCAGGGCGGACCAGCAGGTCAAGCTGCGCGGTTTCCGTATCGAACTGGGCGAGATCGACAGCCTGCTGCGCCAGCAACCGGGCGTGCGCGACGCCGCCGTGCTGTTGCGCGAGGACGTCGCCGGCGACCCACGCCTGGTGGCCTACGTGGTCGGCCAGGCGCCGCAGACCCTGCGCGCCGCGTTGCAGCGCCAGTTACCCGAGCACATGCTGCCCAGCGCCTGGGTCAGCCTGGAGCAACTGCCACTGACCCGCAACGGCAAGCTCGACCGCCAGGCGTTGCCGGCGCCCGAGCGCGGCGGCGCGGCGCATTTCGAAGCGCCACGCGACGACACCGAGCGGCGCATGGCGCAGGTCTGGGCCGAGGTGCTCAAGTGCGAGCGGGTCGGCATCCATGACAACTTCTTCGACCTGGGCGGGCATTCGCTGCTGGCCACGCGCCTGGTCTACGCGATCAACCAGCGCCTGGGCACGCAGCTGTCGCTGAGCAGCCTGTTCCAGGCGCCCGTGCTGATGGACCTGGCCGCCCAGGCCAAAGCCACGGCGCACGGGCAGGCCGCGTCCGAGGTTCAGGCACTGCAGCCCGATCCTGCGAGCCGTCACACGCCATTCCCGCTCACCGATATCCAGCAGGCCTACTGGTTCGGCCGCGAAGCCAGCGTCAGCCTCGGCGGCGTCAGCGCCCACGGCTATGAGGAGCTGCGCATCCCGGCGTTCGATGTGCCGCGTTTCGAGGCCGCGCTCAACCGCATGATCCTGCGCCACGACATGCTGCGGGTGGTGTTCCTCGGCGATGGCACCCAGCAGGTGCTGGAGCAGGTGCCGCGCTACAGCATGGCCGTGCACGACCTGCGTGCCCTGGGCGCAGAAGCGGCCAACCAGGCCCTGCTGGCCACCCGCGAGCGTCAGTCGCACCAGGTGCTCGACGCCAGCCGATGGCCGCTGTTCGACTTCAGCGTGTCGCTGCTCGACCATGGCATCAGCCACCTGCATATCAGCCTCGACGCGTTGGTGGTCGATGCCGCCAGCACGCAGATCCTCGCCCGTGAGCTGATGGGGTTCTATCACGACCCCGAGCTGGCGCTGCCCGAGCCGGGCGTGACCTTCCGCGACTATGTGCTGGCCGAGCGCCGGCTGCGCGCCGACCAGCGCTATGCGCAGGCCCTGGACTACTGGCGCGGGCGCATCGAGCACCTGGCCCCGGCCCCGGACCTGCCACGGGTATGCCAGCCGGAAAGCATCGCCAACCCGCACTTCACCCGGCGCGATCGCGACATGCCGGCGTCGCAGTGGGCCCAGCTCAAGGCCATGGCCCGGCGTTTCGGCGTCACCCCGTCGGTGATGCTGCTGACCGCGTTCAGCGAGGTACTGGCGCTGTGGAGCCGGCAACCGCGCTTCACCCTCAGCCTGCCGCTGTTCAACCGCCTGCCGTTGCACCCGCAGGTGGACGCGATCATCGGCGATTTCACCTCCCTGGTGCTGCTGGAGGTGGCCATCGACGGCACCGCCAGCTTCACCGACAAGGCCCGCGCCGTGCAGGCACGCCTGTGGCAGGACATCGATCACTCGGTGGTCAGCGGCGTGCGCGTGCTGCGCGAATTGTCCCAGGCCCGCGGCGTGCAGCAGACGGCGATGCCGATCGTGTTCAACAGCACCCTGTCGGAAGCCGCACCGGAGCTGGCCGAGTTCAACCTGGCCGACGCCCTGGGCGCGACGCTGGAACACAGCATCACCCAGACCCCGCACGTGTGGCTCGACCACACCCTGCTCGAGCTCGAAGGTCGCCTGCTGTTCAACTGGGACAGCATCGATGCATTGTTCCCCGAAGGCATGATCGGGCAGATGTTCGCCGCCTACAACGCGCTGCTCGATTGCCTGCTTGCCCCTGAAGCCTGGGCCGCCAGCACGCCGCAGTTGCTGCCCCAGGCGCGCCTTCCGCAAGCGCCAGCGGCGCCACGAGACCTGCCGTTGATGCACGCGCTGTTCGAGCGCCAGGCCCTGGCCACGCCACAGGCCGTCGCGGTGCTGGGCGCCCGTGAGCTCAGCTACGGCCAGCTGCGCCAGGAGGCCCGCCAACTGGCCGCGCAACTGCAAGCGCGTGGCGTGCAGCGCAATCGCCTGGTCGCGGTGGTGATGCAGCGTGGTTGGGAGCAGGTAGTGGCGACGCTGGCGATCCTGTATGCCGGCGGCGCCTACCTGCCGCTCGATCCGAACCTGCCCAAGGCGCGCTTGCAGCACATTCTCGAACGCGCCGAGGCCACCCTGGCGTTGACCCAACCCAGCCTGATGGAGCAGGTGGCGTGGCCGGCGCAGATTACCGCGCTGACGGTCAGCGAGCAGGCGCACAGCGCGGCCGAAGCGCTGCGCGGAGTGGACGTGTGCCCCGACGACCTCGCCTACGTGATCTACACCTCCGGCTCCACCGGTACGCCCAAGGGGGTGGTGATCGACCACCAGGGCGCGGTCAACACCTTGCTCGATATCAACCGGCGCTTCGCCGTGGGCCCGCAGGACCGCGTGCTGGCCATCTCGTCGCTGAGCTTCGACCTGTCGGTGTACGACTTCTTCGGCACCCTGGCGGCGGGCGCGGCGGTGGTGATGCTCGAACCGCAGTTGAGCCTGGATCCTGCGCACTGGGCCGCCCTGGTCGAGGGTCATCGGGTGAGTGTGTGGAATTCGGTGCCGGCGCTGCTGGGCATGCTGGTCGAGTACCTGGAGGGCGAGGGCAGGGCGCTGCCGGCGAGCCTGCGCCTGGCCATGCTGTCCGGCGACTGGATCCCGCTGGCGTTGCCCGAACGCGCCCGGGCACTGCGCCCGGGGTTGCAGATGATGAGCCTGGGCGGGGCCACCGAGGCGTCGATCTGGTCGATCAGCTACCCGATCACCCAGGTCGATCCGGCGTGGCGCAGCATTCCCTACGGCAAGGCCTTGGATCACCAGCGTTTCCACGTGCTGGACGAGGCCCTGCAGGTGCGCCCCACCTGGGCCACCGGCCACCTGTACATCGGCGGCATTGGCCTGGCCAAGGGCTACTGGCGCGACCAGGCGCTGAGCGCCAGGAGCTTCTTCGACCACCCGCTGACCGGTGAGCGCCTGTACCGCACCGGCGATCTCGGGCGCCTGCTGCCCGATGGCAACATCGAGTTCCTCGGCCGCGACGACAACCAGGTCAAGGTCCAGGGCTATCGCATCGAGCTGGGCGAGATCGAGGCCGTGCTCAATCGCCACCCGGGCGTGCACAGCGCGGTGGTGCGCATCCTCGGCGAGGCCCAGGCGCAAAAACGCCTGGCCGGCTACGTGCTCAAGGCCGATCCGGCGCTGCAGGTCGGCGACTTCGCCGGCTACCTGGCCGACAAGCTGCCGGCGTACATGCTGCCGTCATCGTTCACCTTCGTGGAGGCCTGGCCGCTGTCGGCCAACGGCAAGGTCGACAAGAGCCGCCTGCCCGAACCCGAGCAGGCGCCGGCCAGCGGCCCGCAGTTGCTGCTCGACGGCCCGCAGGAACAGCGTCTGGTGGCAATCGTCGAGCAGGTACTGGGCCAGCCTGCCATCACCGCCGATGCCAACCTGCTGAGACTAGGCGCCACCTCCATCGACATCGTGCGCATCAGCAACGCGCTGTCCAGCGAACTGGGCTTCCGTCCCCATGTGGCGCACCTGCTGGCGCAGCCGACCCTGCTCAACCTGCTGGCGCTATACCGCCAGCGCCCCCAGCGTCACGAAGCGCCGAGGGCGCAGGTCGACGAGGTGCTGGACGATCCCCAGCAACGCGCACGCTTCAAGGCCGAGCAACGCGCACGGCGGCGTTTCGCCGACGATGCGCGGCAGGTGCCCCTGGGCGTGCCGGACGATCCGGCCTTTATCCAGCGTTATCGCGACTACCGCTCGGTGCGCCATTACCTGGAACAGCCGATCACCGCGCAGGCCTTTGCCGGGCTACTGGCGATGCTGGCCCAGGGGCAGCTCGACGGCGAGGCGAAGTACCTGTTCCCCTCGGCCGGCGGCGCCTATCCGCTGCAGACCTACCTGTACATCAAGCCCGGGCGGGTGCTCGGGGTGCCCGGCGGCGCCTACTACCACGACCCGGTCGCTCATCGCCTGGTGGCCATGGGCGACGGTGCGCTGGATGCCGACACCTACGACTACTTCGTCAACCGGCCGGTGTACGAGGGCGCGGCGTTCGCGCTGTTCTTCGTTGCCGACCTGGCGGCGATCCGCCCGCTGTACGGTGACGGCAGCCGCGAGTTCTGTCTGATCGAGGCCGGCGCCATGGCGCAGTTGCTGACCATGGCTGCGGCCGACCTGGGGCTGGGCCTGTGCGGCGTCGGTTCGGTGGAGGCGCGCCAGTTGGCCGGGTTGTTCGACCTGGGCGCCGAGCATGCGCTGGTCTATTCGATGGTGGGTGGCCTGCGCGCAGCCCATGCAACGCCACCCACGCAGCCTGAGGTACTCGCCGTGACGGCGCAGGACGACAACGACATGGAGGAATTCGAAGTATGAACGCCCATCAACTGCTGGCGTTGTTCGACCGCCATGGCGTGGCCCTCGAAGTGGACGGCGACAAGCTGCGCTGCAAGGCGCCCAAGGGGTTTCTCGATGACGCGCTGATGGCGGCGCTGAAGACCCACAAGCAGGCGTTGATTGCCTTGCTCGCAGCGCCAGACGACAGCGCGCCGATCCCGTGCCGTCCGCACGGGCAGGTCGATTGCCCGTTGTCCTTCTCGCAGCGGCAATTGTGGTTCCTCGACCAACTGGCGCCGGGCAACCCGTTCTACAACGTGCCCTCGGCGCTGCGGCTCAAGGGCCGGCTGGAGACTGCCGTGCTGGAGCGAGCGCTGAACGTACTGGTCGAACGCCATGCCATGTTGCGCACCACCTTCGCCAGCGTCGATGGCGAGCCGCGCCAGGTGGTGCACGCGAGCCTGCCGCTGACCCTGGCCGTGCAGGACCTGAGCCAGTTGCCCGAGGCGCTGCGCCAGGAGCGCCTGGCCGCCGCCGTCGAAGCCGAGGCCCGCGCGCCGTTCGACCTGGCCCAGGGCCCGCTGCTGCGCTCGACGCTGCTGCGCCTGGGCGAGGATGATCACGTGTGGCTGTACAGCGTGCACCATATCGTCGCCGACGGCTGGTCGATGGGGGTGATCCTGCACGAGGTCGCCAACGCCTACGCCGAGCTGCTGCGCGGCGTGCCTGCGCGCCTGGCACCGCTGCCGATACAGTACGCCGACTATGCCTGCTGGCAGCGTCAACGCCTGGACGGCGCGACGCTACAGGGCCAGCTGGACTTCTGGCGGCGCACCCTGGCCGGTGCGCCGACCCTGCTGGAAATCCCCGGCGACCGCCCGCGCCCAGCCGTGCAGCGATTCGTCGGCGCGACCTTCAGCTCGACACTGGGCGCCGACACCCTGACCGAGCTCGACGCCTTGGCCCGGCATACTCAAGGCACGCGCTTCAATGTGCTGCTCGCTGCACTGGACGTGCTGTTGTGGCGCTACAGCGGGCAGCGCGACCTGTGCGTGGGCACGCCATTCGCCAACCGCGGCAGGGCCGAGCTCGAACCCCTGGTCGGGCACTTCGTCAACACCCTGGTGATCCGCCAGCAACTCGACCCGGCGCAGACCTTCGCCGAACTGCTGCGCGAAGTGCGCGGCAACATGCTGCAAATCCACGCGCACCACGACGTGCCGTTCGACCTGGTGGTCGAGGCGCTCAACCCATCCCGTGACCCCGGCCATTCGCCGCTGTTCCAGGTGATGATGGTGGTGCAGAACACCCCGGGCGCCGCTGTCGCGTTGCCGGGCCTGGAAATGTCGCCTCACGGTACTGGCAGCGCCACCGCCAAGTTCGACCTGGCATTCGAGTGGAGCGAGCGCGACGGTGCCCTGCACCTGCTGGTCGAATACAACACCGACCTGTTCGACCGATGCACCATCGAGCGCCTCAGTGGCCATTATCGCCATCTGCTCGCCCAGGTGGCCGCCGATCCCAAGCGGCCCTTGCGCGAGCTGTCGTTGCTGGATACGGCCGAGCGCGAGCAGGTGCTGCACGGCTGGAACCGGCCGGCCCTGCTGCCGACGCCGGTCGATTGCGTGCACCGCCTGGTCGAGGCGCAGGTGGCGCGCAACCCGCAGGCCTGCGCGGTGGTATTCGAGGGCGAGGCGCTGAGCTATGCCGAACTCAATGCCCAGGCCAATCGCCTGGCGCGCCACCTGCGCACCCTGGGCGTCGGCCCGGATGTGCGCGTGGCGGTCTGCGTGGAGCGCTGCGCGGCATTGCCGGTGGCGCTGCTGGCGGTGCTCAAGGCCGGTGGCGCCTATGTGCCGCTGGACCCGGACTATCCGATCGGGCGCCTGGGTCACATGCTGGGCGACAGCACCCCGGCGGTACTGCTGACCCTGGGCGCGGCCCGCGCCCCCCTGGGCCAGGCCATGCAGTCCTCGGGCTGGGAGGCGCCGGTACTCGACCTGCTGGCCGACGCCCCGTGCTGGGCGCACCTGGCCGCCGAAAACCTCGCCGCCCATGAAGTGGGCGTGACCCCCGAGCACCTGGCCTACGTGATCTACACCTCGGGCACCACTGGCCTGCCCAAGGGCGTGATGGTCGCGCATCGCGGGCTGGGCAATCTGCTGCTGTGGTGCCTGGGCGTATGCGGCGAGGCCGGGGCGATGCTGCACAAGATCCCGTTCGGTTTCGACGCCTCGGCCTGGGAAACCTTCTGGCCGCTGGCCACCGGCGGGCGCCTGGTGATCGCCCGGCCCGGCGGGCATCTGGAGCCCGGCTACCTGGCCCGGCTGGTACGCGAGCAGGGCGTCACCGCGATGGTGTTCGTGCCGGCCATGCTGCAGCTGTTCCTGGAGGTGGAGGAGGCCAGCCTGTGCCACGGCCTGAGCGATGTGTTCTGCGGCGGCGGCGAACTGTCGCCGGCCCTGGCGCGGCTGTTGCGCGCACGTCTGCCCAAGGCGCGGCTGCACAACGTCTACGGGCCGACCGAGACCACGGTCATCAACAGCATCTGGACCCTGGCGCCGGGTGACACGGTGCCGGCCCTGCGCTTGCCGATCGGCCGGCCCATCGCCAACAACCGCTTCCATGTGCTCGACGACTTCGATGCGCCGGTGCCGCCCGGTGTCACCGGCCACCTGCACATTGGCGGCGTGGGCGTGGCCCGTGGCTACCTCGGGTTACCGGCGCTGACCGCCGAACGTTTCATCGACAGCCCGTTCGTGCCCGGTGATCGCCTCTATCGCAGCGGCGACCTGGCCCGCTACCGCGCCGATGGGCAACTGGAGTTCCTCGGGCGCGACGACTTCCAGGTCAAGCTGCGCGGCGTGCGCCTGGAACTGAGCGAGGTCGAGGCGCGGCTGCAGGCCTTCCCCGGGATCACGGCCAGCGTGGTCCTGATGCTCGGCGAGCAGGCCGAGCACCAGCGCCTGGTGGCTTGCTGCGTGGCGCCCACCAGGCCGGACGAACAGGCCGTGCGCGCGCACCTGGCCGACACCTTGCCCAGCGCCGTGCTGCCCAGCAGCTATCTGTGGCTCGACGCCATGCCGCTGACCGCCAACGGCAAGGTCGATCGCCTGGCGCTGGCCGAGCGCGCCGAACACGACCTGGCCGCGCGCCAGGTCAACCTCGGCAGCCCCCGCGACCATATCGAACTGACCCTCTACCAGATCTGGAAAGGCCTGCTGCTGGCCCCGCAGATCGGCATTCGCGACAACTTCTTCGCCGTCGGCGGCACCTCCATCGCCGCGGTCAAGATGGCCTACCAGATCGGCCAGGCCTTCGAGGTCGAGGTCCCGGCGCGGGTGGTACTCGGCCACCCGACCATCGAGGCCCTGGGCGGCTGGTTGCGAAACGGGGCCGCCACCCAAGGGGACAACGGCAACCTGATCACCTTCCGCCAGGGCGAGGGGCGGCACAACGTGGTGTGTATCCACCCGGCCGGCGGCACCGCGTTCTGCTACCTGTCGTTGGCCAAGGCGCTGCCCGAGGCGGTTGGCGTGTACGGCGTGCAATCGCCGGGGCTCAACCCCGGCGAAGCCACCGAGCCCACGGTCGAGGCGATGGCCGATGCCTACCTGCGCCTGATCGAGCCCTTGACGCACGGCCCGCTGCTGCTCACCGGGCTGTCGTTCGGCGGCCTGGTGGCCTACGAGATGGCCCGCCGTCTGCGCCTGGCCGGACACGGGCAGGTCAGCGTGGTCCTGCTCGACACCCAGGGTTCGGACGATCCGGGCTTCCGGGCGCAGATCGGCACCGTCGACATGGCCGAGTTCCGCGACAAGCTGGTGCGCTTCAACGGCATGTACCCCGGCATCGAGGACGCCCAGGTCGAGCGCTACTTCCACGTCTACAACCATAACCGCCTGGCCATGGCCGCCTACGCCTGCCCACCCCAGGCCGGGCGGGTGGTGCTGGTGCAGGCGCGGGAAGACATGGCTCGCGGGCAGTTGCGCGGGCTGCGGGCGTTCTGGCGGCGCCGCGCCGCTGATGGCTACCTGGCCACGCTGGTGCAGGGCGGCCACTGGGACATGCTTGAAAGCGCCGAGATCCATCGGGTGTCACGCACCCTCCAGCGTGAACTGCAACGTTTCGACGCCCAGGAGGGCAAATGATGAGCGTGCTCCAGGACACCGTGCTTGCGCGATTCGCCGCCCAGGTACAGCGCACCCCGCAAGCTCTGGCGGTGATCGATCAACAGGTGCGGCTGAGCTATGCGCAGCTGGCAGGCGCCAGTGAACGCATCGCCCGGGGCTTGCAGGCGCGGGGCGTGCTGCCGGGCCAGGCGCTTGCGCTCTACCTGCCGCGAGGCTGGCAGGGGGTGGCGGCGCTGCTCGGCGCGCTCAAGGTCGGCGCCGTGGTGATGCCGCTGGACCGCGCCAGCCCCGGCGAGCGCCGTGCTTTGATGCTGGCCGATGCCGACTGTGTCGGTGTGCTGAGCCTGGCGGATGCGCCCCAAGGGCTGCCGGGGCCGTGGGAGGCCAGTGTCGAGGCGCTGCTGGACTACCCCGAGCAACCGGCGCAGCCGTTGCCGCAGGCCTTCGCCGAGGTGATGTGCCTGTTCTACACCTCCGGCACCACCGGCCTGCCCAAGGGTGTGGAGGTGGGGGAGCGCGGCCTGCTGCGCCTGGCGCAGGCCGGCAGCTATATCGATATCCGCCCCGGCGACCGTTTTGCCTGCCTGTCCAACCCGGCCTTCGATGCCTGCAGCTTCGAGCTGTGGGCACCGCTGCTCAACGGGGGCTGCTGCGTGATGATCGCCGACCACGACCTGCTCGACGCCTGGCGCCTGGCCGAAGTGCTCGAGGCGCAGCGGGTCGACACTCTGTTCATCACGGTTTCGCTGTTCAATACCCTGAGCGCTGAGTACCCGGCCTGCTTCGCCAGCCTGCGCCAGGTGCTGACCGGCGGCGAGCAGGTCGGCGCCGTGGCGCTGCGCGCCTGGTACCAGGCCAATCCGCATAGCGCCTGCCGCCTGTTCAACGTGTATGGCCCCACCGAATGCACCACCTTTGCCCTGTGCCATGCAATCCCACGGGAGTTTGTCGGCGACAGCGTGCCCATCGGCCTGCCGTTGCCGGACACTGGCATCCAGGTGCTCGACGCAGAGCAGCAGCCGGTGGCGCCGGGCGCGGTCGGCGAGCTGTACCTCAGCGGCAGCGGCGTGGCCCGTGGCTACCGCAACCGCCCCGAGGAGACCGCGCGCGGGTTCGTGGCGCTGCCCACTGTCGATGGCGACTTGCAGAAGCACTACCGCACCGGCGACCTGGTGCGCATCAACGCGCAAGGGCTGGTCGAGTGCCTGGGGCGGGTAGACCGGCAGGTCAAGGTCCGCGGTTTCCGTATCGAGCCGGGCGAGGTGGAGCAGCGCCTGCGCGAACATCCCCAGGTGGCGCAGGCCTTTGTCTGCAGCCGCCGGCAGGCCGCCGAGGACCACCAGTTGCTGGCCTTCCTCGTGCCACGCGGGACGCTGGACTACCGCGAGTTCGAGTCTTACCTGCGCAAGCATCTGGCGCCCTGGATGCGCCCGCAGCAACTGTTCCAGGTGCCGCGCCTGCCGCTGACCGCCAACGGCAAGATCGACCAGGCCGAGTTGCTGGCCCAGGCCACCCGGCCTTGGCGCGCGCCAGCCGAGGCGGGCATGCAGTCGCCGCAACTGCACTGGCTGCTGGAGCAGGCCCGTGGGCTGCTTGGCCAGGCCGCCCTGGGCGCCGGGGACGACTGGCTCGGCAGTGGCGGCGATTCGCTCAAGGCCATGCGCCTGCGTTCGGCGATCCGCAGCCACTGGCACCAGGAAATCGCCATCGGGACATTGCTCGAGGAGCCGTTCGCCGCATTGGCCATGCGCCTGGAGCACGGGCAGGGCGGGGCCACGGCCTATCCGCCCGCGCCAGCCCCCCATGGCAGCCAGGCCGGCCCGGCCAGCAGCGAACAGCGCCGCCTGTGGCTCGAACAGCAACGCTTGCCCGAATCGACCGCCTACAACGTGCCGATGGTGCTGCACCTGGCGCCGGGTGCGGACCCCGAGGCCCTGGCTGAAGCGCTGCGCCGTCTGGTGGCGCGCCATCCGGCGCTGCGTACCGCGTTCGTGGCAGGTGCCGACGGCCCGCAGCAGGCGATCACCGAGTCGGCCGCTGTCTGTCGGCTCCTGGCTCCCGGCCAATTGTCCGAGGACACCTGGCCAGCCTTCGCCAGCCTGGTGTTCGACACCCCCTTCGACCTGGCCAGCCCGAGCTTGCTGCGCGCCTGGGTGGCGCCGCATGCCGACGGCAGTTGCCGCCTGCTGCTGAATCTGCACCACAGCATCACCGATGGCTGGTCGATGAACCTGCTTTTCGACGATCTGGCCAGCCTGTACCAGGACACCCTGCAGGGGCGCGACACCCAGGCACCGGCGCCGGCCCTGGACTCCCTGGACTTTGCCCTGTGGCAGCGGCAATGGAGCGTCAGCCCGGCCTACCGTGAACAGCGGCGTGCCTTGGTGGCGTTGCACGCACGCCACGGCGAGGCGACCTCGCCGCGCCCGGCCAGGTATCCCGGCGATGCCCGGGGGCGCCTGTATCGCCAGCCACTGGGCGAACGGCGCAGCGCCGCTCTCGAACGCTTTTGTGCCGAGCAGCGCCTGACCCGCTTCGACGTCCTGTTCAGTGTCTTCGCCTGGAGCCTGCACGCGGTGGTCGGTTGCGAGCGCCCGCGGATCGCCAGCCCGGTGGCCAACCGGCCGCTGGCCGAGTTCGAGGCCAGCGTGGGCATGTTCGCCAACACCGTGCTGATCCCCACCGACCTGAGTGCCACGCAACCCCTCGGCGAGCAACTGCGCCGACAGACCGCCACCGTGCGTGAAGTGCTGGCCTTGCAGGACGTGGCCTTGGCCGATCTGGTCGAGGACCTGCGGCTGTCCTCGGGCCATGGCCTGTTCGATTACCTGTTCGTGCTGGAAAACACCGACTACGCCAAGCTCGCCGCCGCCCCGTTGCGGGCCAGCCTGGAGCCGTACGCGACGCCGCAGGCCAAGTGCCCGCTGAGCTTGCTGGTGGTGGGCGGTGACGGGCCGCTGGAGTGCTGGTGGGAATATCAGTGCAGCCATTTCGAGGCTGAGGAGGTAGCCGCGCTGGACACGTTGCTGCACCAGGGCCTGGACCTGTTGCTGGCAGACCCCCGGGCGACCCTCGACACCCTGGTGGCGCCTTATCGGCAACGCCTGCCAGCGGCCAGCGAAGGCGCCGACGTTAGCCTGCCGTTCGTCACGCTGGCCGACTGGTTCGAGCATCAGGTGCAGGCAACCCCAAAGGCCACCGCGTTGGTGGCCGGACCGCGACAGCTGGACTACGCCGAACTGGATGCGCTGGCCGACACCCTGGCGGCGACCCTGGCCAGTCGCTACGCAGGCGCAGGCCCGTTGACCATGGTGCTGCTGCTGGCCCCGTCGGTGGAGCACGTGGTCGCCTTGCTCGCCCTGGCCAAGCTCAACATCACCGCCGTGCCGCTGGACCCGAGCTATCCGCTGACGGTACAGCGCCAGGTGCTGGCCCAGGCGCAAGCGTGCTGCGTGCTGTTCAGCACGGCCACACAGGCGGCGTTGCAGGCGCTTGATGTCGACGCCAGCCGCTGCCAGCGGGTGAACCTCGACGCCGCGCCGGCAAGCCTGACGCGGCCCCGGCACCGTGGCGAGCGCCCGTTGTACACCTTGTTTACATCGGGCTCGACCGGTACGCCGAAAGGCGTGCAGGTGACCGATCGTACCCTGTGCAACCTGTTGCACTGGCAGCGCAATGCCGGGCAGTTGCCGGCCCGTTCGGTGACCTTGCAGTTCTCCATGCTGTCGTTCGACGTGGCGTTCCAGGAGTTGTTCGGCACCTTGTGCGGCGGGGGTTGCTACCACCTGATCGAACCGCGCTGGCGCCAGGACGCCGAGGCGCTGCTGGGGTATCTGCAACAGGCGCGCATTGAGCGGCTGTTCCTGCCCTGCGTGGCCTTGCAGCACCTGGCGCAGACCGCCGTGGCCCAGGGCATCTATCCCGCGTCCCTGCGCGAGGTGGTGACGGCCGGCGAACAGTTGCTGTGCAGCGAGGCGCTGCGCACCTGGTTCGAAGGTCTGCCCAAGGCCAGCCTGTTCAACCACTATGGCCCCACCGAAACCCATGTGGTCAGCGCCTACCGGCTGCCGCCGGACGTGCGCGCCTGGCCACTGCGCGCGCCCATCGGCCAGGCGGTCGACAATGCCCGGCTGTTGCTGGTCGACGCCCTGGACCGCCCGGTGCCCAGCGGCAGCCAGGGCTACCTGCTGGTGGCCGGGGCGATGGTTGCCCGCTGCTATCTGGGCGATGCCGCGCTCAACGCCGAACGTTTCGTCGAGCTGCCCCAGGCCGAGGGTGGCCGCTGCCTGTACTACCGCACCGGCGACCTGGCCTGGGCCGACGCCGAGGGCTGCCTGCATTACGTGGGCCGTGACGACCAGCAGGTCAAGCTCAGCGGCCATCGCCTGGAACTGGGCCAGGTCGAGGCGGCGTTGATGGCGGTGAGCGGCGTGGCCAACGCCGTGGTGACGGTACAGGGCGAGACTGCGCGCCTGGTCGCCTGGCTGCAGCTTGGTGGCACGCCGCCGACGGTACAGGCCCTCGACCAACAGGTGGCGCGGCAGCTGCCGGCCCATGTGCGCATCGACCAGTACCGACGTATCGACGACTGGCCGCGCACCCCCAGCGGCAAGATCGAACGCAAGGCCCTGGTCGGGCAGGGTGAGCCGCTGGAACGGCGCCGCGTGGTGACGGGGGTGTCGAGCCCACTGGAGCTTGAACTGGCGACGCTGTTCCACGAGGTGATCGGCCACGCCATCGAGCCGCAGCAGACTTTCTTCGAGGCCGGCGCCACCAGCCTCGGCCTGATGCGCCTGCAGGCGCGCTACAGCCAGGCGCTGAGCCGTGCCCCGAGCATGGCCGAGCTGTTCGAGCACGTGACGATCCGCCGCCTGGCCGCGCACCTGGCGCGTGACGCAGCCACCCCGGCGCAGCGTGCGCGTGCCAGCGATGCCCGCGAGCAGCCGATGGCGATCATCGGCATGGCGGTCAACGTCGCCGGTGCCCGCGACCTTGGCGAGTTCTGGGCGATGGTCCAGGACAATGCGCTGGGTATCGAGCACTTCGCCGCCGCCGACGGCCTGGTCGGCGCCCGCAGCCAATTGCACGGCATGCTCGACTTCGATCCCGAGTACTTCGGCATCAGCCGCCAGGAGGCGCGGCTGATGGACCCGCAGCAGCGCCACCTGCTGATGGCCTGCGTGCAGGCCCTGCAGCACGCCGGCATCGTGCCGTCGAGCGAGGGCCCGCGCATCGGCCTGGTGGCCAGCTGTGGCGAGACCACCTACTTCCAGCAGATGCTGCGCGAGCAGGGCGCCGGCGAGTTGCCGGACGGCTTCCAGCTGGCCCTGCACCACGACAAGGACTTCCTCGCCACCAAGGCCGCCTACCACCTGGACTTCACCGGGCCGGCGCTGAGCGTGCAGGCCGCCTGCGGCAGCTCGCTGATCGGCGTGCACCTGGCCTGCAACCTGCTGCGCCAGGGCGACAGCGACCTGATGCTGGCGGCCGGGGTGCTGATCGACCCGACCCTGGCCGACGGTTACCGCCACCGTTCGCAGCACATCTTCTCCCGCGACGGGCTGTGCAGGCCCTTCAGCGAAGACGCCAGCGGCACCCTCGGCGCCAGCGGCTACGGAGTGGTGGTGCTCAAGCCACTGGCCCGCGCCCGCGCCGATGGCGACCGTATCTACGCGCTGGTGGAAGGCTCGGCGCTGAACAACGATGGCCGCGCCAAGATGAGCTACACCGCGCCGTCGGTGGCCGGGCAGGGCGCGGTGATCGCCCGGGCCCTGGACAAGGCCGGGGTGAGCGGCGGCGCCATCGGCTACGTCGAGGCCCATGGCACCGGCACCTTGCTCGGTGATCCGGTCGAGGTCGCCGCGCTGACCCAGGCATTCGGCGAGGCGCCGACGGGCAGTTGCGCGCTGGCCTCGGTGAAGAGCCAGATCGGCCACCTGGGCGCGGCGGCAGGCGTGGTCGGGCTGATCCGCGCCACGCTGGCGGTGTACCACGGGGTGATCCCGCCCAACCTGGGCTTCTCCGCCATCAACCCGCAGATCGACCTGGCGCGCTCGCCGTTCCATATCCCGACCACGGCGCAACCCTGGCCGCAGGGGCAGCGGCGCATGGCCGGGGTGAGCAGTTTCGGCATCGGCGGCACCAACGCTCATGTGATCGTCGGCGCGTTGCAGGCCGAGCCGCAGGTGCACGAAGCGGTGGCGCCACTGTTGCTGCTGTCGGCCCACAGCCGCACGGCCCTGGAGCGCGATATCAGCGTTGTCGGCGACTGGCTGCGGGCCAACCCCGGTGACGTGCCGGCGCTGCTGCGGCACCTGCAGGGCGGCCGTCGCCAGGGTCGTTGGCGTTTCGGCATGGTCTACCAGGCAGGCGATGCCCTGTCGCTGGCGGCGGTGCGCGAGGTCAGTTCCTCGTCGGTCCGGCTGCTGGCCAGCGAGCATGCGCCCCAGGCGGTGCTGGCAGCCTGGTATGAGGGTGCGCAGATCCAGTGGCCGAGCCGTTCGGTGGCGCCGCCCTGGAACCTGCCGCCATCCGCCTTCGACCTGGAAACCTACCGTTTCCAGGGGCACTCCACGCCTGAGCGCAAGCCTCTGGCCGACTGGTTCCACCAGCGGCAATGGCAGCGCGTGCGCCGCCTGGGCACGGCGGCCGTGCACAAGGGCCAGCGGACGCTCGTGGTATGCGCGCATGACGCCGCCGACGAAGGTGTGCTCGCGACATTGGGCCAAGCCTGCCAGCGGGTCGTGCACGTGCGGGCGGGCAAGGGTTTCCGTCAGCTTGCTGCCGACCGTTTCGAACTGGACGTGTGCGACGCCCAGGCACTGGGCCGCCTGTTCGATGCACTGCCAGGGGCGCTGGACTGGCTGCACGCCTTGCCCCTGTCGGTGAGCGGCGCGGTCGACGAACGCAGCCTGGCGACGGCGCAATGGGCCTGCCTGGATACATCCGGCAGCCTGCTGCAGGCCTGGGGCCAGGCGCCGCGTGACGCCAGCCTGCGCCTGTGGCTGCTGTCCTGGCAGGCGTGCCCGGTGCAGGGCGCGGTGGCACGGCCGGAGTTGGCGGCCCTGGCGGGGGTGACCGAAGTCGCGCCCCAGGAATACCCGCTGCGCTGCCATTGGCTGGACCTCCCGAGCCCGGCGCTGGGCGAGCACGCCAGCGCCCTGGCCCCCTTGCTGGGCGAGCCCGAGGCGTTGCCCCGGCGCCTGGCCCTGCGCGACGGCTTCCTGTGGCAACCGCGGCTGGTGCCCAGCCCGCTGCCGGCGGCCCCGGCGCCAAGCCTTGCGCACACTGGCACGTTCCTGATCCTCGGTGCTGGCGGCATCGGCCTTACCCTGTGCCAGCACCTGCTGCACGCCGAGGGGCGGCGCGTGGTGCTGCTGTCGCGTTCGCCGACGGGGGACATGGATCACCCGCGGGTCGACTGGGTGCAGGCCGACCTCGCCGACTTGACGCGTTGGCCCCAGGTACTCAAGGACCTGGCCTGCCGCTACGGGCACTTCGACGGGGTGATACACGCCGCAGGGGTCGGTGCCGGCAGCCTGATCCGGCATCGCGACGCCCGGGAGATGGCCGCCGCCATGGCCGCCAAGACCCGTGGCCTGCTCGCCGTGGAGGCGCTGATCGCACGGATGTCGCCCGGCTTCGTGCTGTACTGCTCGTCCATGTCGGCACTGTTCGGTGGCGTGGGGCACCTGGACTACGCCGCGGCCAGCGGCGTGCTCGACGGCTTTGCCCATTACCGCGCAACGCCCGACGAAGGCTGCCTGCGCCTGGGCATCAACTGGGATATCTGGTGCGATATCGGCATGGCCACCCGCACCCATGGCAGCGACGCGGCGCACCAGCAGCACCTCAAGGTCGGGCTGTCGGCGGCGGAAGGCTGCGAAGTGTTCGAGCGGGCCATGGCCGCGCAGCTGCCCCAGCTGCTGGTCTCGACCACGTCACTGGAAACCGCCCGGCGCTTCTATCCTGTGCGTCATGGCGTGGCGGCGGCGCAACCCCAAGGCGTGGTGCAGGCGAGCGGGAGCGACCTGGCCGAGCGCCTGCGTGGCTGTCTGTGCCAGTGGCTGGGCGTGGACGCGCTGGCGGACGATGCATCGCTGTACGACCTGGGCGCTGACTCGCTGACCCTGCTCGACCTGATCGATGAATTGCAGGGCGCCACCGGCCAGGTCGTGCAGTTGTCGCAGTTCAGCCCGCAGGTCAGCCTGGGCGAGGTGCTGGCCCTGGTTGCCGACGAGCCGGGGCAGGCCAAGGGTGACGGCGACCCATGGCGCCAGGCGCTGCGCATCGACCCCTGGCAGCAGGGGGGCGGCCGTCAATGGTTGTACCTGATCCACCCGGTCGGCGGTGACGTCCAGGCCTACCGCGAGCTGGCCACGGCGCTGCACCCGGACCTTTGCGTGCGGGTGATCGCCGACCCGGTACTGAGCCAGCCGGCGCTGCCCAACCTCTCGCTGCAGGCCCGCGCGCAGCTGTACCTGGACGCGATTCAGGCCGAACTGCCCGCCGGTGCACGCTGGAGCCTGCTGGGCTGGTCCTTCGGCGCCTGGGTGGCCCAGGCCCTTTGCGCCCTGGCCGTTGAAGCCGGGCGCGAGGCGCCGACGCTGTACCTGGTCGATCCACCCGCGCCGGATGCCGGCACCGAGTTGCAGCAGATCGACGAGGCGCAGATCCAGCAGGTGTTCGAACGGGAATTCGCCCAGCGCAATGGCGAGGCGGACGGCGCGCGCTATCTGGAGCGCCTGGTGACCTGCTGTCGCAACAACCTGGCGAGCATGCTGGGGCACGTACCGCCCATGCTGGCGGACACGCCCGGGCGGCTGTTCATCGCCACGCGGCCCAACCCCTACGGCATCGGCAGCGGCTGGCAGGCGCAGGACCTGCGCCAGGCCTGGCAGGCATTGCTGCCGGGCCTGAGCGACTGGGCGACGCTGGATACCGATCACTATGGCATCGTCGCCGGCCCCTGGGCCCGGCAGATCGCCGAGGCGATCAATGCCGACCTGCAAGCGCAGGGGGAGGCTACCCATGCTGGCTGAACAGATCACGCCACCTGTGTGGCTCAGCCCATTGCTGCGGGTGTTGCAGACCGGGCCATTGCCACTGCCGCTGGAGCGGCAGGCGTACTGGCGCCTGCTGCACCGGTGGCAGGCCGAGGTGGTGTTGCCGCTGCTCGCCGAGGCACTGCCCGAGCACGTCCAGGCGCTGCTCACGTTGCAACGCCTGCACCAACGCGCCGGCCTGGGGCTGCGCGGGCGTGTCGGTGAGTGGCGCGCCGCGCTCAGGCCGGTACTGTTGCCCGCGTTTCGCCGGGCCTATGACGCCGAAGCGGCCTACGCCCAGGCCTATGAGAGCGCCCTGGACTACGGCCAGGCGCCGAGCAACCAGGCGATGATCGCCGGCCAGTTCGGTGACGCCGAGGCTTTCGCCCGGCACTACGCGCAATTGAGCACCGAGGCCAATGCCCACGCGTTCGCCACGGCCAATGCAGCGGCCAGCAGCGAGGTCGCCGCCCGCGCCTATGCCAACGCTGACGAACAGGCGTGCGCCAGTGTCGTCGGCGCCTTTGCGCGGGTCTGCAGCTGGGCCTGCGCGACCTCGACCGAGCAGCGCATGGCGCCGGCCAGGCACCTGGCAGCGGGGCTACTGCGCCTGGCGAGCCAAACCAATCAATACGCATCAGGGAGGGAAGCATGGATCAACACGGATTGAGCGCCATCGAACGGATTGCCGGCGCCCAGCGCACGCCGTACCGCAGCATCAGCGTGGAACGGCTGACGCCGATCATCGGTGCCGAGATCGCAGGGGTCGATTTGTCGCGCGACTTGCCGCCGGCGCAGTTGCTGGAGATTCGCCGGGCGTTCCTGGAAAACCACGTGCTGGTGTTTCGCGACCAGCAGCTCAGCGTCGAGCAGCACAAGGCCTTCGGTCGCCTGTTCGGCGAGTTGCGTGCCTTGCCGCTGGAAGACATCGACGGCGACGACCCGGAGCTGGTGGTGATCCGCGCCAATGCGCAGTCGCGCTTCGTCGCGGGCGAGACCTGGCATACCGACGGCACCGCCGACCTGGAGCCGTCCATGGGTTCGATGCTGTACGTTAAGGAAACCCCGGCCATCGGCACGGGCGGCGACACCCTGTTCGCCAACATGCACCTGGCGCTGGAGATGCTGTCGCCGGCCATGCAGGCATTTCTCGGCACCCTGACCGCCATCCATGACGGCGAGATCCCGTGGAAGGGCTACACGCCGCCGCCCGGCCTGCCCAAGACCGAGCACCCGGTGGTAGTGCGCCACCCCGAGACCGGGCGGCCTTCGCTGTTCGTCAACTCGGGCTTCACCTCGCATATCGTGCAGCTGGCGGCCGGCGAGAGCCAGGTGCTGTTGAACATGCTATTCGACCTGGTGGCCCGGGAGCCGGTGCTCAGTTGCCGGGTACGCTGGGCGCCGGGCACCCTGGTGTTCTGGGACAACCGCTGCACCCAGCACCATGCGGTGTGGGATTACTTCCCGCATTCACGTTATGGCGAGCGGGTGACGATTCTTGGCGGGCGGCCGCGGGCCTAGGCCATCTGCCGCAACAACTGATCGAGCACCAGCTCGCCAAAGGCCAGGTTGCCATGCAGCGGATCATCGATTTCACAGAACTCGACCCGCTGCAGCCCCCGGTCGTCATTGGCGGCTGCGCGCACATCGACCAGCTCCACGCCCAGCCCGCGCAGGCGCTCCATCAGCAGTGTCTGCGCGGCCATGAACACCCGGCGGTCGGCCATCGGCGGCACCCGTTGCGGTGGCAGCACGGCGTACACCTTGACGCCCAGGGCCAGTGCCTGTTCGTAGAACGCCAGGGCGGGGCGCGACAGGGTGTCGATGATCGTTGCGAACAGCGGCCCGTCGAGGAAGCCGGGGTCGAACTCACCATCCGGGCCCTGGTAGCAAAACCAGTTCTGGGTGGTGGCCAGGTAGTGCAGGCTCAGGCCTATGCTGCACACCAGCGGGCCGGGAATTTGCCCAAGGCAGGGGGCGTCGAGCTGGGCGAGGGCCTGGCGATACAGTTGCTCCAACTCGGCGTCGCGCATTGCCACGTCGTCAGCCGCGAGGCTGAAGAAATCCACGCCGAAATCGCGCCCGGCACCCAGTGGCCCACCACCGAACGCCAGCCCCCGCGCCCTGGCGGCCAGGCCGACCACCGCGACATGGGAATCGCCCAGCAGCAGGAAGCTAGGCGTAGTAGTCGAGCCTGGCGTCTTCACAGACAAGGTCCTCACAGGTTACGGACGGGGTGGCGACGCTTGTCGCGGGCGCGGCCTCGGCAGCCAGGCCGGCGAAGAACTGGCGCATGACGAAGGCCACGCCCTCGGGCGTCACCTCGCGTTGGTTGGGCTGGTAGAAGGCGCCCTTGAACGGGGTGCCGGTGATGATCTCGTAGGACGGGAAATAGTCCACCTCGGGCAGGTCCTGGCACAACTGGCCGGCCACGGCGCGCAGCACCGACTTGGAATAGGTGGTGGCGCTGAGCACGTGCTCGCCGGTGGCGCTGGCGGTCAGCGGCACCGGCGAGACGGTGAGCAACAGGCGCAGGCTTGGGTTCACCGCGCGCATCAGCGCGATGGCGTCGGTCATGGCCTGGCAGGTGTCGGTGAAGCCGAAGTTGCGGAACTGGTGGACCCGCGGGTCGAACTCGCCGCGCACGGTGCCGGGGCACAGCGGATAGACCACGCCGGTGTCGCGGTGGACCCAGGCCTCGGTCAGGCCCAGGGTGAAGACGAACACCTTGGCGCGACGCACCGCCAGGCGGATCGCCGCCAGGGTTGCCTGGCGCGAGGCGAACAACGCCTGTTCGCTGGCGAAACCGGCGGGCTCCACGGTGGGACGGAACGGGTCGAAAAAGCGTCCGTCATGCGCCCAGGTCTCGCCAGGCTGGGGCTGATCATCCAGCGCCCATTGCAGCCACTGGCGCAGCATGGCCGGGGTATAGAGGTTGCCGGTGCGGAACGAGAACACTCCGTACTGTCGCGCCCTGCGCTGGTCCTCGGGCAAGTCGGCCGGGGCTGGCTCGGCATCGAGCCAGTTCATTTCCCGGGCCACCAGGGCACGGCCGATGTGCTGGGCAAAACAGGAGCCGGCGGTAACGATGGCATCCTTGGCTTCGATCTCGAAGGCGGGCGACCACAGTTCGCCGACCTGTTCGGCGGGTTGCTCGGCGATCGCCGTGCGCCAGAAGGCGCGGGGCTGCAGGCATTGATAGGGGTTCATGGGCTATCCGTGCAGGTCGAGGGTGTAGATGAGGTCGTCGTGCAACGTATTGCGCAGCAGGTAGGCCTGGGGCACACGGCGGGCGAGGGTGAAACCGCACTTTTCCAGGAGCCGGCAGGAGCCGTCGTTGCCGTCGGTGACCGTGGCCTCCAGCGACTTCAGGTCACTGTCGGCGGCGAATGCCAGAATGGCCCGCAGCGACTCGCTGCCCAGGCCCTTGCCGTGCCATTGCGGCAGCAGCAGGTAGCCGACCTCGGCGTGGCCGGGGCGCAGCACGCGCAGGCCGGTGACGCCGACGTCGCAGCCACTGGCCTTGTCGACCATCACCAGGCACAGCCAATGTTCCGCTTCGGGCGACCACTGCGGCAGGCGGTGTTCGAAACCACGGCGCACTTCGCTTTCCGGCAGTTCGTCGAACACATGGCGCATGGTGTCAGGCTCGCGGTGGAGCCTGAGGAACAGTGGCCAATCGGCTTCGTTCAGCGGGCGCAGGTAGAGGCGGTCGGTGTGCAGCTCCAGCATCCGGTGCTCCTTGCGGGATTGGGGAGGGCAGGGAGTTTTTTACGCCGGACGCCGGGAATGTTCAAGGCTAGGATGTACGCCCTATCAAAGCCCCACCCAGCGCACTCTGCCAGCCAACGGCACCACCTCGCCCCCTGGCGTGGGCAGTGCCCGCCCCAGCAGCCCCATGCCTTCGCTGACCAACACCCCATCGCGCACCAGGCACAGGTTGGACGGGGTATCCAGGCCTTGGGCAAGCACCGTCACCTGCTCGGTCTGCAGGTTGCAGTGCAGGAGCCTGCCTGAAAAACGGGTGAAGCCGCCATGCTGCGGTTCGCCTTGCCAGTCAGGCGTCAAAGGTTGCTGCACGCTGTCGCAGAGCTCCAGCACCAGCAGGTTGCCGCTGCGATCCAGGGCCAGGCCGGTGGGCAGTTGCAACCCCTGGACAACCACCTCGATGCGTCCATGGGCTGGCCAGACCCGGATGACCCGTCCGGCCCTGTCGGCAAAGTCGATGCCCTTGCGCAGCGGGTCACCGTGCAGCTCGCCGGAGAACAGACTGATCAGCACCGCGTCCGTGTCGGGTTCGTACACCAGTGTGACGGGCACGGCCTCCTGGCCTTGCTCCAGTTCGGGCAACGACGCCAACACGCGCTCCTGCTGGCCATCGACGAACTCGACCAACTGGTTGCTATCGGGCTTGACCGCCAGCCAGCTGCGTCGGGTTGGGTGAAAGCACAGTGCGTTGAGGTTGCCGCGGCTGTGGAACACCGGCTCGGGTGGGTTGAACTGCAGGTCGAGCAACCTCGAGCCCTCGACATAGTCGGTCTGGCTGGCCAGGCAGCGTCCGTCACCGCAGGCGATGTCCGACAACCCCATGATTTCGTCGCGCCACATGCGCGTTTGCATGTTCATGGCGCGAAAGCCCTGTGCCAGGGTTTCCCGGGGCAGATAGGCGCCGGGTGAGGCCGGGTCCGGTCGCAGTCGGCTGATCCGGCCGCTGAAGGGCTGCTCGGGCAGGCCGGAGCCGGCCTCGGCCAGCAGCAGGCTGCCATCGGCCTGCAGGCAGATGCCGCGCGGGTTGAGCAGCCCCTCGGCTACGAGGGTGCTGGGGCGCAGCGTTTCGCGTGGATGCTTTGGTACATGTACAGGTGCGGGCATCGAGTTTCTCTCCGTGAGCGAAGGTGGGTAGCGGCTACTGTCAGAGCTGCCAGGGCTGCCCGGTAAGGTAGGCGCGCAGCAGCGCCCGCTGACTCGGCGACATCGAGCGCACCACCGGCATGAACAGCGTGGTGCCTTTGTAGGCATTGGCGGTGCGGGCGAGGATCGGACCCTTCGCCGCCATGACCGCGTTGGGCTGGTTCAGCGGTACGTACCGGGACATGGCAGGGAAGGCCAGGTAGTGAAAGCGCAGCACATTCGGGTACACCTGCTGCCAGGTGATGGTGCTGCCGGTGGCGATGCCGAAGTCGGTACTGGCGAACTTGCGGAAGTTGGTGAAGAAACTGCCGGCGGCCAGGCCGTTGACGGAGTAGCTCAGGGCGACGAACCCGGCCTGCGCGTCGGTACCGGGTTTGATCTTGACCGGCAGGTTGACCGCGAGCTGGCCGGCCTCGACGTCCAAGGTGTCGGGCACGTCGAGGAAGTCCCAGTTCTCCGGTGCTCCGTAGACCGGGCCGGAAGGGCCGGTGTCGAGCGCTATCTTGCTCAGGGTGGTTACCGGGCCGCCCAGGTAGCGGACCTGCAGGGTGATCGACAGGCCGTCGGGGTAGTCCTCGGTGTAGACATTGCGCTGGTCGGCGTAGACCCGATAGACCGACTCGCAGGCATGCAACAGGGTGCCGGCGACGGCGCTGGGAGCGTCGACGTGCAGCACCGAGGTTTTCGTCGCCTGCTGCTGGCTGGCGTCGAGCGGCAAGTCGACCAGGCCGCCATACACGTAGTAGTTGAACAGCAGGTCGCTGTTCGGGTCGAGCGTGGCCAGGGGTACGGTACCGGCGGTGAAGGTGACCGGCCCGTAGTTGGCGTTGGGCCCGATGGGGCTGGTGATGTCGTCGCGCACGGCCCTGAAGGTCTGCTTCGGAATCAGGTTGACCATGTCGACGCTCAGCAGGCCGCTGCCGGCAAGCTCGGCGTAGGCGGTGCCGCCGGTGCTCTGGTTGACCAGCTGGCGTCCGGGCTGGCAGTTGGCGGGCTCGTTGGCAAAAGCCGGGGCCAGGGTGCCGATGACCCGACCGATGCTCGGGTTCGGGGTATATCGGCCCGCGGCGTAGTCGGCGTCCAGTTGCGCGGTGGTCATCGCCGGGCACATCTCGAACATCACGAAGCGCAACACGATCCCGGTCGCCCCGGGCGCCTGGATGATCGCGCGCAGCCCAGGGCTGTCGCGGTTCCAGCTGACGATGCTGGCGAGCGGGAAGGTCAGCTGGAAGGTGCCGCTCAGGCGGAACGAGCCCGGCGCGTCCATCGACGCGGGCAACAGCACGCGCTTCTTCACATCGAGGCTGCTGCAGACGGTGTCGCAGCGGATCAGCAGCTGGGTATCGCTGTTGCCACCGATCTGCAGGCCGCCGACGAAGATCTGCGTGGTGGTCGTGGAGGTCGGGTCCAGGTCCACCATCATCGGGCCGGAGTTGCTTGGCTGGCCGGTCGCCGGGTCCAGCGAGCCAAGCAGGTACACCGGTTGCCCCACCAGGTCACCGCTGGTACTGACGCTGCCTGGGCTGCCCTGCGAGCTGATCATGGCGTTCTGCAGATCGACCAGGTGCTGCCCGTAGTGGTTCCAGCCGCCCGCGGTGTAGTAGTTGCCGTTCGGCGCGTTGAGCATGCTGTTCAACTGATCGTCGCTATAGGACTGGGCGCCCGGCGCCAGGGTCGAGGTGGTCAGGTCGAAGATCGGCCACTCATCGTTGCCATCGAAGGGGATGGTCGGCGAGTTGTTCGGCAGGCTGACATCGGTGCGGATGCCACCCCAGAAGTTCAGGCGTGGGCCATTCAGGATGCTCATGGTTCAATCCTCGTCCTTGATGGTTTTGCCCAGGGGCGCATGGGCGAATTTGAACAGGTAGGAGAAGTCGGACTTGTACGGGCTCCTGACCGCGGTGGCCATGGAGTGGCAGTTCATGCAGCTGCTGTTGGGCTGGATGTAGCTTTCCATGGTGACATTGGCCGCCAGTGCGGGTGTCGGCTGGCCCAGTGGATTGCCGGGGTTGTCGGGCATCAGTGGGCGCTGGGTGGTGACCAGCTGGTAGTACTTGAGCACGCTGCGTTGCAGTCCGGGGTCGGCGCGGTAGGCGGCGTTGACCTGTTGGGTGACATCGGCGATCGGGGTGACGCGGTTCAACGGGTTGGGGGTCTGGAAGGTGGTGCCGGGCTTGGGCACGCAGACCAGTTGCGTACCCTGGGTCTGCCAGTCGCAGGGCGACTGGTTGAGGCTCGCGGCGGGCGCGTCGGCGTTGAAGTAGGAGTAGGCGGTGCCGGGTGCAGGCTGGTCGACCCACTGGCCGCCCACCAGCGCTTTGGGCGGCACGTTGTCGATCTGCTCGAAGGTCGACCAGATCCACTGCGGATAACCCTTGGCCTTGGTGATCACGTGCAGGCCCACCAAGCCGAGGTAGGCCTCGGTCACGCCATTGCGCCGGCTCTGGTCATCGAAGGTGGCCACCCGCGCCAGCATGGTCAGGTAGCGGCTGGCGTTGTCATGTGGCCCGAGGATGCGCCAGCTCGACTTGATCTCGATGACGCCATAGGGGAACTGGATGTTGGCTGCTCTGGACACCACATCGGCGTTGTAGAACTGGTTGGCGACGATGTAGTCGTAGGACGCCTCGTTGGCCGAGATATCGTAGTAGGTCGGGTTGCCGGCCTGGTCGATCAGCCAGCCGCCGACCGCCTGGTCGATGGCGTTGACCAGCGAGCTGTTCTTCAGCGCGGCGATGTTGATGATGCCCAGGCTCCTGGCGCCCTGCGGGGTGTTCCAGGGGCCGGGATTGGCGCCACCGGGCAGGAAGATCTCGTCGACGCTCTTGTAGGTCTGCCAGACGGTGTAGCCGGCGTCCCCAGGCTGCCTGGTGCAGTCCGGGTTGCCGCGTTGGCGGTCCTGGGCCGGCCAGTTCAAGGCAATGAACAGCTGCCAGCTGTAGCGATCGAACTGGTCCTGGCTGGCGTTGGCGGCCGGAGCGCTGCTGGGCGGCTGGCAATCGAGCTGGGTGGCCAGGGACGAGGGCATGGCCTGTTCCCTGGCCAATGCCGGCAGGCTGGCCAGGCCCAGGGCTATCACGGATAAGCGCAGTATGGCTTTCATGGCGATCCTTCGTCGTGGTTCAGGGTTTGCGCTGCATCAGTTTGTTCCACTGCGCCTTGTGCCCGTTGCTCTGCGCCGCTGGCGGCTCGAACAGCTGGCAGGGCGGCGGGTTCGACGGGCACATGGCGGCGACCTGCGCCCAGGTCTGGGCGGGGTCGGGCTTGGCGATGCGAAAGCCGGTGTAGTTCTGGCTGACGATCGGCGCGTTGGCGACGCTGGCGTCCCCGGAAAAGTAGAACGACTGCGGTTGCCGGTAGGGCGGCTGGCCCGTGGCCTTGTTGTAGAAGGCATAGCCGAACAGGATCGGCCCCTGCGGCGAGTCCAGGTCCAGGGCATAGGCCTGCACGCTGGCGTCCAGGTGCTGGCTGCGGGTGGCGCTGTAGGGCAGGTGCTTGATGAAATCCTGCCGAGGCGGGTGGTTCATCGGCGAGAACATGCAGCAGGCCGGCATGTCCTTGGGCCGGTCCTGCGGGTAGGTGAGGAAGTAGGCCTTGTTGCCCAGGGACACGAACGAGCAGGTGTAGTTGTTGTTCTTGATCGGGAAGATCGGCAGGCAGTACTTCTCGTAGTGCTCCATCATGGCGCCGAAGCCGTCGCCATCCGCTGGAATGTAGGTGGTGTCGTAGTAGCTGGTGCCACGGGACACGGTGTAGTCGGCCGGGGCCAGGGTGGCCGGCGGGTTGCTGTAGGGCGGCGGATTCTGCTGGTAGTTGTGCATCACCCGGTACATCGTCCAGTCGCTGATCCAGTACGCCGGAAAGAACGGATCGGACGGGTCGCTCGGTGCGCGTTTGGCGATGCAGTTGCCGTTGCTTGCATCGCACCCCAGGGTGTTGTGCACGCCCATGGTGAAGTAGACGGCGCTGTCGTCGGCCTGGGCGACCAGCGAGGGGCACAGCAGAATGACAAGCAGCAACAGTCGGTCGAGGATGCGGGTGTTCATGGGACACTCCTGTGAAGTGTGCCGGGTGACAGCCTCGTCACCCGGCAGTCCTGCCGGTCAGCCTTGTGGGTAGTCGCTCATGCTCAGCGGGATGGGTGGGTACTTGCGTTTCACCAGGGCCTGGGCCCAGAGCTCCAGCACCGCCCGGCGGCTTTGCGGCATGTCCCGGGTGATGGGCATCGCCAGGGTGCTTTCTTCCTGGTACTCCTTGCTGATCAGTACGATGAGCTGGTCGACTGCGCCTTCAATACGCGCCAGGGAGTTCAGCGGCATGTACTTGTTCATGATCGGGTACATGTAGAAGAACGGCTGCAGGATGAGCGGGTAGATGAAGCTTTCCCAGATCAGTTGGCCGGCGTTCTGCTGCTTGTAGACCTGGTTCCAGGCATCGACGAACGCCTGCTGTATCTCCGGCTCCTGGGGCAGCACGCGCAGTGGCGCGAGGAAGTCGGTATAGGCCTGCGACAACTTGAAGCTGAACGGAACCTGCGGCGGCTGCTTGCCCTCATGCACGAAGAAGCGCAAGGTCGGAAAGCCCGGTGCCACGGCCTTGACGGTCAGCAGGGCAACCCCGTTGGCGTCGGTGGTGATTTGCGTGGTGCTGTACTGCACGTTGCCCTTTGGCTCATCCTGCAGCTGCAGCGTGCCCTGGCCCTGGATGGGGTTGGCGAACGCCAGGCTGGGGCTCAGGTCCACCGAGCCAGGCGTGGGCAGGTATTGCTGGTAGCTCACTGAATCCATACCGCTGGCCGGGCCGGCGAGATGGGTCGCCGTGAGCCGGCGCCCAGTGCCTTCGCTCAACTGGCGGGTGAGCGGCGGGGTACCGACGAACTGCGGCAGGTTGGCGGTATTGTTGGCGCGATCACTCGGGTCGTCCAGGAACAGCGTGAAGTCGGCCGGGTTGCTGAACGCCAGGTAGTAGTCGGTGGTGCACATCATGTAGGCGTTGTTGTACTCGGCCACCGTCAGCACGGTACCGGCCGGCGCCGGCAGACCGTCGTACTGCACCATGATCTGCAAGGTCTTGCTGTCGCCGACGTCGATGAAACTGGCGCTCTCGACCACTTCGGCGGTCCACATCTGCTGGGTCGCCGCCTGCACGGGCGTGGTGCCTTGCTGTTGCAGCTCCAGCGATCCGCTTTGCAGCTGTTTCTGCGCCTCGGCGCTCAACGGCAGGTCTAGGATCCCCGAGCGTTTGTCGAAGGCCGCCTGCTGATAGTCGTCATAGCCGAAACTGGCCAGCGGCGTGAACTGCTCGCCCTGGCGTATGCCCAGTTGGTAACTGCCGGCGTCGAACTTCGCCGCCACCGGTATCTGGGCTTTCGGGTCGAGCGCATAACTGGGGAACCCGTTGAGCAAGTCCAGTGACAGGGTGTCGTCATGCACCTGCGCCGAGATGACCCCCAGCGTCATCGGGCCTGCGTCAGCGCCGTTCTTTTGCAGTTGCACCGCTTTGCAAGGCACCAGCCGCCGCCCGGCCGGCGCCGTAGGGAACTCGTCGTCGAACCACAATCCCAAGGTGCCGGCGGTGCGGCTGTAGGCGGGGTTGAAGAAGATGCTGCCGACGTTGTCCAGGCCTTTCTGGTACATCGCCTGCACATTGGCCAGATCCGCCGGGGCGGTGGAATGGGTATTGATGGGCGGTTGGTCGTTGAAGATGCCGTTCTTGTCGTAGCAGGTCAGGTAGGTGGAGAAGCGGAACATCAACCCTTTGGCCTTCTGCTGTTCCATCTGTTGCTGCAGGTTTTGCAGGAGTTGCGAGTTGCCGATTGCCCAGCTCAGGTTCTCTTTCGGGAAGCAGGTCTGCCAGGTGGTGGTTACATAGATGAGGCCACCGAGGTTGGCCCAGTTGAAGTTGAGGAAGCGGTCGAGCATGCGGTGCTCGCGCTTGAGCGTCAGGCCGCACTGGGCGTCGCCGAGCACCAGTCGGTCGAAGTACAGCGCGGTGAAGGTGTTCTGCCAGGGGCTGACGTCGACGAAGCGCGCCGGGGTGGGGGCGTCACTGCCGAACGGGTTGCCGAGCAGGTTGTAGGTCTGGTTGATCAGCGGGTCCTGGCTGACATAGCCGCCACCGGGCAGCTCGCCGCCGGTGATCACGGAGGCGGTCGCCGGGATCGTGTGGTCTGCCGGCGTGTAGTTGACGGTGCCGCAGGCGTTGTCGCCAAACAGGTTCCACTCGCCGGGGATCATCACGCTGGGATTCTGCGCGACGTTGCCCGGCACCTGGGTCACATAGGTGGGGGCCTCGAGCAGCACCTGCGGAGCGATCACCCATGGCATCAACTTGCTGCTGGCATTCGCCGGGTTGATCCCGTAGTACTCGAGAAAACGCCAGTTCAAGCGCATCTTCGAGGCGTCGTAGAGCGGGTACATGTCGTTGTTGTTGGCGGTCGGCGGACTCCAGTACATGTGGCCGCCGAGGTAGATGCGCGGGAAGTTCAGTACGCTCATGTCATGCTCCTTAGCGTTGCCACTGGGCGCGTTTCAGCGACCAGACAAAGTCCAGTTTGTTGTACCCGGCGAACTCGGACGCCGGCACTTCGGCAGTCGGATAGACAATCCCGCCTTGCTGCTTCTGGGCGAAATTGAAATAGCCCTTGGTCTTGGAGTAGGCCGCCGTGCCATGGCAGGCGAAGCACGAGGACTGGCTCTGGAAGGCCGACTCGAGCTGTGAGTTGGCCAGCAGCTTCGGATTGGTCTCGGACTGGGTGCCGATCAGCTCGTATTGCGCCAGTGCCGGGTACTTGGCCTGGAAGGTGGTGTTGGCAGTCTGCGCCGCCGGGGTCGGCCCGGTGCTGTTGCTCATCGGGGTCGGGGGAATCGCGTTGGTCACGGTGTACTTGCCGTTGTTGCGATTCTCGAAGGTGGTCCAGACCCATTGCGGGTTCAGCTTGTTGACCACGTGCAGGCCACTGAGCGCGGCGTAGCCGACCTGGTACTGGCCGTTGTCCTGCTGGTAGTAGGCCTGGGCGATGTAGTAGCCATCGCCTTGCAGTTGCTGCTGATAATCCGGGTCATTGCCGATCCACAGCCAGGCGGCCTTGAGCTCCCAGGCGGTGGAGGGGAAAGCCAGGTTGCTGGTCAAGGCGGCCTGGCCGTTCACGTTGTACACCTGCTTTTGCACGATGTAGTCGAAGGTGTCCTCGCCCATCAACAGCTGGAAACGCACCGGTTGCCCCTGTTGCGCGGTGGGTACCGCGCCGCCCATTTCCAGGATCAGGCCGTCCACCTGCTGCACGGCGTTGAGGTTGTGGAACGTGCGGTCGGGGTTCAGGCCCTGGGCCTGGGCGGCCTGCAGCACCGCGGCCGGCACCGGCTCGCTCTGGCCCCAGGGCAGCGGCGCGGCGCCATTGCTCAGGTAGACCTGGTCCGAAGGCTTGAGGGTTTCCCAGACCCGATTGGGGCTGTTCGACTCGACCGGCTGGTTCAGGCAGACGAACCAGTTCCAGCTCATGCTTTCCGGCCCTTGGGCGAAGGTCTGCCGGGCCTGGTCGACGTTGCCGCCAAACTGCATGAACTGGTTGCAATCGAAGGGGGTGGTACCCTCGGCCTGGGCCAGTCCGGCCAGTGCGCTGAGGACGGTTATTGAGATGGCTCGCCGCATGTAAGCTCCTTGGCTTTGGCCAGGTCGGTGTATGAGTGCCCCAGAAAATGCTGCAGGAGCAGTTGCTTCACCGCTGTCGCCGGCAGGCTGCCCGGCAACGGCAGATCACAATCGGTAATGAGCAGCGGCCCGGTTTGCGCGCTGGCGGGCAGACGGCCGTGGCTGCCACGCACCATCGAGGTGTCGAGCGGGATCAGGTCCATGTAGTAGCGAAAGCCGAGTTTCTTCTGCAGCAGGCGCCGCGCCACTTTCAGCCTGGGGAAGCGGATGGCGGGGTCGATGAACAGCTCCAGTGGGTCGTAGCCGGGCTTGCGGTGGATGTCCACGGTGCGGGCGAAGTCCGGTGCCTTGCGATCGTCGAGCCAGTAGCGGTAGTCGAACCAGTGATCAGCGGCGGCTACGGCGACCAGTTCGCCACTGCGCGCGTGGTCCAGTTGCCAGGCCTGCTGCTCGGTCCTGTCCAGCACCCGCTCGATGCCGGGCTGGCCTTGCAACAGGGCTTTGACCCGAGGGATGTCGCGGGCCTGGCGGACGTAGACATGGGCAATCTGGTGGTCGACGACGGCGAAGGCAGCGCTGGCGCCGGGGTCGAGCAGTTCCCAGGTCAGTGACTGGCGCACCTGCAGCAGACCTTCGGCGCGCAGCAGGCGATTGATGGACACCGATTGACTGACTGCCTCGATGCCGTACTCCGACAGCAGCATCACGGCCGCGCCTTGCGTCTTGGCGAAGCCGAGCAGGCGGCCGACCTCGGCGTCGATGGCCCGCACTTCGTCGACGATAGAAGGGTGCCCTGGCCCCAGGCGCTGCAGACAATAGTCGAGGTGTGGCAGGTAGACCAGCTGCAGGTCCGGGCGATCGAGCTGGAACTCGGCCATGGCGCAATCGACGATCCAGCGGCTGGAGGTGATGCCGGCAGCCGGCCCCCAGAACGCCGGGAACGGAAACGCGCCGATCTGCTCTTCGATCCGCGCATGCAGGTTTGCCGGGGACGAGTACAGGCCGAACAGCTTGCGGCCATCGGCCGGATAGTGCGGGCGCGGGGTGATGGCGGCATCGACGTCGGCGTACATGTTGTACCACCAGAACAACTGGCTGCAGCGAAAGCCCGGCAGCTCGCGCTTGAGCGTCTGCCAGACCTTCTCGCCCTGGATCAGGGCGTTGGGTTGCAGCCAGAAACGCACTTCGGCCTGGTCGCGAAAGTACCAGCCATTGCCGACGATGCCGTGCCCGGCCGGTGGCAGGCCGGTGAGGATCGAGGCCTGCACCGTGGAGGTGACGGCAGGGAACACCGGTTGCAGGCTGGCCATCCTGGCCTTTTGCAACAGCCGGTTGATGTGCGGCGTTGCCGTGCCCAGCAGCGCAGGCGTCAACCCGACCACGTTGATCAGCAGCAGCGGTTGGCGGGGCTGTTCAGAGGGCATCGGCACACACCTCCTGTGCGTGGGATTGCAACAGGCGACGCTGGCGCAACTGCTCCTCGACCCAACGCAACTCGTCGCTGATGCCCTGTTGCTGGGCAGGGGCGGTGGTGGGTCGCAGTTGCGCAGGCAGAACGCCCCAGCTGTAGGTTTCCACTTCCAGCACGGGGCGGATGTCCTCGTGCGCGGCGAGAAAATCGAAGGTCTGCGCCAGGGCGGCCTGGCTGGCGCCGAGCTCCGGCAGCAGCAGGTGTTCGCTGAACAGCGGGATGTGGAAGTGAACCCGCAACTCCCGGTAGCGCCCGGGCTCCGCCAGGCAGGCGGCGAGCGCAGCCGGCAGGTCCGCCCAGGCGCACAGGTGGCCTTGGCTGTCGCGCGCCTGCACCTGGTGCAGATAGGTGGCTTCGGCAAAGCCGCCAAGCACCTCGAGTACCTGGGCGCAACGGCGAATGTCCTGGGCCGGCAGGCGGCAGATCATCGCATTGGACAGCTGGATCTTGCCGATGGGCACCCCGGCCTGGCGCAGCCTTTCCAGGGACTGCCGGCAGTCCTCGAACATCACCGCCTGGTGGCAGACGTCGAAGCACAGTGCCAGGTACTCATGATGTGGGTCGCTGGCCTGCCAGTGGTGGAAGAAGGCGATGGCCTGGTCGGTGGTCTGCAGCACGCAGTCCGGCTCCATTTCCAGGCATATCATGATCTTCTTGCCGGTTTCCTGGTGCAGCCGGGCCAGCGCCGAGGTGAGCTGGCGCAGCTGTTCCTCGGCACGCTGCTGCAGCGCCGGGCTCCAGTGGGCGGCGTAGCCCAGCGGCACGCTGGAGATCACCCCTTGCCGGCAGTCCGGCGGCAGGGCCTCGGCCAGCAGCCGCGCCAGCTCCAGGCTGTACGCCAGCCGTTGCGGCTCGGCCCAGCTGGGCAGGTAGACGGCAGCCTTCACCGCGCCCTCATGGAACTGTCCGTAGGGGAAGCCGTTGAGCGAGGTCAGGCGCAGCCCGCTGCGTTGCAGCAGGTCGAGAAACGCCTGCCGTGCCGGCGCCTGGCGCAACTCGGAAGCAGCGCGGGCGCTGATCCACAGCCCGCTGTCTTGCACGTCGAGCCCGCGCAGTCTGCGCACGCCCTGGAAGTGCTGCTCGATGGAGGCGCGCAGCGCGGCCAGGTCAGGTGCCGGGTGCACGTTGCCGCAGTAGCCGAGCTGCGAGGCGCTCCAACCCCGGCCAGCGCTCATTTGACCACCGGATCCTGGCCGCGCAGGGCCGAGTTTTCCTGCCACTGGCGACGCTGGTCGATGGGCAGCGGGGTGCTGACCAGGGCCTTGTCCAGCTGGCCACTCTGGGCAAAGAAATCCACCGGGTTGTGGAACAGCACCTGTTCGACCTGGGCCTCGCTGAAACCTGCGGCCAGCATCGCCTGGCCGGTCTTTGGCACCTTGAGCGGGTCACTGATGCCCCAGTCGGCGGCGCTGTTGACCACCATTTTTTCCGTGCCGTACTGCTGCAGCAGCGCAACCATGCGTTGCTCGGACATCTTGGTGTTGGGGTAGATGGAATGGCCGCGCCAGCAATCGCTGTCGAGCACCAGCGGCAGGGTCAGTTCGTTGAGGTGGTCGATGATCACCAGGTGTTCGGCGATACCGACTTCGCGGATCACCGCCAGGGTGCGCTTGGTGCCGCCGATCTTGTCGCGGTGTGGCGTGTGCACCAGCACCGGCAGGTTGAATTGCTTGGCAAGCTCAAGCTGCGCGGCGAGAAAGCGGTCTTCTTCGGGGGTGATGTCGTCGTAGCCGATTTCACCCACCGCCACCACCCCATCCTTGACCAGGTAGCGCGGCAGGACCTCGAGTACCTCATAGGCGATCGACAGGTCGTTGGCCTCCTTGGGGTTGAGGCCGATGGTGCAGAAGTGATGGATGCCGAACATGCTGGCGCGAAAACGCTCCCAACCCAGCAGGGTGTCGAAGTAGTCGACGAAGCTGCCGAGGCTGGTCCTGGCCTGGCCCTGCCAGAACGCGGGTTCGATCACCCCGGTGATGCCGGCGGCAGCCATGTTCTGGTAGTCGTCGGTGGTGCGGCTGACCATATGGATATGCGGGTCGAAGTACTTGGGCATGGTGAATCCTCGTCAGGGAGAAGGCATCGTCGGGTATCAGGTGGCCAGGTGCTCATGCCAGCCGGGGGGCAGGCATTGCTGACGGCTGAGGCCGAGCAGCCGCTGGTGTTGCGCCGGGCTGAGCAGGTTGAAGGCAATCGCCAGGTACAGACCGCCGGAAACCGGGCGCGCGGCAGCCAGTTGCTCATCCAGCAGATCAAGGGCCAGTTGGTTGAGGGTGACGCCCTGGCGCTCGCTCAGGCCGCGCAGGCGCCTCACGTCCAGCCCCATGCCGAGCGCTTTGAGCACCAGCTGGTGGAACGCCCGCTCCGGGTAATGGCGGGACGGGTAGAGGGTGTCGAGGGCGAGGGCGGCGAACACCTGGCTGTTGCTGGTGCGCCCGGCCTGCAAGGCCAGCTCCAGGCACGCGCCACGGCTGTCGAGCCAGTCCAGGGCCTTGAGCAGGGCGACCTTTTCCTGGTCGTCGCCCCAGAGGAACAACTGGCGCAGCAAAGGCAGCTGCCCGGCCTGGGGTTGCTGGTCGAGGACCTGTGCCAGTAGCAGCGCGCGTGCCAGTTGCAGCTGGCTCCAACCCTCATCGTCGGGCATGGCCCGGTCGCCGATGCGGCGCTTGCACTGGCTGCTCAGCAGGGCGGCAGTGTTGGCGTCCGGCGACTGCCCGAGGCGTTCCTGCGCCTGGTGCCACCACTGCAACTCGGTCTGATCGAGTTGCGCGACCAAGGCCTGCAGCCGTTCGGCCAGGCAGTCGTGGCGCATGTCCAGCGCCGCCGTTGGCGACGAAGCGATATGACTGTTCATGTCGGTTTGATCCAGCGTTGGAGGTGTGGGAGCAGGAAGAACACCAGGACGCACAGCAGGCTGCCCAGGGGCTGGTCGGCCACCGCCAGCACCAGGGCATCGAACAGCGGCAGGGCCGCCAGCCCCGCGCCGATGAAGGCGCGTACTTGTCGGCGCCGCGGATCGGCGAGGTGCAGCCAGTAGTGCCAGCCCAACCAGCCCAGCCACAGCAGCAACACCGGCCAGAACCACAGGGTGTCGGCGTAGGCCGCCAGGGCCAGCGGGCTGAGCATCAGCAGCAGGGGCAGGCGGCTGAGCAACTGGTTGAGGTGCTCCTGGCGTGCCAGGTAGGTCAGGCCGCTGATGTACACGCCCAGCAGGATCGCGCACAGCCAGATGGGCTGCGCCGGCACCGCCAGGCTGGCCGCCGCGGTGAGGTACAGCGCCGAGCGGCATGCGCCCATCAACCAGACGCTGTGGACGTGGGTCTTGTGCAGCAGGTTGTAGCCGAGAATGCAGCCCACCAGCAGGGTGACGCTGCCCAGCAGCCAGTGCGGCTGTTCGACCAGGCGGCTCAGGCCGAGCGCCGCGGTCGCGGCCAGCAGCAGCAACCCGTAGATGGCCAGGCGCACCTGCCGTCGGCTGACCAGCCCGAGGGTGATGGGGCGGGCGTTGCTGTGCTGTTGGTCCCAATCGGCGTCCAGCAGGTCGTTCAGCAGCATGCCGGCCAGGTACAGCAGCGACAGCATGGCTAGCAGCAGGAGCCACACCAGCGAGGAGGGTGGCGCCAGGGCGCCGGCGCTGCTGGCCAGCAGGGCGGCGGCCAGGGTGTTGGTCCACACCGTGGGCAGGTTGGAAACCCGGCCAACGGTCATCCAGGTTTTCAGGTCCGGCGCGATCGGGTTCATTGCGCGCAGCCCTCGCCCAGGGTGAGGGGCGCGCGCTGGCTGACCAGCCGCAGCAGCGCCTGTTCCATCAGGGCGTCATCGATCTCGTGCAGGTCGACCGATGTCCCGATGCAGCTGAGCATGGGGATGGACAGCTGGCCGCCGAGGTGCTGGCGAAACTCCTCGAGCCCGAGCAACACCCGCGAACGCCCATGCGCATCTTTCAGGCTCAGCTCCGGTGGGCACAGGTTGAAGCCAAGCCTGAGCAACAGGCTGATGACGCGCTCGCTGTCGGCATCGCTCAACAGACCCAGGGCATTGGCATAGAGCCCGTCGAGGGCCATGCCCACCGCCACCGCTTCACCATGGCGCAGGCGGTGCTGGCTGAGGTTTTCCAGCTTGTGCGCCGCCCAGTGGCCGTAGTCCAAGGGGCGTCCGTTGCCGCGTTCGAAGGGATCGCCAGCGCCGGTGATGTGCCCCAGGTGCAGCTCGGCGCAACGGCGGATGGCGTAGCGGCTGGCAGGATGATCGAAGTGGGCGAGGGCGTCGGCCTCCCGCTCCATCCACTCGAAGAAGGCGCGGTCCTTGATCAGCGCCACCTTGACGGCCTCGGCCAGGCCGGCGATGCGGTCGCGGTGGGCAAGCGTGGTGAGCAGCTGGAAGTCATTGATCACCGCGCTGGCGGGGTAGAAGGCGCCGAGCAGGTTCTTCTGGCCGAAGGCGTTGATGCCGTTTTTCACGCCGATGCCCGCGTCGTTCTGTGCCAGTACCGTGCTGGGGATGCGGATCAGGCGCATGCCCCGGTGAAAGGTGGCGCAGGCGTAGCCCACCGCGTCCAGCACGGCGCCGCCGCCCAGGGCCAGTACGAAGCAATGGCGGTCGAGCCCATGGCTCAGCATGTCGCTGTACAGCTGTTGCAATACCTGTGCGTCCTTGCTCAGCTCACCGGCCGGCACGGCGATGGGCGCGGCTTTCAGGTTCAGGTCCGCGTCATGGGCGGCAAAGTAGGCGTCGATCTGGCCCGGCAGGTGCGGTGCGCAACGCAGCAACTGTTCATCGGCGAAGACCAGCACCGTTACCCGACCACGCTGCTGTGCGGTGAGCTGGCGATGCAGGCAGGTGTTGAGCGGATCGAACAGGTGCTCGGTGAACACCACGGGGTAGTCGTAACTGACGGTGAAACGTCCGCGCAGTGGTTCACCCTTGCGCAAGGCCTTGAACAGGCTGTACCCGGCGATGAACAGCGCGGGCAGGACCATGCCGGCGAGCAGGGTCACCAGCAGCGCGTTCTGCGCGACCAGGAAGCTGCCGATGGCGCTGTAGGCCAGTGCCAGGCCGGCATTGGCCAGGGTAGTGACGAGGATGAAGGCGCGCAGCGGATAGCGCTGCATGCCGGCCGCCACCACCGAGGTTTCCGCCAGCACCGGCACGCCACGCAGGCAGATCAACGATAGCGTGCCCAGCCGATACGCCAGTTGCCCCGGCTGGCGCTGGTGCAAGCCCAGGCGGCTGGACAGCAGGCGAAAATACCCGGCCCCCAGCGCATACCCCAGCCCGGCACCCAGGCACAGGCCAATGAAGATCACCAGGTAGCCGCCAACGCTGCCAAGCGTCGCCACCGCAAGCAGCGCGACCATGCTCGACGGCACGGGTAGTACCACGTCCAGCGCCAGTAAGCTGATCAGCAGCAACGCCAGGGTCAGCATCTGGGCGGGGGTCGAAGGCAGGAAGTGTTCGAGGTGGGAGAGGAAGTTCTGGATCTGTTGTTCGAATAATACAAAGCTGGCGATCACCAGGCCTGAGAAGCACAGTACTGACAACCAGAAATGTTTGCCCGGCCCTCTTTGCGAGAGCGCACGATACCCGCGGCTGCGCTTCATCAAGCGTCCCTCTTGTTATTTGACTGATTTCCGTTTCAGCAATCGAACGTCACGCCCCATGGACGCGAGGACATGGACTCCTCTGAACTAAATGGCGGGGGAGTTGTATTTATGATGTTGGCGAAGACAAACACAAAACTAGTCGGCCACTTCGCTTTTGCAAGTAAATGTGGGGCGAAGGGTTAGATGAAACTCGTGATTTTTAGGCGTGCATTAGAATGCTTGCGAATTATTAATCGTGAATATATATAAATGATTAACCGGAATGGTTATGGATATTCACTGACTGAATGATAATCATTTTATTTTTATCCGCTGCTTGTATTCTCCGGCTTTTAAGTTGAGGTGGGGACTAGATAGTATTCTAACTAGTGCGCAACTAATTAAAATGATGTGTAGTTACACAAAACGTTTTACTTACAGTCTTCATACAACCTGCACAGCGATTACCGACAAAAGCGTCAGATCTCGTTTCCCGCTGAACGATGGCAATCTCAGCCCATTCGAGCAAGGAGTACATCCGTACTCCACCCCTGGCAGGACACCATCTGTAGTTCGAGCGAGGTGCGCCACCCAGCGTTGTCGCCGATGCCGTGCGATGTTAGATTGCCACCCCCCGACGGACCGCACGCCCTCCAAGGAACCCCATGGCACGCTTGAAAACCGCCGCTTCTTTAGCTGCAACGCTATTTCTCGGTGCCTGCACCACCTTGCACAACGGTGCCGAGTTCGCCGAGGTCGCACCCCTCAAGCAAGACGCGGCGCTGGTCTACCTCTACCGTACCGGTGTTGCCCCTTACTGGCGCAGCCCCACGCTGGTCATCGATGGCAAGGAGGTCAGTGAAGTGAAGAACCGTTCTTTCACCTACTTCTACCTGCCACAAGGCCAGCACCAGGTTGCCACCCGCTGGGCCCTGGACCTCTACCCCTTGAACGTCAACGGCACCCTGGACCTGCGCAACGGCCAGGCCTACTACCTGAGGCTGGGAGGTGGCATGCAATTCGCCCCGGGCATCGGCCCCGGTGGGCTGAATGTGGGGGTGTCTTCGAACCTTGGCCAGGTGCCGGCGCCGACCGCGCTGCGGGAAATGCGCGACAGCATGTACATCGACAACGCGCTGCAGGCGCAGTGACAGGCAGCCGCCTGGAAACCTACGAGTGAGAAATGTCCCTATGCAATGTCTGCGTCTTGCCCGCAACGGCTTGTTGCTACTGACCTGCGCGATCGCCAGCGGCTGCGCGGCCTATGTCGAAAAAGGCGCGCAAGGGCTGGCGGACAACGAAACGGCCAAGATCCGCGCGATCGACAAGTTCCTCACCATCGCCACGGTGGATGGCGTGGACACCTGGTGGATCGTCTACACCTCCCGCCGCGAGTATCGCCTCACGCCCGGGCCCCATCGCTTGGAAGTGAAGCGCTGGATCGACACCCGGGCCACGCCGTCGATTTTCCGGGATGTCACACTGGTTGCCGGGCGTGAGTACGGCATGAAACGTGTGGAGAGCGATGACTGGTTCGGTTTCGTCATCGAAGACCTGGCGACCGGTGAACGGGTCGATAGCTTGATTGGCGGGCGCTGAGCGCGATAGCGTGCCGGGTTGAGGTAATATCGCCACCTCGCCACCGGCAGCCCAACGCGCCAGACAAAGGATTGCATGCCCGCCACCCCGTCCCTGCGTCACCTGTTCTTCTGTGTCGTGCTCGGAGCGCTCTCCGGCTGCCGGCCTGAGCCCGCACCGCCGCTCGACCAGCAGCTCTATATCTGGCAACGCCAATGGCAACCCGCCCACGAGCAGGCCCTGGCGGACAGCCGCGCCGACTTTTCGACCTTGCGCGTGCTGGCCTTGCAAGCGCAGCCCAAGGCCGGGTGGAGCAGGGCGCTGGTCGACCTGCCACGGCTCAAGGCCGATGGCAGGCCGGTGATCGCCGTTGTGCGCCTGGACGGCCAGTTGCCGACGCTCAACCTGCAGGAGGCAGGCCCACAAATGGCGCGCCTGCTGGCGGACTGGCAGGCCGCGGGTGTGCCCCTGGAGGGGTTGGAGATCGACCATGACAGCGGCAGCGTCCGCCTTGCGGGCTATGGCGAATTTCTTCTGAAACTGCGCGCACAACTGCCGCCGGGCCTGAAGCTGAGCATCACCGCATTGCCCGCCTGGCTCGACAGCCCGCAGCTGCCGGCGCTGTTGCAGGCGGTGGACAGCAGTGTTTTGCAGGTGCACGCAGTGAGCGACCCGCGTCGCGGCCTGTTCGATCCGGCGCAGGCCAGGCAATGGGCCGAACGCTGGGGCCAAGTCAGCGAAAAACCGTTCTACCTGGCCTTGCCCGCCTATGGCGTCGCGTTGCTGCCTGATACCGGCGGTGCGCCCGTTGTGGAAAGCGAAACACCGTTGAACCGTGGTGGCGAACGCCGCGAACTGCTGGCCGATCCACAACAACTGGCGGACCTGGGCAGGCAATTGCGCAACCAGCCACCTGCGCACCTGGCCGGGCTGATCTGGTTCCGCCTGCCGTTGCCCGGCGACCGCCGCGCCTGGAGCCTGACCACGTTGAAGGCGGTGGCGCGAGGCGACGCGCTCGCCAGCCACTGGCGGGTGGAACTGTCCGGGCAGGCGGCGCTGCGCGACATCACGCTGGTCAACGTCGGCAATCTCGACCTGCCGATACCTGCGCGGGTGGAACTGGACGTCGCATCCTGTGACGCCGCCGACGGGCTCAACGGCTACCGCTTGCAGCAACCCCCGCAACAACTCACCTTCAACCGCCAGTCCAGCGCGCGTCTTGCCGCTGGCGGCCGGCGCGTCCTCGGCTGGGCGCGCTGCCATGGAATCGATCAAGGAGCATGGAATGTCTACCCGTAACTGGCCCCGGCACCTGCTGTACCTGTCCCTGAGCGTGCCGGCCGTTCCGGCGCTGGCCTGTGGCCCGGACTTCCCGATGCAGTTGCTCGGCGACCGAGCGCACACCCTGGCCGAGTTGCCGGAAGGCAATTTCGGTTTCGAGGTGAATCGCCTCGGCGAGCAAATCGCAGGCCTCAAGCCCGCCACCGATGTGACCCTGACGCCTTACTGGGACAGTGACGACAACGACCGACCTTACCGTGAGCAGCGCAGCCGTATCGAGGCAAGCGAGCTACCGCAATCGCTGCGCGAGAAGGTCGCGCAACTGCGTGCCCTGGCGGATCCGCAACAAGTGCTGGAGCAGGGCGCCGAACTGCCGGATGAACTGCGCCTGTACATTGCCGGCGCGGTGGCTTTCGACACAGACGAGCACGCCCTGGCCGCGGATTATTTCGCCAAGGTGCTGGCCCTGCCAGCTGAACAACGCAAGCTGCGCAGCACCTGGGCGGCCTACTCGCAGGGGCGGGCCTTGATGGCCCGGAGCTTCGAGGCCAGTGATGACCCGCAACAGACCCCGCAGGCCCTGCAAGCCCAGGCGCGCGAGGCTTTCCAGCAAGCCCGCGCGCTCAGCGCCGAAGGCTTCAGCGACCCATTGGAACTGGGGGTTGCCAGCCTTGGCGAGGAGGCCCGCCTGGCCAAGCTCGCCGGCGACTGGAACAACGCCATCCGCTTGTATGCCAGCCAGAGCCGTCTGGGCTCGGGCAGTGGCTACAGCTCGCTCAGGCAGCTTGCCAACGAACTGGTGAGCCTGCCCGATGAACAGCTGAAGACGCAGTTGGCACAACCGATGCCACGCAAGCTGCTCACCGCCTATCTGCTCAGCCATCTCGGTTGGGACTATGACGGCCAGCCGCCAACCCAGGCCCGGCGCCTGCCCGGGTTGCTGCAGGCCAGTGTCGGCGACAAGCTGGAAGACGCCGACCGCTTGGCTGCATTGACCTACCAGCAAGGCAACTATGCCGCGACCAGGAGTTATCTGCAGCAGGCTGGCGATACCGGCCTTGCCTGGTGGCTGCGCGCCAAGCTGGCCTTGCGCGATGGCGACAAGGCCCAGGCAGCCGCTGCCTACGCCAAGGCCGCCGCGGCGTTCCCCCGCGAAGAGTCGTGGGGCTCGAGACAGACACCCGATTGGGACTACGAAAGCGTCAAGCCCGGTTGCCGGGTCGAAGGCGAGGGCGCAATCCTGGCGCTGGAGCGTGGCGACTACCTGCAGGCCTTCGACTTGCTGTACCGCAGCCAGGAGATCTACTGGCAGGATACGGCCAACGTGGCCGACCGCGTGCTGACCCTGGACGAGCTCAAGGGCTATGTCGATGCCCATGTGCCGGCGCCACCGGCACCCAAGGTGGAAGAGGGCGGCTATGTACCGCGACCGGTGGCGACGCAGCTGCGCGAGCTGCTGGGCCGGCGCCTGCTGCGCGAGGGCCGTTACGACGAGGCGCCCGGCTACTTCGCCACGGCGCAGTTGCAGGCTGATGCCAAGGCCTACGGCCAGCACCGCCAGGAGGCCGTCTCGCGCTGGACACCCACGGGCCGTGCCGAGGCGCTGTTTGCCGCGGCCACCTTGGCACGCGGCGCCGGCATGGAGATCCTCGGCTACGAAATGGCGCCGGACTATGCCTGGCTGGGCGGCAGCTTCAGCCTGGGCAGCGCCACCCTGCAGCCCGGGCCGTTCATCGGTGCCGGCGAGGTGCAGCGCCAGTTGGCGACCGAAGCCAAGCCCGACCAGCGCTACCACTACCGCTATGTCGCCGCTGACCTGGCCAACCAGGCCGCGGACCAATTGCCGCGCAGCAGCCAGGCCTTCGCCGCGGTGCTGTGCACGGCGGCGGGCTGGGTGCCGGGCACCGAGCAGGAAAGCGCGCTGTACAAGCGCTACGTCCAGCAGGGGCCGTTTGTGCAGTGGGCAGAGGATTTCGGCAACCAGTGCGAAGCGCCCCGGTTCGACCAGGCCAACAAACGCTACGTGACAGAGAAGCTGGATGCCGCGCGGGCGGCGTTGCGGCCGTACAAGGCGCAAGCGCTACCGGTGGGGTTGGTGGTATTGGCGGGGGTTGCCTGGGTGTGGCTGCGGCGGCGCAAGGCCAAGGTGTGAAACAAAAAGGGGCGGCCATCAGCCGCCCCCTGACCTTCACTTCTGTGCAGTCTTCACCCCAGCATCCTGCTTCACCGTTTCCTCAAGCGTGAAACGGCCCAACGGGTTCTGCAGGAAGTTCTGGATATTGCTGCGCGAGATGTTGATGTACGGGCTGTAGTACAGGTCGATCCAGTGCACGTCCTGCTTGGCCAGCTTCTGCAGGTCCTGGTACATCTGCCCGCGCTTGACCGGGTCGGTCTCCACCCGGGCCGCGGCCACCAGGTCCTTGACCTTGTCGTTGTGGTAGCGGGTCATGTAGTTCTGGTTGGTGTCGTGGCCAAGCACGAAGGTGGTCTTCTGGTCCGGGTCGAGCACGTCGTTGGTCCAGTACATCACCGACAGGTCGTAGTCGCCATCGACCAGCATCTGCCAGCTCTGGGTCGGGTCGACTTTCTGCAGGTTGGCGGTGATGCCGACATCGGCCAGCTGCTTCTGTACCAGCACGGCAATCTGCTCGTCGGCCTCGTTGCCGGCGTTGACCACGTAGTTGACCTTGAGCCCCTCGGCACCGGCCTTCTTCAGCAGTTCACGGGCCTTGGCCGGGTCGAACGGGCGTTGCGGGTTGTTGGCGTTGTGGTACAGCGCGCCTTTTGGAATGTACGAGTAGGCCGCCTCGCCATGGCCGAAGGTCACGGTTTCCACCAGGGCCTTCTTGTCGATCGCCAGGTCGATGGCCTCGCGCACCTCGACCTTGCCCAGCAGGCCTTTCTCATGGTTGATGAGCAGGTGGTCCTCGCGGGTCGACGGGTCGATGTGGATGGTCAGGCTCTTGTCTTTCTGCAGCGCGTCGACGCGGGAGAACGGCACGAAGATCGCCGAGTCCAGCTCGCCGGCCTGGACCTTGAGCATGCGCGTGTTGTCGTCGGGGATCGAGATCCACTCCACGCCGTCCAGGCTGACCTTGTCGGCTTCCCAGAAGTAGGGGTTCTTCTCCAGAATCACGCGGTCGCCGCGCAGCCACTCCTTGACCTTGAACGCGCCGGAGGTCACCGGCTCCTGGGCGTAGGCCTCTTCACCGATGGCGTCCATGGCCTTTTTCGACAGGATCGACACGTTGGCGGTGGCCAGTTGCGCGAGGAACGGCACCGACTTGTTCTTCAGGGTCACCACCAGGGTGCGGTCATCCGGCGCTTCGGCCTTGTCGATGATCTTGTAGGAGTCGGACCACAGCGAGCCGGGGTTGTCGCGGATGCGCAGCAGGGAGAACGCCGCATCGCTGGCAGTCAGCGGCGAGCCGTCGGAGAACTTGGCTGCGCGGACCTTGAAGGTGTAGGTCAGGCCGTCGTCGGAAACCTTCCAGCTTTCGGCCAGGCCCGGCAGCAGCTTGGTGCCGCTGTTGTCGACGCGCACCAGCACGTCGTAGACGTTGGCGAAGACCCAGCTGTCGCGGTTCTGCGCGCTCTTGATCGGGTCGAAGGTGGTGCTCTCCTCGCGGCAGCCGATGGTCAGCACGCCGGCGGCCTGGGCCATGCCACCGGCCAGGGTGCTGGCGGCCAGCACGGCGGCGGTGAGTAACTTCAATGCGGTGGGTTTCATGCTCAAGCTCCGTTTGATGGTCATGTGGGGTGGGTCAGCACGGCAGGCGCGGGTGGACGCATGCATGGTAGCGGCCACCTTCTGCGTGGCTGGGGGGAATATCTGCGCCGCACTGGGGCAACGCGTAGCGGCAACGAGGGTGAAAGGCGCAGCCGGACGGTGGCTGCAGCGGGCTCGGCGGCTCGCCGGCCAGCGGGTGCTGCGGCAGGCGCCGGGCCGGGTCGATGTCGGCGATGGACTGCACCAGCGCGGCGGTGTAGGGATGGCGCGGGTCGTCGAAGACCTCGGCCACCGGGCCTTCCTCGACGATCCGCCCCAGGTACATCACCGCCACCCGGTCGCACAGGTGGCGTACCACGCCCAGGTCGTGGGTGATGAACAGCAGGGCCAGGCCCATGCGCTGGCGCAGTTCCAGCAGCAGGTTGATGATCTGCCCCTGGATCGACACGTCGAGGGCGGCAACGCACTCGTCGGCGACGATCAGCCGGGGCTCGACGGCCAGCGCCCGGGCGATGCCGACCCGCTGGCACTGGCCGCCACTGAGCGAACCGGGCTTGCGCTCGGCGAGTTCCGCGCGTAGGCCGACCAGGCCGAGCAGTTCGGTGACCCGGGCCGGGATCTGCGCGGCGGGCACCTTGCGCTGCACCTGCAGCACCTCGGCGAGGATCTGGCCGATGCGCTGGCGTGGATTGAGCGCGCTGTACGGGTCCTGGAAGATCATCGCGGTCTCGCGGCGCAGGCGCTCGATATCCAGGCGGTTGCCCTGGCGCATGTCGCTGCCGTCGAACAGCACCTGGCCGCTGCTGGCCGGGGTCAGTTGCAGGATGGCCCGGGCCAGTGTGCTCTTGCCGCAACCCGACTCGCCCACCAGGCCCAGGGCCTGGTGGGCGGCAAGGCTCAGCGACGCGCCGTTGACGGCGTTGACCTTGCGTGGACGCAGGTTCAACAGGCCGCCGCCCGGGGCGGGGAACTGCACATGCAGGTCGTTGACCTGCAACAGCGTGGTCATGACAGGCCTCCGGTCAGCAGCGGGGTATGGCAGGCCAGGCGATGGCCGGGGCCGATCACCCGCAGTTCCGGCAATTGTGCCCGGCAGTCAGGCGTGGCCTGCGGGCAGCGCGGTTCGAAGCGGCACCCTGCGGGCAGGGCGTCGAGCAGCGGCGGTTGCCCGGCAATGGTGTTCATCAGCCCCGCGTGGCGCCGCGCCGCGGGGTGACAGGCCAGCAGCCCGGCGCTGTAGGGGTGGCGCGGCTGGCTCAGCAGGGCCTGCTTGGCGCCGTGTTCACACAGGCGCCCGGCGTACATCACGGCGATGCTGTCGCAGGTCTGCGCCACCACGCCGAGGTCGTGGCTGATCAGGATCATCGACAGGCCGCGGCGGTCGCGCAGCTCGAGCAGCAGGCGCAGGATCTGCGCCTGCACGGTGACGTCCAGCGCCGTGGTCGGCTCGTCGGCGATCAGCACCTTGGGGTTGCAGCCCAGGGCCACGGCGATCATCGCCCGTTGCCGCATGCCGCCGGAGAACTCGTGGGGATAGCTGTCGACGCGGGTTTTCGGGTCGGGGATGCCGACCTGGCGCAGCACCTCGATGGCCTCGGCCCGCGCTTCGCGCCGCGAGGCGCCCTGGTGCAGGCGGATGCCCTCGGCGATCTGCGCGCCGATGCGCATCAGCGGGTCGAGGTGGCTACTGGGGTTCTGGAAGATCATGCCCAGCTCGCGACCGCGCATACGGCGCATGCCGGCTTCGTCCAGGCGCAGCAGGTCGTTGCCGGCCAGGCGCACGGCCTGGCCTTCGAGGCGCAGATTGGGCGATGGCAGCAGGCGCATCAGGCCGCGACAGGCCAGGGTCTTGCCCGAGCCGCTTTCGCCCACCAGGCCGAGGATCTCGCCCTCGCCGAGGTCGAACGACAGGCGATCGACCAGAGTGACATCGCGTTGGCCGGCGCGGGCGATGACGCTCAGTTCGCGGACCTGGAGCAGGGCAGGGCTCATGTGCGGTCTCCCAGCAGCTCGGCGACGCCGTCGGCCAGCAGGCTGAAGCCCATGGCCAGGGTCACCACGGCCAGGCCCGGGAAAGTGCAGATCCACCAGGCGCTGGTGATGAAGCTTTGCCCCTCGGCCACCATGGTGCCCCACTCCGGAGTGGGCGGCTGCACGCCAAGGCCCAGGTAGCTGACGGCCGCGCCGTTGAGCAGCACCAGCACGGCATCCGACATGCAGAACACCACCGAGCCGAACAGGGCATTGGGCAGCAGGTGGCCGAACAGCACGCGTCGGTGGCTGAACCCCAGGCTCCTGGCGGCCAGGGCGAAATCGCCTTGCTTGAGCACCAGGATCTGCGAGCGGATCAACCGCGCATAGGACACCCAACCCACCAGGGCCATGGCGATGTAGAAACTGCCCAGGCCCGGGCCGAGGATGGCCATGATCGCCAGCATCAGCACCAGGAACGGGAAGGCCAGGACGATATCGACCAGGCGCATGCAGACGTTGTCCAGCAACCCGCCGACATAGCCGGAAACCGCGCCGATGCAGGTGCCCAGCAGGAACGGGAAGATCACCCCGATCAGCGCCATCTGCAGGTCGATGCGCGCGCCCCAGATCACCCGTGAAAGGATGTCGCGGCCAAAATTGTCGGTACCGAACGGGTGACCAAGTCTGGGCGCGGCCAGGCGCAGGTCGGCGTTCTGCGCCAGTGGGTCGAACGGCGCGATCCACGGCGCGCACAAGGCCAGCAGGCACCAGCCGAGGACGATCGCCAGGCCGCAGTACAGCGTCAGGCGGCCATTGCCCAGGTGCCAGGCCAGGCGCCAGCGCACCGCCAGTGCGGGGCTCTGGCTCATTGGATATTCACCCGCGGGTCGAGGGCGGTGGTCACCACGTCGGCGATGAAGTTCACTCCTACCGTGGCGCAGGCCAGCACCATGGCCACGCCCTGGACCACCATGTAGTCGCGGGTAAAGATGCCGCGCACCAGCAACTGGCCGACGCCGGGCAGCGAGAACAGGCTTTCGATCACCACGGTGCCACTGATCAGCCAGCCGATGTTGACCGCCAGCAGGTTGATGGTGGGCAACATGGCGTTGGGCAGGACGTGTCGGCGCAGGATCGCCCCTTCGCCCAGGCCGCGGGCGCGGGCGGCGGTGACGTGGTCGGCCTGCAGCTCCAGGAGAATGCTCGCGCGCAGGTTGCGCACCAGCACCGCCGAGAGTGCCAGGGCGATGGTCAGGCACGGCAACACCAAATGGTGCAGCTTGTCTGGCCAGGTGCGGCCATAGCCGGACACCGGGAACAGCCCCCAGTGCACGCTGAACAGCAAGATCAGCATCAGCCCCAGCCAGAAGGCCGGCAGACCGAGCCCGGCGGTGGTGAACAGGCGGATCAGGTTGTCGGCCCAGCCGCCCTTGTGCCGGGCGGCGAGGGTGGCCAGCGGCACGGCGATCAGCAACGCCAGCAGCACGCTGCCCAGCACCAGCAACACGGTCGGCTCGATACGCCCGGCAATCAGCGGCAGGGCATCGACCTTGTACAGCAGCGACTTGCCCAGGTCGCCGTTGAGCAGGTTCTTGAGGAAATACAGGTACTGCACCCAGATCGGCTCGTCGAGGCCGAACTGGGCGCGAATCTTCGCGATCGCATCCGGCGTGCTGCGCGCGCCCAGCAGCACCCGCGCCGGGTCGCCGGGGATCGAGCGCACCAGCACGAAGGTGATGATGCTGATGCCCAGCAGTACCGGCAGCAGTTGCAACGGGCGGATCAGGACGAACCGATAACGTGCCAGGCTCATCGATCAACCCCGGTTGCGCTGCAGGAAGTCCAGCAACACCGGGAAATAGGCCTGGGGTTCTTCGTAGAACGGCATGTGGCTGCTGTTGGGGAACACGTGCAGCTCGGCGCGGCCGTGCAGGGCCAGGTTCATGCGCATGGCGCAGGCGGGGGTCAGTTCGTCATGCTGGCCGGTGGTGATCAGCACCGGCATGCGGAACTCGCCCATCTGCTCGAGGCGGTTCCAGTCCTTGAGGTTGCCGATATAAAGGAACTCGTTGGGGCCCTGCATGGTGCTGTACGGGCCCATGTTCCAGTCACCCAGCGAGCGCTGGATCGGCGCCGGCCACTGCTCGAGGCGGCAGACGTGGCGGTAGTTGAGCAGGGTGATGGCCGCCTGGTACTGGGGATGGTCGAGGGTGCCCAGGGCCTCGTGGCGCTGCATCATCGCCACGGTCTCGCTGCCCAGGGCGCCGCGCAGGCGTTCAAGCTCGGTGATCAGGTGCGGGATATCGCCGACGGTGTTTTCGAGAATCAGACTTTTCAGCGACTGCGGGTGATGAATGGCGTACTCGATTGCCAGCCAGCCGCCCCAGGAATGCCCCAGCATGTGCACGCGACCCAGGTCCAGGGCCTGGCGCACACGTTCGACCTCGGCCACGTAGCGGGTGATGTTCCACAGGCTGTCGTCATCCGGGCGGTCGGAGGCGCCGGTGCCCAGCTGGTCGAAGGCGACCACGCGGATACCCTTGTCCTTGAGCCAGGCATGGGCGTCGCGCAGGTAGTCGCAGGGCAGCCCCGGCCCGCCATTGAGGCACAACAGCACCTCGTCCCCTTCGCCAAAGCTGTACACCACGACGTTGTGGCCATCGACCTCTACATCGAACCGCTGGTCAGGTTGCATCTCACGCCACATCGCTACTCTCCTGTTGGCCATGGCTTGGGGCTATAACTAGCGCAGGAGATTTCGTCGCCTACAAGCTAGTGTTTCCTATAGGTTTTGTATGGCAGTCCCGCGCCAAGCCGTGGCATTCTACGTGCCGGACTTCGAGATGGAAATCCAAAAGGAATCACAGGGAGTGTCAGGTATGCAGGCCAAGGTGGCTGAACTCAATTCGCGTCTGGCGTCAGGCAACAGCCTGGACGAACAGATGGACAGCGTCGCCGACCTGGCGGCGCAACTGGGCTTCGACGCCCTGGTGTATGACTACAGCCCGGTACCGCTGGACCACACCGGCGAGCTGATCACCCCGTCCGTGGTCAGGCTGCGCCAGACCCCGAAAGACTGGCAGGACCTGTGGTGCTCCGAGGGCTTCTACCAGATCGATCCGGTGCAGCAGGTGGCCGTGTCCTCCATCGCCCCCTTTGTCTGGTCGTACCTGCCCAAGGGCGAGACCGTCCTGCAGCGCTTGATCGACAGGCGCCATGCCCCGGTGGTCGGCTACCTGCACGATGCGCAACTGACCTGCGGGGTAACCGTACCCATCCACCTGCCGCGCGGCGGCCTGGCGACCCTGACCGGCCTGCGCCCGCAGGCCAGCCAGCGCGACCTGGACGACGCCCGGGAACACCTTGCCGATTTCAGCCTGATCGCCCATGCCTTGCAGGAGGCCGCCCACCCATTGCTGGCCAAGGAGTCGGCCACCCGCGCCATCCGCCTGACCCGTCGCGAGGCCGAGTGCCTGCGCTGGGCCGCCGAGGGCCTGACGGCGGGGGAGATCGCCGACAAGCTCAATCGCTCGCTGGCGACGATTTCCCTGCACCTGACCTCGGCCATGCACAAGCTCGGGGCCAAGAACCGCGTCCAGGCGGTCGCCCGGGCGGTGCATTACCGCCTGCTCGACCCGTGAAAGGGGCAAAAAAAACCGAAAACCTAGCGAACTCTCTAGTTATGCCGCATTGCGCATAGGGTTATCGTGTGTTCCATGATTCACATGGAGCCGGATGAAATGGAACTCACCCAATCGCGTGAAGGTTTTGCCCCCTTTGGCGACTACCAGACCTGGTACCGCGTCACCGGCGACCTGGCCTGTGGCCGCACCCCGCTGGTCATCCTGCACGGCGGCCCGGGCTGCACCTACGACTATGTCGATGCCTATAAAGATGTTGCCGCTGGTGGCTACCCGGTCATCCACTACGACCAACTGGGCAACGGCCGTTCCACTCACCTGCCGCAGATGCCGCCGTCGTTCTGGACGGTGAAGCTGTTCCTGGATGAGCTCGACAACCTGCTCGAGCACCTGGGCATCAGCGAGCGCTACGCACTGCTGGGCCAGTCCTGGGGCGGCATGCTCGCCAGCGAGCACGCGGTGCGCCAGCCCAGGGGCCTGCGCTGCCTGGTGATCGCCAACTCGCCGGCCGACATGCGCACCTGGGTGCGCGAGGCCAACCGCCTGCGCGAGGAACTGCCCAAGGACGTCCAGGAAACCCTGCTGCGTCACGAGGCCGTAGGGGACTACACCGCAGCCGACTACATCGCCGCCACCCAGGTGTTCTACGACCGCCATGTGTGCCGGCTCAAGCCCTGGCCGGAAGAGGTGGCACGCACCTTCGCCCAGGTGGAGGCCGACCCGACCGTGTACCACGCGATGACCGGGCCCAACGAATTCCACATCATCGGTAGCACCAAGGACTGGACCATCGTCGACCGCCTGCCGCGGATCAACGTGCCGAGCCTGCTGATCTCCGGGCGCTATGACGAGGCGACGCCGCTGGTAGTCAAGCCGTACCTGGACCTGATCCCGGGCATCCGCTGGGCGCTGTTCGAAAACTCCAGCCACATGCCGCATGTGGAAGAACGGGTGGCGTGCATGGGCACCGTGGTCAAGTTCCTCGACGAGAGTCTGTAGCTTCAACGGCCGCCAGCCGGCCGACAGTTTCCCTTCCTCAGGCCTGTCCGGGTTCAACCCGGCGGGCCTGAGTTTTTTCTGGGAGTACCAGGGTCTTCAGTGCGCGCGTCGGATCCCTTGCTCTGGATGCGACCTCGGGGCAGTTGGCGCATTAGGATTCGTCTGATGGGGTATCCGAGGGCAAGCCCTTTAACCTAGGACTTTTGCGCAACAGTCCTTCGGGGTACACAACCAGCATGAACCACGGCACTTTTCCCTTCGCCAAGGCAGCCACCGGCCTGGGCCTCGCCTTTCTTTGCGCAGTAACAGGGCTGGCCCATGCCAGTTGCGCCTCGGATGCCCTGCGTTACATCACCTTTAGCGGCCCCGGTGTTATCACCCTGCCGCGCGACGCACCCGATAATACGTTGCTCTATACAGAAACCCAGACGGTGCCCCGTACCGTTTTCTCCTGTACCACCAACGAACTGCGGGGGCTGAAGCTAGCCGCAGGCCGCGGTACAGCGCCGGCTCCGGAGGCATCGGTGTTTCCAATCGGCACCTCCGGGCTGGCATTCAGGGTAAAGTATGTAATGTCGAATGGCCTCGCCTACGTGCGGGCGTCGACTCCAATGGACGCCGGCGAATACTTGATCGAAGGCGACATCGTGTTGGAAGTCGTCAAGGCTGGCACCCTGGCGCCCAGCAACCTGGTCAAGTCGGGTGCACTGGGGAGCATTTTCTGGGGTACCCAGACGTACGTCGACTTTTCATTGACCAAACCCATCAATGTCGTGGCGGCCTCCTGTGAAACGCCGAATGTGAACGTGGCCATGGGTGACGATTACAAGCTGGCCGACTTTGGCCCCCCCGGTACCAGCAGCCGTGCGGTACCTTTCAATATCCGCCTCGAGAACTGCCCCAAGGGTATTGCCAAGGTCAACTACCAACTGCAGGCACTGACCCCGATTATCAACGCCGGCCAAGGCGTGGTAGGACTGAACAGCGCTTCGTCCGCCGCGGGCATCGCCCTGCAGATCAAGGACGACAATGGCGTGCCGGTACCGTTGAACACCTCGCGCACCTTCAGCGGCTACAACGTCAATGGCGGCAACTTCGTGATTCCCCTGACGGCCAGCTACTATCGGCTGGCGACCGAATCGCTGCGCCCGGGCAGCGCCAACAGCGAAGTGACCTTCATCATGAGCTACCTGTAGGCGCCATTAAGGATCGTCTGATGTCCATTCGCCACTCCGGGCCCTAGATTCGGCGGATGAGATTAAAAAGCTACCTGTTGCAGATCAGCCCCTTGCTTTCCAGCCCCGAAGCCGTGCGACGCCTGCTACGGGTGTTCGCCCTGGTGTTGTCCACCGGCATTCTCGGTGGCGCCTACAACTTCTTGTTGTTCACCTTCAACAATGACATCTCCCAGCGGCGCGGCTACATGAGCAGTGCGATCGCCGAAGCGCATACCTTCTTCACCACCCGCGAAGCGCTGCTCGAAAGCCTGAGCCTGTCCGCCGTGCGCAAGGGCTGGCAAGCCGAGCCCCTGGCCTACGTGCCATCGTTCGCCGAGCTGCATCTGCAGGTGGGGGCGGGGCCGGGCAACCAATGGAGCCTCTGGCTGACGCGGCGCATGTGTGACTACCTCAAGGCCCAGCAGGTCAGCCTGTTGTACGTCGGCAGTGGCGCGCATGGCCAGGAGCTGCGCCTGTTCAGTGCCAGCAACCGCCCCTCGGCGCTGTCGAGCCGCGTACTCGAGCAACTGCAGGCGCTGCACGAACGCGATGGCCCGGTGCTGCAGGAGCTGTGGCTGACCGATCGCGACCCGCAGGCGCCACACCTGTACATCTTCAAACGCCTGGACGAACATGACCCGCAGTCCGGCTGGCTGGGCCTGGAAATGGACAGCCGGGCGGTGTCCATGGCCCTCAGGGAGCAGAGCGCCGGGGAGTTCATGATGCTCAACGCCGACGGCATGCTGGTGTTCAGCAACATGCCCAACGCCCGCCTGAGCCGCTCGCTGCCGGGCTACCAGGGTGACAGTTTCTTTGGCTTCGTGGGGGACGGCCTGCTGCCGGATCGCTTGGTGATCCGCAAGAAGCTGATGTCGTCGGACTGGCAGCTGGTGTATTCGATCGACCTGCTCGACGTGCTCCAGGGGCTGTGGCAGCAATTACTCGGCGCCTTGTCGTTCTGCATGCTGAGCATCACGCTGATCCTGTTACTGCTGCGCCGCCTCGAGCAACGCCTGATCACCCCGACTCTGCACCGCATCCAGGCCTTGATCGAAAGCGAGGCGTTCAGCCGGGATGTCATCCAGGCCGCGCCAGTGGCCTTGTGCGTGCTGCGCCGCAGCGACGGGCGAATGGTCCTGGAGAACCACCTGGCGCAGCAATGGCTGGGCAGCGAGCTGGACCGTGCGCTTTTGTGCCCGGGCTGGATCCGCCAGGCGTTCGACGCCCCGCACGCCACCCATGACGAAACCTTCATGACCTCGACTGGCCGGCACCTGCACCGCAGCAGCGTGCCGACCCGCTACAAAGGCGAGGACGTGCTGTTGTGCGCGTTCAACGACATCAGCGCGAGCAAGCAGGTGGAAGCGGCGCTGCAAACGGCCCGACAGTCCGCCGACGCGGCCAACGAGGCCAAGACCCTGTTCCTGGCGACCATGAGCCATGAAATACGCACGCCACTCTATGGCGTGCTGGGCACCTTGGAGCTGTTGTCGCGCACAGCCCTCGATGGCCAGCAGCGTGACTACCTGCGCGCGCTGGAAGGATCGTCGGCGGCCCTGCTGCAGTTGATCTGCGATGTGCTGGATGTTTCGAAGATCGAGGCCGGGCAACTGGTGCTGGAACTGAGCGAGTTTTCGCCCCTGGAACTGGTCCACGAAGTGATCCAGGGGTACAGCGCGGCGGCCCTGGGCAAGGGCCTGCAACTGCACGCCTGCCTCGACCCGAAGTTGCCGTTGCGCGTGCAGGGGGATCAGGCACGCATCCGCCAGATCCTCAACAACCTGCTGAGCAACGCAGTGAAATTCACCGACCATGGCCGCGTGGTGCTGCGGGTGCGCCTTTCGCACCGCGACGCCGAGCGTTCGTATCTGTCCTGGCAGGTGGCCGATACCGGCCGCGGCATCGCCCAGGAGGACCATCCGTTCATCTTCGATCCGTTCTACCAGGCCGGGGGCAATACCCATGTGGTGGCCGGCACCGGCCTGGGGCTGCCAATCTGCCAGCGCCTGACCCAGTTGATGAACGGCCAGATGCGCATGGTCAGCGAGCGCGGCCTGGGCACCAGCTTCAGCTTGCTGCTGCCGCTTGAGGAAACCCTGCGCGACATCGATGATAGCCTGCCATGCAACTTGCTGGCCGAACGCATCCATGTGGTTTCGCCATTGCCTGAGCTGGCCGAAAGCCTGGCCGGCTGGTTGCGCCGCTGGGGCGCGCGAGCCCAGGCCGGGCCGGTGGCCGTGATGACCGGTAGCGGGCTGTTGCTCGAGGCCCACCCCGGCAAGCTAGGCGCCGTGTTGCAGCCCGAATGGCCCGGGCGGCGAATACTGGCCAGCGCCGACGGATGCAGCGAGCCGCGCCAGGAAGGCGACTGCTGGTACGTCAACCTCAGCCACCTTGCGGCGATCCATCAGGCGGTCCGCCAGGCCCAGGGTCTTTGGCTGACCCACAACGAGGCGGGCACCCCGAGTCCGCGCACCCGACGGCTCGGCCTGAGCATCCTGGTGGCCGAAGACAACATCATCAACCAACTGATCCTGCGCGACCAGCTCGAGGAGCTCGGCTGCAGCGTGGTGCTGGCCAGCGATGGCGAGCAGGCGCTGCGTTGCTGGGAGCAGGGCGCGTTCGACGTGATCCTCAGCGACATCAACATGCCGCGCCTCAACGGCTATGAACTGGCCAGGCTCCTCCGTCGACAGGGCTGCGTGGCGCCTATCGTCGGCGCCACGGCCAATGCCCTGCGCGGCGAGGAAGAACTGTGCCTGGCTGCCGGGATGAACCATTGCCTGGTCAAGCCTTTCACCCTGCAGGCGCTGTTCCATTGCCTGGCCGCCTACCAAGGAAACGCCCATGAATGCCCTTGAGATCCTCATCGTCGAGGACCATCCGTTCCAATGCCGGTATCTGCAGCAACTGTTTCACGAACTGGGCGAGTTGCGCGTGGACACCGCGCGCGACGGCAACGAAGCATTGTCGCGCCTGCGCCAGCGTGACTATGACCTGGTCCTCACCGACTTGCTGATGCCGGGCATGGATGGCGTGCAGTTCATCCAGAACCTGGCGGCATTGCCGGGCCGCACGGGCCTGGCGATCATGAGCGCAACGTCGCGGCGGATGCTGATGGCTGCGAGCCTGGCGGCCAAGCACCTGGGGGTGAACGTGGTCGGACTGTTGTCCAAGCCGCTGACTCCCGAGGCACTGCGCGCCGTGGTCACGCGGTTCAGGGCTCAGCACCGCACCCCGGCGCAGGCGCTACCGCCGCTTGTCAAGCGCGACCGCCCGGCACTGCTCGAGGCGTTCAACAGTCGCGCCCTGCAGGCCTGGTTCCAGCCCAAGAAGTCCCTGGGCAATGGCCGCATCGTCGCCGCCGAAGCCCTGGTGCGCTGGATACATCCCGAGCAGGGGGTGTTGTTGCCGGGGGCGTTCCTGCCCGCGCTCAAGGCCTTCACCCTGGAGGAGCGCCTGCTATGGCTGATGCTCAAGCAGAGCCTGGACGCCCAGGCCCACTGGCGCGAGCGTGGCTACGACATCCCGGTGTCGATCAACCTGCCGACGCATCTGCTCAACAGCCATGACCTGGCCGACCGCCTGCTGGAGTTCGTCCTGCACCACCAGGGCATCCCTGCAAGCATCTGCTTCGAACTGATGGAGTGCTCCGTGCCCGATGAAGTCAGCAACTACTACGCCGGCGCCTGCCGCCTGCGCATCAAGGGTTTCGGCCTGTCGCAGGACGATTTCGGCCAAGGCTACAGTTCGTACATGAACCTGGTGTCGACCCCGTTCACCGAGCTCAAGATCGACCGCGCCCTGGTGCAGGGCTGCCATCAGAACGACACCTTGGCCTCGGCCCTGGCCAGTATCGTCGCCCTGGGTCGTCGACTCGGCCTCAACGTGGTCGCCGAAGGGGTCGAAATGCCCGAGGAGCTGGCGGTGCTGCGCCGCCTGGAGTGCAGTCATGTGCAGGGCTTCCTGATTTCCCCTGCGGTGTCGCCGGAGCAGTTCCTGCACCTGTTGATAGCCGATGGCCCGGCGACGGGCTACTGATCGAACTGACGCAAGGTCAGTGCCTTGCCATGGAGGTAGAATTCCACCCATATCCGCACCTGCCGGCCTACGGAAACCTTGATGAAACAGTCCAATGTACTTCTGGAAAACCTTGCCCGCAGCTCGTCACGCCTGAGCAAAGGCATGATGGTGCTGGTCGGGGTGGCGGTGCTGCTGGTGGCCACCACCTATTGGTCGCTGCAGCGGCTGATCGAGGAGCACCATGACATGGTGCGCTTTCACTTTGCCCGGCTCATGGAGAACGTCCAGGAGCAGGAGCTGTTTCTGACCAGCCTGCGCCAGCGCAGCCTGCGTGGCGAACTGTTGACCCATGACATCGCACAGGTGTGGCGGGTGGAACCCGGCACGGGGGAGGGCGCCAGCCTGTTCCGCGGCCAGGAGAGCCCGTTTGCGTTGCCGTTCGATATCAGGCTTGGCAGCCAGGCCGGGGACGGCGGCGAAAGTGCCAAGGTGCTCACCCTGGGCGCGCACCTGAGCGCCTACTACAGCGCGTTCTGGTCGACTTCGCACTTCCAGTCGCCGCAGGCTTTTCTGTTCAACCGCCGGGGCGGCTTCGATGTTGCTGTGCCGGCGATCGGTGAACGCAGCGCCAACACGCCCATGCACGAGCCCTTGGGGCAGATGCTCGATATCATCAGGGCGCAGGCCCCCGACAGCGATGAAACGGCGGTAAAGTGGCGCCCCTATGACCATCCCGGCAACGGCGTGGTCGCCGCCCGGGTGATGGCCTATGCGCACCTGAACCTGTTACCTGGGCACTTGCACATCAAGGGCGCAGGTACCCAAGCCACGGCCGTGGTGGTGATTGACCTGGCTCAGGCCAACGATTTCCAGCGCACCATGGACTGGTCGGTGTATGACCGTTTCACCCTGGTCACACCTTCCGGGCAGGTCCTCTCGGGCATGCTGCGCCCCGAGTCGTACCTGCGCGAGGGGTTCAGCCTCAGGCCCGACGGCCTGGTATTCAAGCTGGTCAACCACCAGGGGCCGGCCTGGATGGCGATCTACACCATCGGCTACAAGAGTTTCTTTCACTACGCGCTGGGGTCGCTGCTGGGGCTTGGTCTGGGCATCGCCTGCCTGGCCGGCCTGGGCTGGGGCGCGAGCCGCTGGTACCGGCGCCAGGTCATCCTGCCGGCGCACCGTGCCCATGCCGCCATCGCCGAGAGCGAGGCATTCAGCCGGGTGGTAATCGACACCGCACCGACGGGCCTGTGTGTTGTGCGTCGCGCGGATCACCAGGTGCTGGTGGAGAACCAGCTTGCCCAGCAATGGCAGGGTACTGCGGCCCTGGTCGCGGCGCTGGACTACGACCAGGACGGCGGCGAGGCCGGCGAGCATGCACTGGAGATCGAAGGGCGGCACTTGCAAGTCGGCTTCGTCGCTACCCGCTACCAAGGCCAGGATGTACGCCTGTACGCCTTCAATGATGTGACGCGACACGTCGAGGATGCGCGTGCGCTGGAGGATGCCAGGCGCCAGGCGGCCGCGGCCAACGAGGCGAAGACCTTGTTCCTGGCCACCATGAGCCATGAAATCCGCACACCGCTGTATGGCGTGCTGGGCACCCTCGAACTGCTCGGCCTGACGCCACTGGCGCCACGCCAGCAAGCGTACCTGCAAACCATCCAGCGCTCCTCGGCGACGCTGTTCCAGCTGATCAGCGACGTGCTCGATGTGTCCAAGATCGAGTCCGGCCAGATGGCCCTGGAACCCGTGGCGTTCTGCCCGCTGGAGCTGATCGAGGACACCCTGCGCACCTATGCTGCCTTCGCCGAGCGCAAGGGGCTGCTGCTGTATGGCTGCTGCGACGCCACGCTGCCACGGCGAGTGTTCGGCGACCCGATGCGCATCCGCCAGATCCTCAACAACCTGCTGAGCAACGCCATCAAGTTCACCGACAGCGGCAGGGTGGTATTGCGTACCCAGGTACTGGCCTGCGCCGATGGCCAGGTCAGCCTGCTATGGCAGGTCGCGGACACCGGTATCGGTTTGTCCGGCACGCAGCAGGCCAGGTTGTTCGAGCTGTTCTATCAGGTGCACGAGGCCTCCAACGAGGGCGGCGCGGGGCTGGGCCTGCCGATCTGCGGGTGGCTCGGCGAGATGATGGGCGGCCAGTTGCAGGTGGTCAGTGAACCGGGCCTGGGCAGCAGCTTCACGCTGCGCCTGACCCTGCCGGTGGTCGAGCCGGCCTTGCCCGCGCTACCGCGCGGCGAGGCCTTGCCGTTGCCGGTGTATGTGCGCGCGCCGATACCGGAGCTGGCCCAGCATTACTGCGACTGGCTCGATCGCCTGGGCCTGGAGGCGCAGCTGGCTCCGGCGGCGTCAGGCGCGGTCCCGCCTGGGGCGGTGCTGGTCGATGTGCTGCCGGACGCGGCGGGGTTCAGTTGGCCGGGCCCGCGCATTCGCTGCCACGGGACCGGATCGGTGGAAACCCATCACAATGATTGGCTGATGAACATGCACGATGTACACGCCATCGCCCAGGCGGTGACCCGCATTGCCAAGGGCCAGGGTGCGCCGACGCCGGACCGCCAGCCGGGCATCGCCACCGACCTGGGGCTGCGGATCCTGATGGCCGAGGACAACCCCATCAACCAGGCGATCCTCAAGGAGCAACTCGAAGCACTGGGCTGCACCGTGGTGGCTGCCAGCAACGGCGAACAGGCCCTGCAGGCCTGGCAACCAGGCTTGTTCGACCTGGTGCTGACCGACGTCAACATGCCGGTGCTCAACGGCTATGAGCTGGCCGCCGCGCTGCGTGAGCAGGCATCGGCGCTGCCGATCATCGGCGTCACCGCCAACGCCATGCGCGAGGAGGGCGCGCGCTGCCTGGAAGTGGGCATGAGCGCCTGGATCGTCAAACCGCTGAGCTTGCAGACCTTGCGCAGCCAGTTGCTCAAGCTGTGCCTGCCCACCTGGCAAGGCGCGATGCCCGAAGCCGAGCCGGTGCCAGCCACCACGGCGCTGCCGGATGGCGAAGATGCGCCGCTCAGCCTGTCGCCGGCCATGCGCGACCTGTTCGTCGAGACGATGACCCAGGATATCCAGGCCCTGCTGGCGGCCCTCAAGCAGGGCGACGCCCAGGCTCTGGGCAGGCAGCTGCACAGCGTGGCCGGAGCGCTGGGCGCGGTGCAGGCGGCCAACCTGGCGCAGCGCTGCAACGCACTCGAAGTACGACTGGCCAGCGAGGCACTCGATGAATTGATGCACCAGCACATAGCGCAGGTGGTCCAACGCCTGCAAGCAATGACTGACGTCCTCAAGTAAGATCACGCCACGCTGCTTGCCAAGCGGGCGCCGTCAATTCAAAAGGTCCGAGGTTATATGGAAAAACTCAAGGTCATCATCGCCGACGATCACCCGATCGTCTTGTTTGGCGTGCGTGAGTTGGTCGAGCGCGATCCGCACTTTTGCGTGGTGGGTGAGGCCGTGAGTTCGCAAGCGCTGATCACCCTGTTGCAACAACAACCCGTGGACTTGGTTATTACCGATTACAACATGCCGGACGATTCACCTTATGGTGACGGCTTGAAGTTGATCGACTATCTCAAGCGGCATTATCCGGCGGTGCAGGTGCTGGTATTGACCATGATTTCCAGCTCGATGATTCTCGACCGCCTGCATGAACTTGGCGTAGTGGGGGTGATCCAGAAGAACCACCTGCATACCGAGATCGAACGGGCCTTGAAGGCCATCCAGCGCAAGCGACCGTACCTGAGCCCGCAACCGCCCAAGGCATCGGTGATCGACTCCGGGCTGGATACCGATCAACGCCTGGATACCTTGTCGCTGCGCGAGCGCGAAGTGTTGCGTTTGTTCGTGTCCGGCAAAACGGTGGGTGATATTGCCGAAAGCCTGAACCGTAGCCCCAAGACCATCAGCGCGCAAAAAATTTCGGCCATGCGCAAACTTGAAGTGGACAGTGACCAGGCACTCCTGGCTTATTGCCTGGAGCGACGCGTGTTCAATTGAACTGCGCCAGATGGGTTATAAGGATCGTCTGATGTTGATGCAGGCCTGGTGCCATTAATGTGCGTAGGCAACTGACTGCAGCACCTTACAAACCAGGACATCAGCATGAAAAATTATTCCTTCTCCGCATTTGCACTTTCCGCCCTTATTACTTCGATTGGCGCCTTCGCCGCAGAGGCGCCCGCTCCCGTGCAGGGCGGCAGCGGCAAGATCACGTTCAGCGGCATTATCAACAACGATGCCTGCTCGGTCGACGGCGCCGATGCCGATCGCATGATTGCAGTCGACATGGGCAGCGTTTCGATCAAGGACATGGGCACCGCCGAAGCGCCGGCTGCGGGACGTGTGACCAGCAAGCCGTTCAACCTCAATGTCAACTGCAACCAGGGCACCAAGGTGTCCATGGTCTTTGACCCGACCATTCTCGGCGGCTCCGGCATCGTCACCGGCAAGGGCGTGCTGGCGCTGACCCCGGGCAGCGGCGCGGCGAAGAACGTCGGCATTGCACTGCTCGACAGCACCGGCGCGAAAATCGACCTGAGCAGCAAGACCTCCGCCACCATCCAGGGCGGCATGCATGGTGCCGGTACCGCAGGTGGCGACACCAGCCTGACCTTCTCCGCAGCCTACGTGACCACTGGCGCCGCCGGCAGCGCCACCGCCGGCCGCGGTGATGCGACCCTGCCATTTATCCTGCAGTACGAGTAATTCGTCACCCAGGGTTCAGTACGTGCGAGGCCCGCGGGCCTCGGCGTCCACTTAGACACGAGGGACGAAACGCCATGTTGCCTTTTAAATTCAGCGCCTGCCTGGGTGTGCTGGGCATGTGCCTGGCTTTCCCGACGCTGGCAGGTATCTCCCTGAGCGCTACCCGCGTGGTTTTCGACGGCACCCACAAGGAAGCCAACGTGACCGTGCGCAATGGTGGCCAGGATGTGCTGGTCCAGTCCTGGATCGACACCGATGCCGGACTGGATCGCAGCGTACCCTTCGCGGTGACGCCACCGCTGGCCAGGGTCACGGCCAAGCAACAGCAATTGCTGCGCATCCTGTATGAAGGTGCGGGCATGCCCCAGGACCGCGAATCGGTGGTCTGGCTCAATGTCCAGGAAATCCCGCAAGCCAGCCAGCAGGCCAACACCCTGCAGTTGGCGGTGCGCCAGCGCATCAAGGTGTTCTTCCGGCCCGTCGGGCTGCAAGGCGATGCGCTCGAGGCACCGCAGGCGCTCGACTGGCGCCTGACGCGCCAGGGCAGCGCCACCGTGCTGTCGGTCAGCAACCCCAGTGCGTACCACGTATCGATGGCTGACATCACTGTCACCGCCAACGGCCAGCAAACGCTGGCGGCCGACTCGGCGATGATCGCCCCCGGCCAGGCCCGTACCTTCGCCCTGGCCCAGGGCTTGGCGGCTGGCGCTGCGCGCCTGACGTTCCACAGCATCAATGACTATGGCGCGCAAAGCGAGTATCGGGCAGAGCTGCTGCCGGAAAGCGCCAGCAAGGCCACGGCCGTCGAACCCGCCGCTTCGCTGTAAAGCCCCCGAGCAACGTCAACGCACGTCGGCGCAGGCGCTTTTGCCGTGCCCGCTGTTCGCCACGGATGATTAAGGTTTCCTCGCATGTTTCTGCCGTTCGACAAGCGCCCCGACCTTGGTGCGGGCCCCCTTGTGCGCGTTCGGGGGCGCTTCAACGCGCCCGCACCGCTGAAGTTCGCCGCGCTGTCGCTGGCCATCCAGGCTGCCGGCGCGCAGGCCGACACGGTGGTGCAGGCCGATGCAGACCCTCAGTTGCTGGCGTTCAACACCACGTTCCTGCAAGGCGCGCCATCCTCGGTGGACCTGCAACTGCTGTTGGCCGGTGCCCGTGTACTGCCTGGCAACTACCGGGTCGACCTGTACAGCAACGAGGTGCTGGTGGGACGGCGCGATATCGACTTCCAGCGCCAGCCAGGCAGCGGCCGCGTGGAGCCTTGCCTGAACCTGGAGCTGCTCAAGCAGCTGGGCATCGACATGGACAAGTTGCACGCCCAGGGCCGCCTCGACCTGAGCGCCGATCAGGCCTGCCAGGATCTGCCGGCGTTGATCGATCAGGCCGTGGTCAGCTTCGATGCCAGCCGCTTGCGCCTGGCTGTCAGCGTGCCGCAGGTCGCCATGCAGCGCGGCCTGCGCGGCTACGTCGACCCGCAGCTGTGGGACAACGGCGTGCCCGCGGCTTTCATCAACTACCAGCTGAGCGGCAGCCGCAACGCCGACGCGTCCAGCACCCGCTACAACGGCAACCTGGGCTTGCGCAACGGCCTCAACCTCGGTGGCTGGCGTCTGCGCAACGAGTCCAACTTCAGCAGTGGCAGTGGCCGCGCGAGTACGTTTCGCAGCAACCGCAGCTACCTGCAGCACGACGTCATCGGGCTCAAGGGGCAGTTCAGCGCCGGCGATATCTTCAGCGACGCCCAGCTGTTCGACAGCGTCCGCTACCGTGGCCTGAAGCTCGAGTCCGACGACGGCATGCGCGCCGACAGCGAGCGCGGCTACGCGCCGATCATCCGCGGCGTGGCGCAGACCAACGCCACGGTGGAGATCCGCCAGGACAACTACCTGCTCTACACCACCAACGTGCCACCTGGGCCGTTCGAGATCAGCGACATCTACCCCAGCGGCTCCAATGGCGACCTGCAGATCACCATCATCGAGGCCGACGGCAGCCGCCGGACGAGCCAGCAGGCGTTCTCCAGCCTGCCGATCATGGTCCGCGAAGGACAGGTGCGCTACAGCGTCTCGGCAGGGCGCTACAACAGCAACAGCGAGGGGCTGGCAACGCCGCAGATGCTCAGCGCCAACCTGGCGTATGGCATCGACAGCAACCTGACCGGTATCCTCGGCGTGCAGGCCACCGAGCAGTACCGCGCGCTGGCTGTTGGCGTGGGGCGCAATACCTCGCTGGGCGCGGTGTCGCTGGATGTGACCCACTCCAGCAGCCAGGCCCAGGGCGTGCGTAACACCGGCAACAGCCTGCGGGCCCTGTACGCCAAGACGTTCACTGGCACGGCCACCAGTTTCACCCTGGCCGCCTACCGCTATTCGACCGAGGGCTACCGCAGCCTCGCCAGCCATGTCGAGGACCTGAGCAGCGACTTGCTGTGGCGCACGGGCAACTCCAAGACCCGCACCGACCTCACCATCAACCAGAGCCTGGGCAGCAACCGCCAACTGGGCAGCGTCTACCTCAACGCCAGTGACCAGCGTTACTGGAATCGCGGTGGCGCGCAAAGCTTCTCCGCCGGTTACAGCAACAATTGGGGCGACACCAGCTACAACCTCACCCTCAGCCGTAGCCGCGACCTGGGCGACGGCCGGGCCAGTAGCGACAACCAGCTCAGCCTGTCGGTGTCGTTCCCGCTGGGCAGCCGCCCGCGGGCGCCACGCGCCTTCGTCACCACCAGCTCGCAGCAGCGCGGCAGCAGCATCCAGGCCGGTATTAACGGCTATCTCAGTGACAGCGCCGACACCTCCTATTCGCTGCAGGCGGGCAGCAGCGACAGTGGCGGCCGTTCGGCCTCGGCCAACCTCAGCACCCGTACCGCGGTGGCCGATGTCAGCCTGGGCTACAGCCAGGGCCGGGGCTATGACTCGCAGAGTCTGAACCTGGCCGGAGCAGTGGTGGCCCACCCGGGCGGGGTCAACCTGGGCCAGAGCGTGGGTGAGACCTTTGCCCTGGTAGAGGTGCCAGGCGTACGCGGTGCCAAGGTCAGCAGCTACAGCGGCGTGAAGACCGGGCGTAACGGCTATGCGGTGATTCCCAGCGCGCAGCCGTACCGGGTCAACTGGATCAGCCTGGACACCCGAGACCTGGGTGCCGACATCGAGATCGACAACGCGTCCCAGCAGCTGGTCCCGCGTCGCGGCGCCGTGGTGGTGGCCCGCTATGCCGGCAAGACCGGGCGGAGGGTGCAGTTCGAGTTGCTCGACGGCCAGGGTGAGCGGATTCCGTTCGGCGCCGCGCTGGAGGATGCCAGCGGCAAGCAGTTGGCCATCTCCGACCCGAGCGGCAAGGCACTGGCGCTGGTCGAACAGGAGCAGGGCACCCTGACCATTCGCTGGGGTAATCAGCAGTGCCAGGCTGCGTATGTCCTGCCGGAGCGAGACAAGGCCCTGCACTACGAGCGGATGCCGCTGCGCTGCGGCAAATAGTCGACGACGAGCGGGCAAGGCGACAGCACTAGGAACGACCGATAGTTTTCCCTTCCTCAGGCCTGTCCGGGTTTTGCCCGGCAGGCCTGAGTTTTTTGGGCGGCGTTGTCAGACACCTTGACCGGTCGCAGATAAGGCGGGGGGGCGAGGCGGGCCCATGCGCCTGGTCCCGGTGGATTCGAATGCCGAGGCCAGGCGCAGCAGCTTGGAGTCGTCATAGGCACGACCTGCAAAGGTCAGCCCAACCGGCATGCCTATGTCTGCCATGATACCCATCGGTACGGTCACGGTCGGCACGTCCAGGAGCGGATCGCCAGGTTGCCGTTGGCCACCCAAGTGCCATTGCGCCATGCAATGTCCGCTGACTGCGGATCGATGTCGGCATTCGCCGGCCCGACGTCGGCAACGGTCGGGAAGAGCACTGCATCCAGCTCAAGTCCATCCATCCAATCCCCTTGGTTGCTGTGCCGTTGCTGGATACGGTGAAAAGGCTTTGTGGCTTACTGGAAATCATTCAGGTTTCGAACACTACTATCAGAAAGCACTCCTGCATCCATCCAAGCTTGCGCCTAGGAAATTTCCTACAAATTGCCGAGAAAAGTCCTTCGTTTTCAATGATGCGGAATCGCGAACATTTCATCTCAAGCCATTAGCAGAGTAACTGGAAAGATGGGCTCCCTTAGCGTCCTGGTCCTGGAACATCAATCGTCTCAGCGTGACGCGTTGGTGAAGGCGCTACGGCATCTGGGCATCCACGACATTCTGCAGGCGGATGACAGCGAGCGGGCCCTGGCCCAGATAGCCCGGGATGGCGGCGTGGACATTGTCCTCTGCGGCCTGGGCAATCGCGCCGTCCACTGCCTGGAATTCCTCTCCCGGTCAGGAGAGAGTGGCCTGGCTCGTGCGGTTGTGCTGTGCGGCGAAATGAAGCCGGAAATACGTCGAGCACTCGAGCAGTTGAGCTGCCTGTCCGGGTTGCAGATGCTGGGAGCCCTGAGCAAACCCACACAGGTGCACAGGTTGCAGGACCTGCTAGGTCGCTATGCCCATCGGCAGCAACCGCCGCGGGCCGAACCGTCACCTCACGCTCGGCTACCCAGCGAAAGGGATGTGCGACAGGGGCTGGCTCGGGGGGAGTTCAAGGCATGGTTTCAGCCCAAATTCAATATGAAGACAGCCGCGTTAGCCGGGGCAGAGGCACTGGTTCGCTGGCAACACCCCGCCAGAGGGCTGTTGTTGCCCAAGGATTTTCTGGCCGCGGTGCTGGCCTACGACCTGCTCGATGAGATGCTCAAGCAACTGCTGGAGCAAGGGATGGCCCTGCTGTGTACCTTGCGCCGGCAGGGTCTGACCCTGGAGCTGGCATTCAATCTTCACGCCTCGCAATTGGCCCGTGATGGCCTGATCGAGCACATTGGACAGGTGTTGGAATGTCACGATTTCCCTGGCGCGACGTTGTTGTTCGAAGTGGCGGAAAACGGCTTGCTTGATATCCCGCGCGCCACCTGGGAGAACCTCTTGCGCTTGCGCAGGCTGGGATGCGGTTTGTCGATCGATGACTTTGGCATGGGCTTTTCTTCGTTGATGTTGCTCTGCCAGCTGCCGTTCAACCAGCTCAAGCTCGACGGCCAGCTTGTCCGAGCCATCGAGGACCCTCGCACTCGGGCAATGGTCTCCAGCACTGTCGCGTTGGCCCAGGTACTGGACATGAGCCTGGTCATCGAAGGTGTCGGCAGCCAGGTTATCCGTGATGGGCTGCTGGAGATGGGGTGTTCGTTCGGGCAAGGCTTCCATCTGGCGGACCCGATGGAAGCCCCGCGGTTTCTACGCTGGTTGCAAGCGCCTGATTCACCGCCTGAGCGCTAGGTTTCGCTTTTCGAGACAGCTCGACATGACAGCCAGCACGCCGGGCGCAAGTCAGTGGTGTGGTCCATAATTTCAGGATGCATGGCCCTTTTGTCGCGAACATTTTCTGTGCGTACTGCAGTGAGGTTCAAATGCATAAAGCGTTGGTTGTAGACGATCACCCGTTCATTCGGGCGACCGTCAAGATGTTGCTTGAGCGTGAGCATTTCGAAGTCGTGGCAGAGGCCGCCAATGGTGTCGATGCCGTACAACTGGCCCGCCAGCATGAGCCTGCCCTTATCTTGCTGGATATAGCCATGCCCAGCCTGGACGGACTTGAAGTCATCAACCGGATCTGCGGCCTGAAACTGTCGAGCAAGATCCTGGTGCTGACCTCACAGTCCGCGACGTTCTACGCCATGCGCTGCCTGAAGGCGGGGGCTGCCGGCTATATCTCGAAAACCGATGACCTGAGCGAGCTGAGCAAGGCGATCAAGGCGCTGATGGCCGGCTACACCTTCTTTCCCAACCTGGCAGGGAATTCGGTACGCCGCAGTGATATCGATGCCACGGAACTAGAGATGATCCGCGGCCTGTCAGATCGAGAACTGATCATTTTGCAGCAACTGGCCAGGGGCCTGAGCAACAAGGAGATCGGTGATGCCATGTTGCTGAGCAACAAGACCGTCAGCACCTATAAAACCCGTCTCATTGAAAAGCTCAACGTCAAGTCGGTCGTGTACCTGGCCGATTTCGCCAAACGCAACAACCTGATCTGAATGAGCACGCTTCTGCGTTGCCTCGCACTGACTGGCTGCCTGCTCGGCCTGCTGGGGAGCCTTGCGCCGGCGCAAGCCGCTCAGCAAACCTTGAACCTCTTTGGCCGCTCGAAGGGTGAACTGCCTTCGGTGGTGCTGGAGGAGGTGGACTGGGGCTGGTTACGCAACAAAAGCACGCTGCGGTTGGGCGTATCGGTGCCGGAATACATCCCCTTCGACATCATCACCAATGGCCAGGACTACGAGGGCATCACGGCCGATTATGCCGCGCTGCTGGCCGGCATGCTGCACATCAGGATCGAAGTGTTTCGCTATGAATCCCGCGCCGAGGCGATGCAGGCACTCAGGGATGGCGACCTGGACCTGGTAGGCACCGTCAACAGCTTCGATGGAACCGATCCGGAGCTGGCGCTCACCAGCGCCTATGTGCAGACGCCGTCCGTGCTGGTGACGCGCAGCGGCTCCGCTGGGGCTGTGGCTGCGGACCTGGCTGACAGCCGCCTGGCGATGCTTGATAACGGTCAGTCGACGGAAATGGTCAGCGCCGCCTATCCCAGGGCTCAGTTGCAGCTCCACACACTGGCGCAGAACGGGATCGGCGCTGTCGCGTTCAATCAGGCTGAGGCCTATCTGGGTGATGCCATCAGCACGCACTACGTGGCTGGCAAGTACTTCCTCAATGATGTCCTGCTGACGACCTTGCCGGGCGCGTACAGCACGCATTTTTCGTTCGCCGTGAATCAGCGCAACAACCAATTGCGCTACATCCTCAATGCCGCGCTGGAGGCGATCCCGATTACTGAGCGCATGACGATTCTGCACCGTTGGGGGGCAGGAGACCTGAATGTCGTCGGCCTTGATCCGTTGCAGTTCACGGCGACCGAACAACGCTGGATGCAAGCGCATCCCCGCCTGACGGTGGCGGTCAACGACAGCCTTGTACCGGTCTCCTTTTTTGATGGGCGGGGTGAGTTCCGGGGCATCAGTGCCGACGTGCTGGCCAAGGTCAGCCAGCGCACGGGCTTGCAATTCGATGTTCTGCGCGGGAGCTCGATGGATGAGCTGGTGGGGCTGATCCAGGCGGGCAAGGCGGACCTTATCGCGGCGTTCACGCCTACTGCCGTTCGTGAGGAAAAACTGCGCTTTACCCGCTCATTCCTGACCAGCCCGTTCGTCCTGATCACCCGGGACGAAGCGGGCAGCGCGCGTTCCCTGGAAGACATGGCCGGCAAACGCCTGGCGCTGCGCAGCGGTAACGCGCTACGGGGATTTATCAGCGAAAAGTTTCCGGACATCCAGTTGGTCGATACGGCAACTGCCGCCGAGGCCATGGCGCTGGTGGATAGCGGTGAGGCGGACGGCGCCATCAATGCCCTGATCAACGGGCGTTACCTGATTCTGCGTCAGTACCGGGAGCGCCTGCGAGTGGCCAATGTTGTCGGTGCGCAATCGGTCCAGACCAGTTTCGCCACCGACCGGGGGGCGTTTGAGCTGTACTCCGTTCTGGACAAGGCGCTGCGCAGCATTCCTCCGGAGGAACTGGATGAATTGACGCGCCGTTGGCGTCACGATGTGGTGATCGACAACGACAGCTGGCGCAATCGTCGCTCGGCGGTCATCCAGGGTTTTGTCATCTTCGCCTTGTTGTTGATGCTGGCACTGATGTGGATCGTTCATCTGCGCAAACTGGTATCCATTCGCGAAAAGACCGAACTGGCGCTCAACGACCAGATGGAGTTCATGCGCGCGTTGATCGACGGCACGCCCCACGCAATCTACGTCCGTGACTGTGAAGGACGCCTGATCAGTTGCAACACGGCCTACCTTGAAGCCTTGGGGCTTCCACGCGAAGCCGTGATGGGCCAGCGGCTCAGCGACAGCTCGGTGGTTGGCCGCGCCGACGCCGAGACATTCCAGGCCGAGTACGTCAAGGTCATGGAGAGTGGAACGCGGTGGATCAAGGACCGCACCTACATCCACAGCGACGGCGTGGTCCACACGGTGTATCACTGGATGCTGCCGTATCACACCAGTGAAGGCGTGGTGATGGGCATTATCGCTGGTTGGATCGACATCAGCGATCGTCAGCGTTTGCTGGACGAGCTGCAAAATGCCAAGCAGTGTGCCGACGACGCCAATCGGGCTAAGACCACCTTTCTGGCGACCATGAGCCATGAAATCCGTACACCGATGAATGCCGTGATCGGCATGCTCGAACTGGCATTGAAAAAGGCGGACCAGGGCGTCATGGACCGCTTCGCAATCGAGGTCGCCTCGGGGGCGGCACGCGGGTTGCTCGACCTGATCGGCGACATTCTCGATATCGCACGGATTGAATCCGGCCGTCTGTCCCTGATCCCGGAGCGGGCCAGTCTGCGTGAACTGGTGGAGTCGGTGGTGCGCATGTTCGAAGGGGTGGCACGACAGAAGGGCGTGCAACTGCTGCTGGATTTCGATCTCAAGGCCTGCCGCGATGTGCTTATCGATCCCCTGCGCTTCAAGCAGATCCTGTCCAATCTGTTGAGCAACGCGATCAAGTTCACCGACGAAGGCGAAGTGCGCTTGAGTGTGCAGGCTGTGGTTGGAGCGGGTGGTGAGCGCCTGGCGCTTCATGTTCAGGTGAAGGATTCCGGTATCGGCATTTCCAGCGAAGATCAGGCACTGTTGTTCAACCCATTCAGCCAGGCCCGCAACAATCATCAGTCGGCCCGGGGCGGTTCGGGCCTAGGTCTGGTCATCAGCCGTACGCTGTGTGAAATGATGGATGGGCATTTGCATCTGATCAGCGTGCCGGGCAAAGGCACGCAAGTGGACATCCAGCTCGATCTCTTGATTCTGCAACCCATGCCTGTTGACGAGCAGCCTGCGGCGGAACTGACAGCACAGGCGAGTGTGTTGAACATTCTGGTGATCGACGATTACCCGGCCAACCGTCTGCTGCTCTCCCAGCAGTTGTCCTACCTGGGGCATGGCGTCAGCGATGCCGAGGATGGTGCCCATGGTCTGCGTGCCTGGCGCAAAGGTCACTTCGATGTGGTGATCACCGACTGTAATATGCCAGTGATGAACGGCTACGAACTGGCACGGGCCATTCGTGACGAAGAAAAGTACTCGGGTGCCAAGCCTTGTTTGATCCTTGGCCTCACGGCCAATGCCCAGCCTGAGGAAAAAGACCGCTGCCTGGGCGAGGGCATGGACGATTGTCTGTTCAAGCCGATCAGCCTAGGGGATCTGAGTGCCAGGCTGGCTTCGGTGCAGACCACCTTCGAATCATCGGTGCATGGCACCCTGAGCCTTGATGTCGAGCGCGACATCGACCTGAGCAGCCTGCGGCAGTTGACCCGTGGCGATCATGTCGTGATCAGCAAGCTGTTGAGTGACCTGGCCAGTAGCAATGAAGAGGATATGTTGCAGCTGATCAAACTGTTCGGTGAGCACGACCTGTCGGGGCTGTCCGCTCTCGCCCATCGGGTCAAGGGGGGCGCACGTATCATCAAGGCGGGCAACCTGATTCTGTGCTGCGAGCAGTTGGAGGCCATCTGTGTGAGCCCCGCGGCTGATGGGCTGACTGAGGCGGTGGATGCCGTGCAGCAGGCAATGGAACGACTGGCGCTTGAGTTGGAGCAAAACATGGCTGCCCCGCCAGCTGTCGACGGGCATGTGGGCGACGTCATTGATTAGAAATGGGTTGTCGCCATCGGAAATTTCCTACATTGCCAAGGACGTTTCCTAAAGAAGTCAGTCAACCAGGTACGGATAATTGGCTCATTACTTTCCTTGCGAGCCGCGCCCATGCCCATGCTTCCGTTGCGCATTCTGGTTCTTGGCGAGTCTTTCTCCCGTTCTTCAACGATGGCCAACAGGCTGCGGCAATCGGGGTGCCAGAACGTCTTCGTGGCCGCCGATGGCGCGCACGCACTGAACGTGCTCGAAAAGAACGGTCCATTGGATATCACGCTGTGTGACTTGCCCATGGAAAGTACGGGGACCATGGATTTCTTGCAGGATCTGGGCAGAACCGGGCGGGCGGGGTCGATCATCATCAGCAGTGCGCTGTCAGCCGATACCCACGCCGTACTCGGGCAATTGGTTTCGCTGCTGGGCATGGCGCTGAGGGGCGATGTCAACAAGCCTTTGCAACCTGGGGCGCTAAAACTTCTGCTGGCCAGACACTTGAATGAGCCCATCAATGAGTCGGGCGTACTGCCTGTTGTACCGGCCACCGAAGATGAAGTTCGCCAGGCACTCGCTGGCCATCAATTGCATGCGTACTTTCAACCCAAGTTCAATCTCAAGACGGGCGTCGTGTGCAGCATCGAGGCCCTGGCCCGTTGGCACCATCCATTCAAGGGCGTACTGCCGCCATCGGCGTTCATGCCGGTTATCGAACGATGCGGATGGATGGACGATTTGCTGTTCCAGCAATTGGAACAAGGCTTGCAACTTCAGCGCCAGGCAATCGACCAGGGGTTTGCCCTGAATGTTGCCTTCAATCTGCATGCGAGCCAGTTGGTCAATCCGACACTCACGGGCAGGATCCAGGCCTTGTTGGTTGAGCATGACTTGCCCGGCACCGGGGTGACGTTCGAGTTGACCGAGACAGGGCTGCTCGAAGCGCCTGCGATCAGCCTGGAATGCCTGGTGCGTCTGCGCATGATGGGGTGTGGCTTGTCCATCGACGATTTTGGCGCGGGGTTCTCATCACTGCAGCGGCTGTGTCAGTTGCCCTTCAACGAAATCAAGCTCGACGGCGAATTCGTCCGCGGCTTGAGAAGCGAGCCACGCCGCCGCGCCGTTATCAGCAGCACGCTGGCGCTGGGCGAGGCATTGGGCATGGCGGTGGTGGTCGAGGGGATTGAAACCGAAGAGCAGCGCAAGGCACTGGTGGAGCTTGGCTGTACTCAAGGGCAAGGATACTTGTGCGCGCGGCCAATGTCGGCGGCGAGTCTTTTGAACTGGCTGGGGCTGCAGAGAGGCGTTACATCCGGATCTTGAGTGGGTCGCCAAACAAGCGCGATATTGTGTTCTCAACCAAGTCATAAGTGCGCTTATGACTCGACTGTTATGATGATAAGTAACCTATACCGCCTGCCTCAGGTGTTTCCGTGCTGGCCAACTATTTAAGATAGGCGGCGTTTTCTGCAGGAAATTTCCTACAAATAGCGGGAAATTTCCTAACTTTATTCACTGAGCAAGCCGAGACAATACACTCACTTGATTCCGTTGTGATGCCTGCTCTTACCCGCAATCGAATTGAGCGCGAACGTCGTCACGCCATTGATGACGCGGGTGTCGGAGGCTGGCTTGCCGCCAGTATTGTAATGAATAAAGTATTTTCGGTTGTCTGGAATAGATCGATCTGTTGCTGGGTTGTTGCTTCGGAATTTGCCGGCAAGTCTACAAGAGGAGGAACTTCGGAACCTTCTAAGCGGAAAATAGGCTCGTATTCTCCATTGAAGGGAAAGGTACATACTCTCGGTGTGGTGGTACTCGCCGTGAGTCTCGGATGGTCTGAGCCAGGGCATGCAATGACGTACGCGTCAACTGGTAGCTGTGTCAGCGGCTCCTCAGTCACTATCGGCCGGGGAACCAATCCAGGTGGTACCACTGAACCTGTGAATGGCACTGGTACTTATTCAGCCATTGCAGGTTGTAGTGCCGATGGCGGTGATTCCCGTGGGGGCACTGTTTATGGGGCCTTTGGCAAAGCCAGCGGGGAAGGTGCAGCCGCATTCGGCTTTCTCGCCAGCGCCGCGAAGTGGGGCACTGCGTTGGGTTTGGAGTCCGTTGCAGCGGGCATCGCAAGTACCGCGGCGGGATTCGGGAGCAATGCGACCGGCCTCAATAGCGTGGCTATCGGTGGCTCCGCCGCCAACGCCACTGGCACCTCCGCGCTTACTGTGGCCAATTCGACGAAAGCTTCGGCCGAAGGTGCGATCGCCATCGGGAGTAATACAACCCGTGGAGCCCAGGCGAAAGCGGACAATTCAATCGCGCTTGGCGCTCAATCGACGGCAGAGGAAAGCGCTACTTCCAGTGTGGCGATCGGCAAACTGGCATCCGTCGCCACCGCCAACAGTGTGGCATTGGGCTCGAACGCATCAGCCACAGGTTCGACGCTGGGCACGCTCGCTTATGGTGTCGGTGGCTCGGCGGCAGCGGGCGGTGAAGTGAACATCGCCAACGGCGCCAATGGCCGCCGGATCACCGGCCTTGCTGCCGGAGCCAACGCGACGGATGCCGTAAACGTCAGTCAACTGAACAAAGCCGGCCAGGATACGGCTACAGCCTTGGGCGGCGGTGCGACTCTCAATGCGACCACCGGGGCGTGGACAGCGCCCAGCTACTCCACCAACACCATCAGCGCGACCGGTGCCAATACCGGCGCGCTGGTCAGCAGCAACGTCGGTGCGGCACTGAGCAACCTCAACACCAGCCTGACCAACACCGCGGCTGTGGCGGTGAAATACGATGACGCCAGTACCAAATCCCAGGTGACCTTCAACCCGGCAGGCACTGCGGTGAAGTTGACCAATGTCGCGCCCGGCGTCCTGAACGCCACCAGTACCGATACAGTGAACGGCAGCCAGTTGTTTGCCAACAGCCAGAATACGGCGGCTGCTCTGGGGGGCGGCGCGGCAGTGAACACGACCACGGGGGCATGGACAGCGCCAAGCTATTCGACCAACAGCATCGGCGTGACCGGGGCCAATACCGGCCCATTGGTCAGCAGTACTGTCGGTGCGGCGCTGGGCAACCTCAACACCAGCCTGACCAACACGGCGGCGGTTGCGGTGAAGTACGACGATGCCAGCAGCAAGACTCAGGTGACCTTCAACCCAGCGGGCACTGCGGTCAAGTTGACCAATGTCGCGGCCGGTGCGTTGAACAGCACCAGTACCGATGCCGTCAACGGTAGCCAACTGTTCGCCACCAACCAGACCGTCGACAACATCGTCAACAACGGTGCCGGCATCAAATACTTCCACAGCAATTCTGTACTTGCCGACAGCACCGCGACGGGGCTCGACAGCGTGGCCATCGGCCCGACTGCGAGCGCGACCGTGGCAAACGGCGTGGCGCTGGGCTCCAACTCATCCGCCACCGGCACGACACTGGCTAACGCGGCTTATGGCGTTGGCGGTGCGGCGAGCGGGGGCGAAGTGAACATCGCAAATGGCGTGAATGGCCGCCGCATCACCGGACTGGCGGCAGGCAGCTCGGCGACAGACGCCGTCAACGTTGCCCAGTTGAACAAAGCAGGTCAGGACACGGCGACTGCTCTGGGCGCAGGCGCAACCCTTGATGCAAATACCGGTGCCTGGACAGCGCCCAGCTATTCCATCAACAGCATCAGCGCGACCGGTGCCAACACAGGGCCGTTGGTCAGCAACAACGTCGGCGCAGCATTGACCAATCTCAACACCGGCCTGATCAACACGGCGGCGGTTGCGGTGAAATACGATGACGCCAGTACCAAATCCCAGGTGACCTTCAATCCGGCAGGCACTGCGGTTAAGTTGACCAATGTCGCGGCCGGTGCGTTGAACAGCACCAGTACCGATGCCGTCAACGGTAGCCAACTGTTCGCCACCAACCAGACCGTCGACAACATCGTCAACAACGGTGCCGGCATCAAATACTTCCACAGCAATTCTGTGCTTGCCGACAGCACCGCGACGGGGCTCGACAGCGTGGCCATCGGCCCGACTGCGAGCGCGACCGTGGCAAACGGCGTGGCGCTGGGCTCCAACTCATCCGCCACCGGCACGACGCTGGCCAACGCGGCCTATGGCGTCGGTGGTGCGGCGACGGGCGGCGAAGTGAACATCGCCAACGGGGCCGATGGCCGTCGCATCACCGGCTTGGCCGCAGGCAGTTCGGCAACGGACGCCGTCAACGTTGGCCAGCTGAACAAAGCCGGCCAGGACATGGCTACAGCCCTGGGTGGCGGCGCAGTGCTTGATGCAAACACCGGTGCCTGGACCGCGCCAAGCTATGTCACCAACAGCATCAGTGTGACCGGTGCCAATACTGGGCCGCTGGTCAGTAGCAGTGTCGGCGCAGCATTGACCGATCTCAACAGCAGCCTGACCAACACGGCGGCGGTTGCGGTGAAGTACGACGATGCCAGCAGCAAGACTCAGGTGACCTTCAACCCAGCGGGCACTGCGGTCAAGTTGACCAATGTCGCGGCCGGTGCGTTGAACAGCACCAGTACCGATGCCGTCAACGGTAGCCAACTGTTCGCCACCAACCAGACCGTCGACAACATCGTCAACAATGGTGCCGGCATCAAATACTTCCACAGCAACTCGACTCTCGCCGACAGCAGCGCAACCGGTCAGGACAGCGTGGCGATGGGGCCGGCAGCTCTCTCCGCAGGCGCCAGCAGTGTTGCACTGGGCAATGGCGCCATGGCCAGCGTCGACAACAGCATTGCCTTGGGGTCAGGCTCATCGGCCACTGGCACGACGCTGGCCAACATGGCTTATGGCGTCGGCGGTGCGGCGACGGGCGGCGAAGTGAACATCGCCAACGGTGCCGATGGCCGGCGTATAACCGGGCTTACCGCCGGCTCCGCCGCGACAGATGCAGTGAACGTCAGCCAGCTGAACCAGGTCGGCCAAAGCGCCGCACTGGCCTTGGGTGGCGGCGCGCTCCTGGACGCGAACACCGGCGTCTGGACCGCGCCCAGCTATGCCACCAACAGCATCAGTGTCACCGGTGCCAACGCCGGTACCCAGGTCAGCAGCAACGTCGGCGCGGCGTTGGCCAACCTCGACACCAGCGTGACCAATACTGCCGCCGTAGCCGTAAAGTACGACGATGCCACCACTAAAACCCAAGTGACCTTCAACCCGACAGGCACTGCGGTGAAGTTGACCAATGTCGCGGCTGGCACACTGAACGCCACCAGCACCGACGCCGTGAACGGCTCACAGTTGTTTGCCACCAACACCACCGTCGATGGGCTGTCGACCCAGGTAGACGACCTCGTCAACAACGGCGCCGGCATCAAGTACTTCCACGCCAACTCGACGCTGGCCGACAGCCGCGCAACCGGCCTGGACAGCGTGGCGATCGGGCCGCAGTCCGTCGCCGCAGGCGCCAGTTCACTGGCTGTCGGTTCGGGCGCCAACGCTGCAGGACAGGGCAGCCTGGCACTGGGGCGTTCGACTCTGGCCCAGGTGGCGGGCGGCGTTGCGCTGGGGGAGGGCTCGATTGCAGATCGCGCTCTGGCCCCCGCTACCGGCACGATCGCCGCCGGTAGCGGGGCGATCGTCTATGACACATCGGACGCCACCTTGCTGGGCTCGGTGTCCGTAGGCAAGGCCGGTAACTATCGACAGATCACCAACGTGGCGGACGGCACCGAAGCGCATGACGCCGTGACCCTGCGCCAGTTGATCGGGGCGATGGGCTCGTTGAGCGTGTCAGGTACGCAGTACTTCCACGCCAACTCGACAAACCTGGTGGATTCCCTCGCCAGCGGCGCGGAGTCGATCGCTGTCGGCCCGGCCACCGTGGTCAACGGTGACAACGGCATCGGCATGGGCAACCAGGCCAGTGTCGGCCAGGCCGCCGCCGGCGGCATCGCTATCGGTCGCAACGCCCAGGTGCTGATGGCTTCCGGTATCGCCATGGGCAGCACGGCCCAGGCCGGGGCGGAACAATCGGTCGCCCTGGGGGCGGGCGCCAATGCCAGCCAGGCCATGAGCGTCGCCCTGGGTTCGAGCTCGGTGACGACCGTAGGCTCCGAGACGGGCTACAGCGCCTACCGATTGGCCGCAGCGCAGACGTCGGTGGGCGAGATTGGCATCGGCACGGCAACGGGCAGCCGCAAACTCACCGGATTGGCCGCCGGTACGCAGGACAACGACGCGGTCAACGTGGCGCAACTGAAGCAGGTCGGCGACCAGGTGGACCAGAACACCACGGCTATCAGCAATCTGGACGGTCGTGTCGGAGGGCTGGAAACCCTGATCGGCTCGGGCGGCGGCATCAAGTACCTGCACGTCAATTCCATCAAGGCCGACTCCGCGGCCACCGGTACTGATGCGATGGCGTTGGGTGCCCAGGCCCAGGCATCGGGCAATGGCGCGGTGGCGGTAGGCAACGGCGCCACCACTTCAGCCGATGGCAGTGTTGCCCTTGGCAGCGGCTCCAGCGATGGCGGGCGCGGCGCTGAAACCTACAGCGGCGTCTATTCGGGGGCCAGCAATGTGACCTCGGGCACGGTTTCGGTGGGCAACGCTGCCAACGGTGAAACCCGGACGGTCAGCAACGTCGCCGACGGCAGGAACGCCAATGACGCGGTCAACGTGCGCCAGCTCGACGGCGCGGTCGCACAAGCCAACAAATACACGGATGACTCGATCGCCAACCTGAGTGTGAGTGCGGGACAGCAGGATGGCCGCATCACCGCCGTGGCAAACGATGTCGCCAGCCTCCAGAACGGTACCGACGGGATGTTCCAGGTGAACAACACCGGCGCGCCTGCCAAGCCGAAGGCAGCGGGTGTCGATGCAGTCGCCGGTGGTGCGCAGGCAGTGGCTTCGGGCAAGAACAGCGCGGCGCTCGGCACCCGGTCCCAGGCCCTCGCGGAAAACGCCGTGGCGGTGGGCAACGGGGCCAAGGCGTCGGCCAGAAATGCCACGGCACTGGGCACGAACGCGGTGGCGGACCGCGAAAACAGCGTCTCGGTCGGCAGTGTGGGAGACGAACGTCAGATCACCAACGTCGCGGCCGGCACTCGCGGCACGGATGCAGTCAACCTCGATCAGCTGAGCGCATCCGTGGCGGACATCACCAGTGGCGCCAACGCCTACACCGACCAGCGCTACATGGAGCTGAAGAACGACCTCAAGCAACAGGACGAGATTCTCAGTGCGGGGATTGCCGGGGCGATGGCCATGGCCAGCCTGCCGCAGTCCTACTCACCAGGCTCGAGCATGACGGTAGCGGCGGTGAGCAGCTACCGAGGCCAAGCGTCACTGGCGTTCGGTGTGTCGCACATGTCGAGCAACGGCAGGTGGGTGACCAAGCTACAGGGCAGCACCGACACCCAACGCAAAGTGGGGGTGGCGCTGGGTGTCGGTTATCAGTGGTAACCCGTCGATCGGGCTTGCACACGTCTCAATTCAACTTCTGAAGGCGATTATCATGAATATGAAGTCCAGTTTCGTTGCCGTTGTCATCGTGCTGGTGGCGCTGGCCGGTTACGACAGGTTCGTGGCTGACAGGTCGACCGCTACCCCCCGTGTTTCGCTTCGCGTTCCGGCGTTACCGGTGATCCAGGATGCCATTTTCCAGCTATCGCCCAGGTTCGACGAGCCGCGCAAGGCTCTAATGATGGAGCAACTTTGCGCCTTGGCCCGAGGCGAAGTCAGACAGGAGCAGGTCAACGCGTTGCTCAAGCAGCAGGGGATCGATGCACAGTCACTGCCTCGCCAGGGCAGTCCCTTCTCACTGTTGGTCAACGGCGATCAGCCTGGACAAGCCTCTGCCTGTGCCGCGTACCTGGCGGTCACCGCGCTGTCGGCGGTCAACGTGGCCGAGTTCATGCGCCCCGTCACGGTACCGGCGGCCATCGGACAACCCGAGAAGTCAGCGCTGCAGATCGATAACGCCTTGCTGACTTCGGCTCTGTCGATCAAGTTGGCCGTGGCCCGTGCCAACGCCGATATCTTCGCCTTGATCGCCGTGGAGCTTCAGCGCAGCCCAGGCCAGACGATCCCGCAATTTCGTGCCCAGGCTGCGGAATTGTTTACTCGCCTGGCGCCGACTTACCTGCAACGCATCAAGGAACAACTGCCTCCTGCCAACACCCACTACAGGCTGATGCAGATGGATGACAGTCGCTTCGTCTTCAACAGCTCTACTGGCAGTGTCTTCGAGTTTGGCCCCAACGGACTGGTACTGAGTCAGGGCGGAATTGTCTGGTATGGCAAGGGCAGGTTGATGGGCCAGGAATACCCGCTTCAAGTGGGGACGGGCAATGACGGATGACAGGGGTGAGCAGGTGAGCGCATGCTTCATCGGCTAGGGCGCTATCCTTAATCCATGCCCCAAAGGAGCCGCCACCATGCGCCGGCTGCTACTGCTGTTGCTGATCACCGTCATCCCGGGCTGCCAGGCCCCCATGCCAGCCGCCAACCCCGAGATGGCCTGGGTCGACCTTTCGCTGCCATTCCCCAACGACCGCGTGCTGCTGGCCGAACGCCTGGACAAGCAGCGCCTGGAGGAAGGCCGCTTCTTCCAGGTCAGCCCTGGCAGCCACGAACTGGTGGTGCGCTTTGACTATGAAACGAACGGTGGAGGAGGCATGAGCATGCTGGGCGGCACCACCGTTCGCCAATGCTACCTCACCCTCGATTACGCCCATTTCCAGGCCGGCCAGCGCTATGTGCTGGAAGCCCGCTCCATGGCCCTGACACCCGAGGCGAGGCTGTACAATGCCGCCCGGGAGATCGTCGCAGAGGTCAGTGAGTTCTACTGCCTGATGTGACCGAGCCCGGTTCATTGACTGTTCGTGAAGGAATTCAACCGTTGTGTGAAGCATGAGTCGTTCGCTGTTCATTTCCCTGGATGGCCCCAAGGGCACCGGCAAGACCACGCTGCTGGAAGCCGTCACCAAAGCGCTGCGGGCGGACAACAGGAAGGTGATCCGCATCTGCGAGAAGAAAAGCGATCCCTACCGGGGCGAAACCATGGTCCTGGTCAACCAGTTCGTCAGGAATCCCTGCCGGGACCTGGAAATGAAGGTTTGTGAGCGCCTGGCGGACAGCCGTGCCTGGATTTCCCGGCACGTGCTGGCCAAGCAGCCGACGGACAGCATCATCCTGATCGATCGCTGGTACCCGTCCGATGCGGCGTTTCGCCGGCTGGTGCCGTTTGCCGAGATCCTGCGGTTGAACATCGAACGCAACGTGCGGGTGCCGGACCTGCATGTAGGCGTTGTCACCGACCCTGAAGTCTCGTGGAGGAGGGCAGCGGCGCGATCGCGCGGCTTGAGCAGCACGGTGATGCACGCACTGGAAGAGCATGTCGCGTGCACCCAAGCGTTCGAGCGGGTGGTTGCCGATCAAGGGTGGGTTTTATGTCGTAACGAAGGAACCCTTGAAGAGGCGACACAGGCGTTGGTATCAGAGATCCGTAGCCTGTTTGATTAACCTGCTCGGAAAGTGCCTTCTTTCGTATCCTCGAGCCACTGCTCATAGGTAATGCGGCTGATGTGTTCTGTGCGGTAGTCCTGGAGGAACGGGTTGTACTTGTTCTCTTCAGTATGGTGATGACGGAAACCACACTTCGACTGTGCGACAAAGGACTGGCTGTTGTTGGCAAAGTAACCACACCACAGCGCTTTGAGCTTCAGGGGTTCGAAGGCGTGTCGCATCACTTCCCGCACGGCTTCGGGAATCAGGCCCTGGCCCCAGTACGGTACTCCGATCCAGTAGGCGATTTCGCCTTCCTGCGCACTGATCTCGAAGTTGCTATCGCCACCGATAAGGATACCGACGCACCCTACCGCACGGCGATTTTCCCTCAACTCGACGGCATAGACCTCAGGGTGATTGAAGACCGTGCGAATGATCTCGGCACTGTTTTCCACACTGGTGTGCTGGGGCCAACCGGCGATGGGGCCGACTCGCTGGTCCTTGGCGAATTCGTACAGATCCGCAGCGTCGGTGTCCCGCCAAGGGCGCAGCAGCAGTCGGGTTGTTTCCAGGCTCATCTCATGTTCTCTGTTGGCTGATCAAGTGGGGAGCAGAGAGTAGGGAGGAAGGCAGGTTCGGTACACATCAGTACCTCGGTGATTTCGGTACTTTTCGAAACTGGATGACCAATGGGTGATAGGATTTATCCCGTTTCAGGTCCTGGCATCTAGAGGTTATGCAGCATATTCCGCAACTTTTTACTGCTGACGATCCCCCGCGCATGGGTGATACCACCCTGGCCGAAGGGCTGGGAGTGCCACTCTCGTTCGGCCACACCTACCTGACGCTGCTGGTCTGCCTGTCCGGGAGCGCCCGCTTCACGCTCAACTTCAAGGAGCATGCGCTCCGGCGCGGTGATGTGCTGCTGGTGGCCGAAGACACTATTGCCTTGCTCAAACGTCGCTCACGCGGATTCAAGGTATTTTTCTGCCTGATGCCAAAAGGTTTCGCTGCGGAGGTCGCCTACCAACTGCCCAACCCCCTGTTCATCTTCTTGCATGAAAATCCACATTGCGTCCCGGCCAGTGATGACAGGCCGTTGATAGAAGGATGGCTGGCGCAGATGCGGGATATCGTGAAGTGCTGCCCGACTTACCGGCACGTCATGCTGCGCAACCAACTGCAGAACCTTTTCCTGAAGATTGCCGAACAGCTTCCAGCTACATACAAAGGCAGCAGGGCGTTCAGCCGCAAGGAAATGCTCAGTTGGCAATTTTGGGACTTGATCGGCAAGCACTGCACCAGGCACCGGGATGTGAAGTTCTATGCCGACGCGCTGAGCATCACGCCGTTCTACCTGTCACAGCTGACCAAAGCGTTTTTCAACGACACCGCCAAAGGCCTGATAGATCGGCAGGTGACCCAGGAAATCAAGGCACTGCTTTCCTACAGCAATCTGGCGATCGGCCAGATCGCCGACGAGCTGAACTTTGTCGATGCCTCTTACCTGTGCCGCTACTTCAAGCGGCAAACCGGTGTTTCGCTGTCTCGCTATCGCCTCCAGGAACAGAAGGAAGCAGGGCAGGCGTGAATCGAGACCGGGCATTTTCACTGTTGTAAGGAAAGTGTTCACGCGTACAGCCGGTTTTTCCCAGGCGCCGGGCACGCCAGACTGGCTGGCAATCAACTGACCAGGAGCTTGACGTGAACACACAAGACCATCCCCTCGTTTCCCTTGCCATCCTCAAGGCCAAGCCAGGCCAGGCGGGAGCGCTGAAAGAGGCCTTGCTGGCCTTGATCGAGCCGACCCGGGCCGAGCCCGGCAACCGTGACTACATGTTGTTCGAGCGCAGCGATGAGCCCGGGACGTTTTACATGCGCGAAGCGTTCGACCATCAACAGGCCCTGGACACCCACCTGGCCACCGAACACTTTCAACGTTTTGCCGAGCAGGCTGACCAACTGCTGGCGGAGCCATTGCAACTGATCTTCCTTGACCCAGTGTCCAGCGTCGTTGCGCCCCATCCCTGACAAGCCTGCGAGTTACCAGGGAATCGGCTGGCCGTCCCAAGCCCAGAAGGTACCGGTCTGTGATGGTCCATGGCGGCCGACGAGTTCGAGGATGCAACGGGCGGCAAACGCTGGCGTGAACAGCTTTTCGATTGGCACATTGCCCTGGAAGGGGCGCGAGAGCTGGGTGTCGGTAGTCCCGGGGTGCAAGGCCAGGACTGTCGACGCGGGATTAAGCCGTTTGAGTTCGATGCTGGCCGTGCGCAACAGCTGGTTGAGCGCGGCCTTGCTGGCGCGATAGCTGTACCAGCCGCCAAGGTGGTTGTCGCCGATCGAGCCGACCCGGGCCGACAGGGCGGCGAAGGTGACCGGCTGCTGGCGCAGCAATGGCAGCAGGTGCTTGAGCAGCAGGACAGGGGCAAAGCAGTTGCTGACGAAGCTGGCCTGCAACCCTGCCATGTCCAGTTGCGCCAGCGACTTCTCGGCGCGTGCCGGAGGCTCGTGGAGCACGCCTAGGGTACTGATGACCAGGTTCAGCTGCGCACAGCTGGCCTGGACCTGCGCCGCCAGGGCTTGCAAAGCCTGTTCATCCCGAGCATCGCAGTCGATGCGCATCAACCTGCGGCCATGTGTCAGGGCCAGGGTATCGAGCAGGGAGCTGCGGGTTGCCTGGCGCGACACGGCGATCAGCAGGCCCACGTCTTCGCGTGCCAGTAGTTGTTCGCACAGGGCTAGGCCGATGCCTTGGCTGGCGCCGCAGACCAGCACATTTGCGGGGCTGGGGAAGTTGGTGATGAGGCTCATCCGAGGTGCTCCCTGACATGAGTCGAGCTGCCCTTAATTTCTATACAGCATTGGAATTTATCTGTACAAAGCCATAATCTTGTACAGAATTTGTTTTCTGTACAGGTTTGTCATGGTTTCTACCGGACGATTGGCCTGCCTCTGCCTGCTGCTGATGTCGCTCGCCGCGGTCGGCGCGGACTGGCGAGCCACGCTTCCGGCGGCGCAACGTCTGGGTGAAGGCGAGTTCACCTGGTTCGGCCTGCGCCTGTACAGCGCCCGTTTGTGGGCCGACGGACCGGTGCTGGACTGGAGCCGGCCATTCGCCCTGGAGCTGACCTACCACCGGTCGTTGTCCCGTGAAACGCTGGTCAAGGCCAGCGTGGAAGAGATGCGCCGTCTTGGCGCCGGCAGCGTCACGGCGCAACAGCTCGACGCATGGTCCCGTGAGATGCAAGCGGCATTCGTGGATGTGCGTCCCGGTATGCGCATCACGGGGGTGTATCTCCCGCAAAAGGGCTGCCGCTTCTACATCGATGGCCGGCTGCGCCATGAAGTGGCCGACGTGGCTTTTGCCCAGGCCTTCTTCGCCATCTGGCTGGACCCGCGGGCCCGGGATCCGCAACTGCGTCAGCGCCTGCTCGGCCTGGCCGGCAACGATCGAGGACACTGAACATGTACAAAGCATTGTTGTTGGCCGGGTGCCTGTTGCTGGGCAGCTGCGGCAACGTCGGCGTCGAGCACTACGCCGGCGAGCAACCCAAGCTGGACCTGGCGGCTTTCTTCTCACGTCCGGTAGAGGCCTGGGGCATGTTCCAGAAGCGTTCCGGGGAGGTAGTGAAACGTTTCCATGTACGTATCGACAGCCGCCGCGACGGCGAGCGGCTGATCCTCGACGAGCAGTTTCTCTACAGCGACGGTACCCGACAGCAGCGCACCTGGACGCTGGTGCCCGATGGTCCTGGTCGCTGGCGTGGCACCGCGGGCGACGTGATCGGCGAGGCCCGCGGCGAGGTGGCCGGCAATGCGTTGCGCTGGCGTTACCAGCTGGACCTGCCGGTCGACGGGAGACACTGGCAAGTGGACCTGGACGACTGGATGTACCTGATGGACGAAGACACCCTGATCAACCGCTCGCGCATGAGCAAGCTGGGCGTGGAGATCGGCCAGATAACCCTGTTCTTCCGGCGCCTGCCGGAGCATGCGCGGTGATTCCGCAGGCGCTCAACGACGCACCGCTAGACGCACCAGCAAGGGGAGGGCCAGGGCCCAGACCGGCACCAGCAGCAAACCCGTGACCACGAGCCCCAGGGGCAAGGCGACATCGGCCAGCCTGGCACCGCCCACGTACGCCAGCGGCCCACCCAGCGCACCGACCGCCGCACCGCGCCAAAACGGCCACCCCGCCCATGCCAGGCTGTGGCGCAAGCCGCTGGCCAGCACTAGCCACAGCAGCGCCAGCCACAAGGGCAGTGGCCATGCCTCGAAACGAAACAAGCCGATCGCCCCCAGCAGGCCATCCAGCATGCAACCGGCCAAGGTCACGCGTAACAGTGCGCCGACTTCGGCGCCGCGGGCCGGGCACAGTTTGAGGTGCACGGCCAGCCCCAGCGGCACCAGCAACAATAGCCAGGGAGCCTTTGCGCCCAGCACGCAAGCCCACCAGCCGATCTGCAGCCACAGCGCATTGGTGATCAGCCAGCCAGAAGGCATCGTCATTGCCCGGGCAACGGTGCCCGCCGCGCCTGGGGCGCGGCCCACAGCAGTTGCGCCACGCCAATGGCCCGTTCCTCGAAACCACCCTGGCAATAGCACAGGTAGAACTCCCACAGGCGCTGGAACGTTTCGTCGTAGCCCAGTGCAGCCAACGTGCTGCGCCCGTGGCGCAAGTTGTCGCGCCAATGCCGCAGGGTCAGCGCGTAGTCGGCGCCGAAATCTTCCAGGTGCACGAGGTTGAGCGCGGTGCGGCGGCTGGCGGTGTCCAGCAACACACTAAGCGAAGGCAGGGCGCCGCCGGGGAAGATGTAGCGCTGGATGAAGTCCACCGAGCGCCGCGACTGGGCATAGCGTTGGTCGCGAATGGTGATGGCCTGCAGCAACATCAGCCCATCGGGCTTGAGCAGTGACGCGCACTGGCGGAAGTACACCGGCAGGTAGCGGTGGCCCACCGCTTCGATCATCTCGATGGAGACCAGCTTGTCGAACGTGCCCGTCAGGTCGCGGTAGTCATCGCACAGCACCGTCACCTGCTGCTCCAGGCCAAGGGCCTTCACCCGTTGCAGGGTGTAGGTGTACTGCGCTTGCGACAGGGTCGTGGTGGTGACCCGGCAGCCGTGGCGGGTGGCGGCGTGGATCGCCAGGCTGCCCCAGCCGCAGCCGATTTCCAGCAGGTGGTCCTGCGGGCTCAGCTCGAGTTTCTGGCAGATGCGCTCCAGCTTGCGCCGCTGCGCCTGCTCCAGGGATTGTCCAGGATGCTCGAACTGCGCGGCCGAATACATCATGGTCGGGTCCAGTAGTTGCTCGAACAGGGTATTGCCCAGGTCGTAATGGGCCAGGATGTTGCGACGGGCACCACGCCGGTTGTTGCGGTTGAGCCGGTGCAGCAGCCGCAGGGCAGGGTGGCCCAGGCGGGCCAGGCCACCCTCGAGGGCGTCGAGCACATCGAGGTTGGCCACGAACAGGCGGGTGACCAATGCCAGGTCCGGGCTGCGCCAATAACCATGGATGTAGGCTTCGCCCGCGCCGATCGAGCCATTGCCGGCGACCAGGCTCCAGGTGGCGTCATCGAGTATCTCTACCTCTGCCTGCAGCGTGCTGCCGGGGTCGCCGAACGCCCACTGCCGACCGTGGCAAAGCAGGCGCAGATGGCCATGGCGCAGCTTGCCCAGCTGGGCGAGCACGGCCTTGCGCGCCAAGCCGCCGAGCAGTGGCGCCAGGCCCGCGGACTTGCTAACGCTCAGGGTGGGAGTCGACATGATCGGGGTCCTCGCAAGGGTGGCCGAGCGCCAGGTTGCCCCGGCTGGCGGTGTGGTCGTGAATGGGCGTGCGTTTGATGAACAGGCGCAGGGCTTGCCAGTAGATGGCCGAGACGGTGCGCAGGCTGATCCAGGGGAAGGCCAGCACGTAGTCGCGCACGGCCTTGCGATCCAGCGGCTGGCGCTTCAGGGCCAGGTCGGCCTCGAACACTTTTTGGCTGCCTTGCCAGTTCTCCATGTGGATGCGCACCTGTGCCTGGCCCAGGTGAAAGCCCACGCGATAGTCCATGTCCAAGGGCATGAACGGCGACACATGAAAGCGCTTGGCCATGGCGAAGGTTTTCACCAGGTCGCCTTGCACCGGCAGCACATAGTGGAAGCGCTGGCGCCACGGGGTATTGCGCACCTCCAGCAGAATCGCCGCCAGGTGCCCGGCGCGGTCATGGCAGAAGTAGAAGCTCACCGGATTGAACGACAGCCCCCAGCAGCGCAGCTGGGTCAGCAGGTGCACCGGCCCGTCGGGCATTTGCCCCGTGGCCTGGCGCACCAGCAGGCGCGCGGCCTGGGCCAGCGGCTGGCCTTGGCGGGTGAGCGCCGGCAGGTAGTCGGTTTCCCGCCAGCACAGCGGGGCCAGGCGCCAACGCCCCAGCCAGCGAGACAAGCCTATCAGCCAGGCTTGTTCGTCCAGATCCAGGTAGAACAAGCCGATCCGGTAACGGAAGGCATGGGGCCGCGGACTCAGGCGCCGATGACTGAGCCAGCCCAGGCACAGGCCACTGTTCACAGCTGCTCTCCAAAATGCCTGGCCACCTGCAACGCGCTGACCACGCCGTCCTCGTGGAAGCCGTTGCCCCAGTAGGCGCCGCAGAAGTAGCTGTGCTGTTGGCCTTGCAGTTGTGTCTGCCGGGCCTGCGCGGCGGATGCCGCCAGGCTGTACTGCGGGTGGGCGTAGCTGAAGCGGGCGAGGATCTGCGCAGGGTCGATCAGCGCGGTCTGGTTCAGGCTGACGCAGAAGGTTGTCGCTGCCTGGAGGCCCTGCAGGATGTTCATGTTGTAGGTCACCGCGGCCGGCGCCTGCTCCGGGCCGCCCAGGCGGTAGTTCCAACTGGCCCAGGCGTTGCGGCGGCGCGGCAGCAGGCGGGTATCGGTGTGCAGCACCACGTCGTTGTCGGCATAGCCGATGGCACCCAGCACCGAGCGTTCGTGCACGCTCGGCGCTTCCAGCAACGCCAGCGCCTGGTCGCTGTGACAGGCGAACACCACATTGTCGAAGCGCTCGGTGCCGGCGTCGCTGACCAGGGTGACACCCCCTTCGTCGCGGCCGACCCGGTGCACCTTGCAGTCAAGGCGGATGCGTTCGGCGAAGGGGCGGCACAGCGGGGCGACATAACTGCGCGAACCGCCCGCGACGACACGCCACTGCGGGCGCTGGTTCACCGACAGCAAGCCGTGGTTGCGACAGAAGCGCACGAAGAACGCCAGCGGGAAGCCGAGCATGTCGGCACGGGACATCGACCAGATCGCCGAGCCCATGGGCACGATGTAATGTTCGATGAAACGCGGGCCGTAACCGCGCTCGTGAAGGTACGCGCCCAAGGTGGTGGTGGCGTCGATACGCTGTTGTTCGAGGTCGGCGAGGGCCTGCCGGTTGAAACGCAGGATATCGCGCAGCATGCCCCAGAAGCCCGGCGACAGCAGGTTGCGGCGCTGGGCGAACAATGTGTTCAGGTCGTGCCCGTTGTATTCCAGGCCACTGCGCGGATCATGCACGGAGAAACTCATCTGGGTCGGCTGCGAGGCGACCCCGAGCTCTTCGAGCAAACGGATGAAATGCGGGTAGGTCCAGTCGTTGAAGACAATGAACCCCGTGTCGATGGCATACCGCTCACCGCGCCACACCACGTCGACGGTGTGGGTGTGGCCGCCGACCCAGCCGGCGGCCTCGAATACCGTCACTTCGTGCTTGCGCGACAGCAGGTAGGCGCAGGTCAGGCCGGCGATACCGCTGCCGATGATGGCTATACGCATGGTTGCTCAGTCCGCTTCTCGGCGCGCCAGACGCCGGCCCAATGCCAGGCGCGCCCGCGCCGGCAGCGCCCCGAACAGGCGCAATCCCCAGGTGAACAGGCTCGGAAAGTTGATTTCCAGCGGCCGGCGCGGCAGCCGCCTGGCGATATGCCGGGCGGCGCGCTGGGCCGACCACAGCTGCGGCATCGGGAAATCGTTGCGCCGGGTCAGCGGCGTGTCGACGAAGCCTGGATTGACCAGCGTGACGTCGATGCCGGCTTGCGCCAGGTCGATGCGCTGCGACTCCACCAGGTAGCGCACGGCGGCCTTGGACGCGCCATAGGCACCGGCCCGTGGCAGGGCCAGCCAGGTCACCGAGCTGCCCATCACCACCAGGTGAGGACGTGCGCCGGCCCGCAGCAGGGGCAGGGCGGCCGCCAGGCAATGACTGAGGCCCAGCAGGTTGGTGCGCATCACGCGCTCGACCAGCGCCGGGTCGAAGCGCCCGGGCTCCAGGTATTCGCAGGTACCGGCGTTGAAGATCGCCATGTCCAGGGCGCCCCAGGCCTGGCGAATGCGGTCTGCTATCTGCGCGACCTGCGCCGGATCGTCCAGATCGCCGTTGGCCAGCAGCACCTGCCCGGGAAAGCGCTCGGCGAACGGCACCAGTTGCTCGGTCCGGCGCCCGCCCAGGGCAACCTGGTGGCCTTGCTCCAGCAGGCACTGCGCGAGCGCCGCACCGATGCCGCTGCTGGCACCGGTCAACCAGCAGCGGCTCATGCCAACCGCCCCTTGAGCCAGCGAATCGCCCCGCCCATCAGCGGAATATGCTCGTAGAGCAGGGCGCCGGCGTCGAAGAAATCCTGGTGGAAATACACCCGGTCCCGCCATTGCAGGTAGCTGCAGCCTTGCAGGGAAACCGGGCGACCGCCGGCCAGCCGCGGGTGACGAAACTGCAGGGTCCAGCGCAAGTAGCCCTGCCCGGACATCACCTCGTCGGCACCGGCGAAGACATAGCGGATGTCATGGGCGTTGGCGTACAGCTGGGCGAAGTAGGCCCTCAGGTCCTTCAGCCCATCGATCCGATGCAGAGGGTCGCGGAAAGTGATGTCTGCGCTGTACAGGTTTTCCAGCGCATCGAGGTGGTCCCCATCGAGCTGGGCAAAGCGCTCGGCGAATTGCTGCAAGTACGTTGACATGCTCGGCTCCGGGCAATCCTGTACAACTTGGTATTTCTGTACAGGTATATTGGAAGCCTACGATTAAATCTGTACAAGTCAACGTTCTTGTACAGATATTTTGCTCAGCGCCCAGCCGCCTCCAGTTGACGACGCAGGTCGGCGACCTCGGCTTCCAGCTCGCGCACCCTTTGCTCGGCGGCGACCTGCGCCGAAACGTCGTGCTGGATGCCGATGTAGTAGGTCAGCTGGTCGGCCTCGTTGCGCACCGGGGTGATGGACAATTCATTCCAGAACAGGCTGCCGTCCTGGCGATAGTTGCGCAGCACCTGGCGGCAGGGCTGGCCCGCGCGGATCGCCTCGCGGATCGCGGCGATACCCGGCTGCTGCTGATCCTGGCCCTGGAGGAAGCGGCAGTCCTGGTAGAGGATATCGTCCGCGCAGTAGCCGGTGAGGCGCTCAAAGGCGGGGTTGGCGTAGATCAGGATGCTGTCGTGGCCTTCCTGCTCGGCGACGACGATGCCATCGTTGGAGTGCTCGACCATCAGTTGCAGGAGTTTTGCGTTGATCATTGCGGCCACCCGTAAAAAGCCTGAACGGTAAGCCGGTACTGTGCGAAGCGCCGGCGCGATTCGCTACATAATGGCCTACCTGCGCTCCCCGCAGAAAGAGCCTATGGGTTTAGAATGTGTCACCTCTGCGACGAACCCTCGTGATGACCGAAGCCACCTCACCCGATTTACTGCCCATGCGCGACGTGGTCAGCCTGACCGGCATCAATCCGGTGACCTTGCGTGCCTGGGAGCGGCGCCACGGGCTGATCCGCCCGCAGCGCACCGAAGGCGGCCATCGCCTGTACACGCCCGGCGACGTTCAGCGTATCCGCGACATCCTGCACTGGACAGCCAACGGCCTGCCGATCAGCAAGGTCGGCGAAATGCTCGCCGCCCAGCGCCAGGTGCCCGTGCAGCAGGATTCGGCCTTCCACGACTGGCGCGCCACCGTAAAACGGGCCGCGATGGCATTCGATGCACGGGCGCTGGAAGGTGTCCATGGCCAGCTGTTCACGCTCCTGCCCAAGGCCACCGTGCTGCGTGAGGTGCTGCTGCCGGTGTGGCAGGAAATGGCGGCAGGCAGGGCTTTCGGGGAACGCAGCCAATGGGTGTTCCTCGACACCTTCCTGCGCGCCCGGCTGCTACTACGCCTGCAGATGAACCAGGCCGATGCGCCAAGGGTGCTGCTGGCCGGTACCGAGGGGCATGCCGAACTGCCGTTGCTGTGTACCGGCCTGCTGCTGAGCACCGAGCAACAGCGCGTCGACGTGCTCGGCTGCGGGCAGCCGCTGGAGGAGCTTCCCCTGGTGTGCGCGGCGACCCAGCCGGCGGCGCTGGTAATCACGGTGCAGGGGCCGGTGAGCGCCGGCCTGGCCAGGCGACTGCGCACGTTGCAGATGGAGATTGCCTGCCCGCTGGCCCTGACCGGGGTGGCGGGTTCGCAAGCGGCGTTGCAAGGCATCCCGCTGCGTGTGCTGGACGAGCAGGGGGATGATGTGGCGGGGATGCTCAACGCCTTGCTCAGGGGAGCCCTGGATCTCTGAAAGCAGGGCGCAGGGCCAGCAAGCGCTTGATCCGGTATCGGCACCTACTCCGGCAACCCTGCCCGACGCAGTCCCTCAGCCAGCAGGGCAAGATCTTCATCCCGATAGATCGGCAGCCAGTCCCTGAGTTGCGAAACCCTTAGGTTCGGGTCCAGCTCACGCAGCCTGGTCATGGCCTGTCTGGCCTCGTCCTCCCGCCCCAGGTGCGCCTGGCTGGCCGCGACCAGCACGGTGGCGGCCAGCAGGCTGGACAGATTGCCCAAGGCCTTTTCGGCCCAGCCCAGGGCGTAGTCGAAGCGCCCGGCAAAAAAATGGGCCAGGGCCATGCCCACGTGCATCCGGAACATTTCCGGATCCAGGGGGCTCAGGCGTGCCGCGTGTTCCAGGTTGGCGATGGCCACCTCGGCCTCGCCGCGCAGCGCGCGCAGGATCCCGCCAAGGAACCAGGCCGGCGCCAGGTTGGGGTTGAGCAGGCGGGCGCGGTCGAGCAGGGCGATACCTTGATCGAGGTCCCTGGCCAGGTGGCCCAGCGCATGGCCGCCGCGAGTCAGGGCAACGGCGTCGTCGCGGCCGAGCTCGACTGCCAGCCTGGCCAGCCGCGCGCCTTCGGCAATCTCACGCGGGCGATCGGCCATCCAGCCGTTGAGCTTGCGCCAGAAATGACACCAGGCAGCCATGCCGTAGGCCGAGGCGAAGTCCGGGTCCAGCTCGATGGCGGTGTAGAACAGCGCCAATGCCTGCTCCACAGCCTCGCGCGTGCCGATGTGCAGCTTCGCGGTGCCGCGCAGGTAGTAGTCATAGGCGCATAGGCTGTCGGTGGGCTTGCGCTTGGCCCGCTCTATCTCGGCGCGCTCGAGCTGTGGCGCGATCGCCCCGACCACGCTTTCGGCAACCTGGTCCTGGAGTTCGAAGATATCGTCGAGCAGGCCTTCGAAGCGTTCCGCCCAGATATGCGTACCGCTGGTGGCGTCGATCAACTGGCCGGTGATACGGACTCTGTTCGCCACTTTGCGCACGCTGCCTTCGAGCACATAGCGCACTCCAAGGGTGTGCCCCACCTCGATGATGTCGACTGGGCGGTGCTTGAAGGTAAAACTGGAGTTGCGGGCGATGACGAACAGCCAACGGATGCGCGACAGGGCAACGATGATGTCTTCGACGATGCCATCGGCAAAGTAGTCCTGCCCGGGGTCGCCACTCAGGTTGTGGAAGGGCAGGACGGTGATGGACGGTTTGTCCGGCAGGCTGAGGTTTTGCTCCGCGGTCTGCCCGGCGGGCTCAGTGGGGGGCTGTTCGAGGCCAGGAACTTCCCGGGCTTCACCGACGAAGCGATAGCCCTTGCGGGCGACCGTGCGCAGCAGGCGCTGGGCCTCGCCAGAGTCGCCGATGGCCTTGCGCACGGCATTGATATGGCTGGTGACCGTCGACTCGGAGACCACCCGCCCGCTCCAGACCTTCTGCAGCAACTCGTCCTTGCTGATCACCCGGTCACGCTGGCTCACCAGCAGCAACAACAGATCGAAGACCTGCGGGCCGATGGTCACCACCTGGCCGCGCAGGGCCAGTTCCCGGCGCTGTTGATCGAGCACGTAGTCTTCAAACACGAATTGCAACGTCTTGTCCCCTGGCCGAGCGCCTTAGGCATCGTGTCCGAGGCGATTGCTTCATAAGTGTCGCCGTCGATGATACGGCAGCGCGAAACGGCCTGCACTGTCCGCACGGGCTTGGACGCAAAACCAAGCTTTCTTGAAGGTAAATACAGCCTCCCTGCAAAGACTCCCAAGGGCCCGGAGCGCATCTTGATCCTGCATCGACGGCAACGGTTGCGGTCGAGAACAGGAGAGACCCCATGAAGATCGTTGTCATTGGAGGCACCGGCCTTATCGGCTCGAAACTCGTCAAAAGCCTGAGTGAGCGCGGCCATGAAGCCGTGGCGGCGGCGCCCAGTACAGGGGTCGACAGCATTACCCGCGAAGGGCTCGCCGCGGCCATGGACGGTGCGGACGTGGTCGTCGATGTCGCCAACGCGCCGTCCTGGGAAGACCAGGCCGTGCTGGAGTTCTTCCAGACATCGACCCGCAACCTGCTGGCCGCCGAGGCGGCGGCCGGGGTTCGCCACCATGTCGCGTTGTCGATCGTCGGTTGCGAGCGCCTGCCGGAAAACGGCTACTTCCGCGCCAAGGTCGCCCAGGAGGCGATTATCAAGGGCTCGAGCATCCCCTACACCGTGCTGCGGGCCACGCAGTTCTTCGAATTTGTCGGCGGCATCGCCCAGGCGGCCACCGTGGCTGATGAGGTGCGCCTGTCGCCGGCGCTGATCCAGCCGATGGCCTCGGCCGACGTGGCGGCGGCGCTGCTCGAGGTGGTACTGGCGGCGCCGGCCAACCACACCGTCGAGGTGGCCGGCCCAGAGGCCATGCCCCTTGACGAGCTGGTCCGACGCTTCCTGCGCCTGACCGGCGATGCGCGCAAAGTCATCCCGGACGTGCATGCCCGCTATTTCGGCGCCGAGCTCGATGACCAGTCGCTGACACCGGGTAGCGCGGCGCGCCTGGGCAAGACTCGCTTCGAGGACTGGCTAGCGCGTTCCTGACAGACAGCTGTTCCCACTTCAAACAACCCAGGAGTCCATCATGTCCAGTCGAATCCTCGGCGCCGTGGTAGTCGCGGCACTGTCACTCACCGCGGCAGCCATCAACCCGGCGTTGGCCGACGAGCGCCCGGCCAGCAAGGTCACTGTCGTGTTCGACAAGCCATTGCCGAATGTCCCCGGCAAGAGCATGCGCGGCGTGATCGTCGACTACGCCCCGGGGGCGTCGTCACCCTCCCACCGGCATCCGAAGTCCGCCTTCATCTACGCAACCGTGCTCGAAGGTGAGATACGCAGCAGCGTCAACGGCGAGCCGGAAAGAACCTACAAGGTAGGCGAGAACTGGTACGAGGCACCCGGCGCGTTCCACGCCGTCAGTGCCAATGCCAGTGACACCCGGCCTGCTCGGTTGATGGCGGTGTTCGTGCTGGACACCACCGAGACCGTGCTGGTGACCCCCAGCGCGAAGTAAGCGACGTCACCACTCAAGGCACCCCGGTGGCTGGCAAGTCGCCGGGGGCAGCGCACAGGAACCCGGATGATGAACACCCACGAGGAGCCAGTCTCCACGGGCGACAGCACCAGGCCCGACAACAGAAGGCGCATTGGCATCGTTCTGTGCATCGTCGCCCTGGCGGTGCTGGCCGCAGGGTGGGCCATTGCCCGCTCGAGCAGTGCGACGTACACCGACAATGCCTATGTGCGCGGCGATGTCACCTCGCTGGCCGCCAAGGTGGCGGGTTATATCGTGGCGGTCGAGGTCGAGGACAATCAACGCGTGCAGGCGGGGGAGGTACTGTTTCGGATTGACGACCGCGACTATCGGGCAAAGCTCGCGCAGGCCGAGGCCAACCTCAAGGCGGCCGGGGCGAGTTTGGCCAATGTCGAGGCCCAGACCCAGCTGCAACGCGCGCAGATCCGCGAGGCAGAGGCCAGCGTGCAGTCGGCGCTCGCGCAGCGCGGGCTGGCCAACAAGACCCACGAACGCAGCCGCAAGCTGATCGTGTTCAGTGCCGTCAGCCAGTCGGTGGTCGACCAGACCGATGCTGCACGCAGCAGCGCCCAGGCCACGGTAGCGGCCGCGTCGGCCACGCTCGAGGCCCAGCAGCAACGCATTGCCGTGCTGATGGCCCAGCGTGAGTCGGCCCTGGCGACGATCGCCCAGGCCCAGGCCGCGTGCGACCTGGCCAGGCTCGAGCTGGAACACACGGTGGTGCGCGCGCCGGTATCGGGTGTCGTCGGCAACCGCCAGGTGCGCGTCGGGCGCTTCGTTACCCCGGGCGGGGCACTGCTGGACCTTGTCCCCGTAGAGGATGTGTGGGTCGTGGCGAACTTCAAGGAAACCCAGGTTGCGCAGATTCAGCCGGGGCAGCGGGCGCAGGTGACGATCGACGGTTATCCGGACGGCGCGCTCGAAGGCGTGGTCGACAGCTTCGCACCAGGCAGCGGCGCAGCGTTCAGCCTGCTGCCGGCGGACAACGCAACGGGCAATTTCGTGCGGGTGGTGCAGCGCGTGCCGGTGAAAATTCGCCTGGTGCACAACCCGTTGCCGGGGCGCATCGTGCCCGGGCTGTCGGCGCGGGTCGAGGTTGCAGCCGGAGGCGGCTCGTGAGCGCTCCCGGCCCTGGCGCACAGAACGCTGCATCGATCGAAGGCCGATCGCTGCAGGGGCTGCTGCTGATCGTCGGGATCATCCTTGCCGTACTGACCGAGGCCTTCGCCAGCAGCGTCCTGGTACTTGGCCGTAACGACATGCTGGGCGATACCCACGCAACGCCGGACGAATTCGCCTGGCTGGATGTCGGCTACACCGCCTGCAAGCTCATCGGCTTCATGAGTGCGGCCTGGTTTCTGGCGTGTATCCAGCCACGCAACGTGATCATCGTCGCGACCTTGGTCGTGGGGCTGGCCTGCGGTGTGTCTGCCTTCACCGCCAGCCTTGACTTGCTGACTGTGCTTCGCGTGCTCCAGGGGCTTGCCGGCGGCGTGTTGCTGGTGGGCGGGCAGGCCTTGATCTTTCTCGTCTGCCCACGAGGCCAGCAGCCTGTACTCCAGGCGTTTTTCGCCATGGGCGCGGTGGTTGCGCCCGCCACCCTGACGCCAGCCTTGCAAGGATGGCTGATCGACAGCCAGTCATGGACCTGGATTTTCTTCAGCGTCCTGCCCTTGGCCCTGGCCGCGACAGGCGTGCTCCTGGTCGCGGGCGTGCCAAACGTCGCGCTGCCTGCCGCCCCAAGGCCCGACGCCGTGGGCATGCTGTTGGCGTTTTCCAGCCTCGGCTGCCTTACCTACGTGCTGAGCCAGGGCAGCCGCTGGGACTGGTTCGCAGAACCGCACATCCTCGGGGCCACGGCAGTCGGCGTCGCGGTATTGCTGCTGTTCCTCGGTCATCAGTTGTTGAGCAACCGCCAGGGCCTGCTCGACTTCAGCCTGTTCCGCTGCCGCGACTTCACCTTTGCGTTCATCGTGAGTTTCGTCGCAGGGGCTGCGTTGTTCGGCAGTGCCTACCTGATCCCGGCATTTGCCCTGTCGGTGCTGGCCTTCACCCCCACCGACGCCGGCTTGCTGCTGTTGCCCAGTGGCGCGTGTTTCATCGGCGCGCTGCTGTTGGCGGCCTATCTCATCCAGGCCCGTGGCGTGGCGCCATTCGCCACGGTGCCCTTCGGCATCCTGATGATCATGGGGGCGATGTGGATGCTCTCGGGTTCGACCAGTGAAAGTGGCGCGCCGGACATGATGGCCGGCGTGCTGTTGCGCGGGCTGGGGCTGGGCTTTCTGTTCCTTTCCATCACTCTGATCGCCTTCGGCAAGCTGGCGCCTAAAAACCTCGCCAGCGGGATCGGCCTGTTCAACGTCGGGCGCCAACTGGGCGGGCTGATGGGCGTCGCCGGCTTGCAGACGCTCATCGACCAGCAGCTGGCGCACAATGCGGCAGTGCTGGGCGCCCATGTCACGGCCGGCGCCGCCACGGTCATCGAACGGCTCGGCAGTACGGTTGCCATGCTGCAGGGCAGGGGGCTGGACACCCTCGCGGCCGGCCGGGTTTCGCTGGCGCTGCTGGGGCGCGCCGTGTCGGGGCAGTCGGCGGTAATCGCCTTCGATGTGGCGTTCACTGCCGTGGTACTGCTGTTCGCTGTCGCGGCGCCTTTGCTGGTGTGCATCAAGGTTCTGCTTGCGCGTCATGCCACTGGACCTGAAGCGAAGTATCCGGTTCAGGTCCAGCGCGACCACAACGACCTACGAAGCGAAATCAGTGGAAAGTGACAGTTCCCGCCATTGCGCCAGCTCCCGTTCGACTGCGCTGTTCTTGGCCTCGATACGTGCGACGGCGTCACTGCCAAGGGCCAGGCGCAGCGGTGGTTGGCTGGCATTGGCCAGGGCCATCAGGGCTTCGGCCAGCTTCTCGGGGTTGCCGGGCTGGGCATGGTTGGCGGCTTGTGCATGGCTACGCATGGCGCCGACGGTGGTGGCGTAGTCCGGCAGTTCCAGCGCCGTTTTCACCAGGGAGTGTTCATCCAGGAAGTCGGTACGGAAGAAGCCGGGCTCGACAACCGTCACCTTTATGCCCAAGGGCGCCAGCTCCTGCTGCATCGCTTCACTGATGCCTTCGACGGCGAATTTGGTCGAACCATACACGCCCCAGCCCATGTAGGCGTGGTAGCCACCGAGCGACGAGATGTTGATGACGTGGCCACTGCGTTGGCGGCGCATATGGGGCAGCACGGCGCGGGTCACGTTAAGCAGGCCGAAGACGTTGGTGGCGAACAACCGCTCGGTTTCGCTGGCGCTGGTTTCCTCGACCGCGCCCAATACGCCGAACCCTGCATTGTTGACCAGCACATCGATCTTGCCGAAACGCTGGATGCCGGCAGCGACGGCTGCGTGGGCTTGCTCCTCGCGGGTCACATCCAGGCGCACTGCCAACAGGTTGGCGTGCTTGCCCAGACGAGCCTCGATGTCGTCAGGGTTGCGTGCCGTTGCAATGACCGCGTCGCCAGCCGCCAGGGCTTGTTGGACGATCAAGGTGCCGAAACCACGGGAAGCGCCAGTAATGAGCCAGGTACGCATTTCAACTCCTCCTGTATCCGACCCTGCACCATGCGGGCCTTCTCGATGAGTTGAACGAACTTTAAACCCCGGCCATTCATGTGATAATCCCACTAATTTTTCATGGGCCTTTGAGCTGCATTCATCAATGAAACCGACCAGTACCGCTGACCTGTCGTTGTTTCTGTGCATTGCCCGGCATCTCAACCTGAGCCGCGCCGCGCTGGAGCTAGGGCTCACGCCCTCGGCGCTGAGCCACGCCTTGCGGCAGCTGGAGACACGTCTGGGTGTGCGCTTGTTCAACCGCACGACCCGTAGCGTGGCCTTGACCGAGGCAGGAGAACGCCTCCAGGCCCGGCTGCAACCTGCGTTTCGCGACATTGCCGATGCGCTGGAGGACCTCAATGCCTTTCGCGACAAGCCATCGGGCAACCTGCGGATAACGGCGGGCCGCGCGGCTGCCGAACTTGCACTCCTGCCCCTGGCCAACCGTTTCCTGATCGCCTACCCGGATGTGAGGCTGGAAATCGTCAGTGACGACGCCTTCGTGGACATGGTCGGAGCCGGTTTCGATGCGGGAGTGCGGCTGGGTGAGCGACTGCAGGCCGACATGGTGTCGTTGCCCATTGGCCCTTACCTGCGCTCGGTGGTGGTCGGCTCACCCGCGTTCTTCGAGCGTCATCCCATCCCTCACCACCCGCAGGACCTGAAAACCCTGCCCTGCATCGGGCATCGCTTTCCCAGTGGCGCGCTCTATCGGTGGGAGTTCGAACGTGGCGGCATGCAACTGGAAGTCGATGTCCAGGGGCCGTTGATCCTGGGCGACCTGAGCCTGATGCTGGCGCCCGCCCTGCAAGGCCTTGGCCTGGCCTATGTCTTCGAGGACATGGTCAAGGAACAGCTGGAACGCGGCCAACTGCTGCAAGTGCTGGACGACTGGTGTCACTACTACCCAGGGCTGCACTTGTACTACCCGAGCCGGCGCCAGGTGCCCGCGGCGTTGAAAGCGTTCATCGACTTCGCACGGGAGCAGCGCTGATAGCTGTTTTTGCAGAACGGGCTTTCACAGCGTAATTGGCAGCGGCAGGCAGCGGGCAGGGCGTGCAACGGCTCGCACTCAGTGGATGGCCACCGGGTTGATATTGACCTGGGTCGACCCCTTGTACAGCGGCTGGCCCAGTACGAACAGGAACTCGAAGGCCTTGTCGCGCACCAGCGCCCGGGTATCGATCAGCTCCAGGTTGTAGATGCCGCGTTTGGCCAGCATGTACTGGTTGACCGGAAACTCTTCACCGGTTGGGTTCGGGTAGACCTCCGAGGCCCAGGTGTCACCGCCGAAGGCGACGATGCCCTGGTCGGCCAGCCACTCGGCCGCCGGCAGGTCAATGCCCGGCTCGGTGGCGAGGAACTGCTGGTTGTCCTTGCCGATCAGTTCCAGCCAGCCAGTGTTGAACAGCACCACGTCGCCCTTGCGCAGGGTGATGCCTTGTTGCTTCAGCACCGTCTTGATGTCATTGACGGTGAACGACGTACCGCCCGGCACGATGGCCTTGCCGTAGTACGCGGTCATGTCCAGCACCACGCCACGGGTGACCATCGGCGGCACTTTTTCCACGCCAAGCTTGGTCACGCCTTCGACGGTGACGAAGTCGGCGGCCTTGTTGCCGTTGTAGTAGACGTTGTCGATACCGATATGGCCGATGCCGTTGAGCTGGGTACCGACGCCGGTCCAGCCGTTGACCAGTTCATCGTTGAAGCTGAACTTGTTCTTGCCCAGGGTCTGGCCGGCCTGTTCGCCGGGCTGGATGTTGTAGAGGTGGAAGCTACGGTGGCGGAAGGCGGGCAAGTCCTTGCTGACGGGGACTGCGAGGGAGTAGGTCTTGCCGGTTTTCACCAGGCTGATGGCTTGCTTGACCACCTCGGGAGTGAGGAGGTTGGCGGCGCCGATTTCGTCGTTTGGGCCGTAGGGAGAGGATTGCCAATCGGCGGCCAGGGTGGTTTGGGCGGTGCTGGCCAGGGCCAGGGTGAGTAGTAGGGGTTTGAAATAGTGCAATTTGTGGGCTCCTGAACGGGTTGGGATGTCAGGGGCATGATCTATGGCTTCGCCAAACAATCAGGAGGGCAGGTCAGGATAAAGTCGGAGGAGGGACGTGGTGCCCGGGTGTATCTTCAACTACCTACTCACGATGCCGAGATCGATGCTGTAACTCGCTCTGAGCCACTGCCTGAGTCGGCAATGGTTTCGTCAGGCGAGACGGTACTGGTGGTAGACGACGAACACTCAGTGCGCATATTTGTGAGTGAGGCCTTGGGTAGCTGCGGGTACATTGTCATTGAGGCGACTGACAGCCTTACCGGTCTTCAACTACTCCGCTCAGATACCCGCATCGATCTGCTTGTAACAGACATTGGCCTCCCCGGAGGAATCATAGCGGTACTAACAAAACCCTTCACACTTGAGGCGCTGGCGCTGAACGTGAATAACCTACTCCGCAAGTACAGCCATGACTGCTTGCGCTGAGCCCAGATATGCGCAACCGGCTCGAAACGCTCAGTGCCTTTTCAGGGAAGCGATCCGGCACACCGATAGGCCATTTTGTTTATTGCTGAAACCTTTCAATGGTTAGCGATCGTCTAAGCGCGACCAAAGGCTCATTACGACTGTAGCTGGAAGCGCTATCATCCCGCCACTAGCTCAAGAGGGGCCCTCTGGCCGGCCAATTCCGGCACTCCCTTGGGCATAACGACAAGGAAGGTTGCGCATGGACGACATCGTTCAGCCCCTCACAGCTCAAGAAGAAATCCCGCCTAAAGAAGTCAAGATCCTGGCCACCTTGGTGGCGAAGCTAAACCTTGCCGACTTCCAGAACGCCGTTCCCGTGATTCGCGAACTTCGTATCGCGAACGAGACCGAAGACAGGTTCGTCAATGCAACCCTGACATTGACCTCAGAGCCTGAGGTGTTCAAGGCCAAGCTCTGGCGGATCGACGAAATTGCGGCAGATAGCTTCCGGATCATTCCTGGACTCGACTTGGTTCTGGATGGCCCGTTGCTTAGTCGTCTGACCGAAGCTGAGCTGTCGACATTCACCTTCGTCCTCGAGGTGGATGACAAAGAAGCCGAGAGAGGCAGAAAAGAGGTCTCCCGTCTTGAGCAAGTCGTCGATCTTCTGCCCCGAAATCAGTGGGGTGGCTTGCGGCATATTCCTGACATGACGGCTGCTTTCGTTCAGCCGAATGATCCGGCAGTTGAACGACTCTTGAAGCAGACGGCTGAGTTGCTTCGCCAAAGTGAACTGTCCTCTTCGCTGAATGGCTATGAGGGTGGCGCGAAGCGAGCTTGGCAGCTGTCGTCTGCGGTCTGGAGCGCCGTCGCTCGGATGAAGCTCGACTATGCATTGCCGCCGGCGAGTTTTGAACAGTCCGGTCAAAAGGTGCGAAGCCCAAGCCAGATTGCCGATACCGGCTTGGCTACCTGCATGGATCTTACCCTGTTGTTCTGCGCTGCCCTGGAGCAAATCGGGCTCAATCCCGTCATCGTTTTCACCCGCGGTCACGCCTTCGCGGGGCTGTGGATGAAGCCAGAGGAGTTCACTACCGCCCTTGTCGATGATGTAACGGCGGTACGCAAGCGGGTGAGGCTGCGGGAACTCGTTCTTTTTGAAACAACGCTCAGTACCCAGAATCTTGTCCCGACCTTCTCCTATGCAGTCGAGAGGGGGGAAAAACAGATTGCCGAAGACGCGGACAGCGAATTTGAAATGCTGCTCGACATTCGCCGGGCTCGGCTGCAGCGGATCAAACCGCTTGCAAGTGCTGAAGCTCAAATCGCACGGATTGCTGATGAGGTTGCGGATGATTCTCCAGCCCTCTTAGTCGAGGACGGGGCCGGAATTCCAGATGAAGTCCACGAGGTGGTAGTCGAAGACCTTTCAAAACTCGATCCTGCAGATCGGCTTGGCCGGTGGCAGCGAAAACTCCTGGATCTCTCGCTTCGAAACAACCTCCTGAACTTCAAGACGGGCAAGCGGGCGCTGAAGCTTGAGTCGCCAGATCCTGGTGCTCTTGAGGACGTACTGGCCAGTGGTCAGTCGTTGAAGCTGCTAACCCGTCCAGACCTCATGGATGGCGCTGATCCGCGGGAGCTTGCAATTTACGAGCAACGTGAACATGAGGATGTTCGCCGCCGGCATGCGGAAGACGCCCTCAAGCGTAGAGAGGTGTTCGTTGCATTGAAATCCAACGAAATGGATATGCGACTCACTGAGCTTTACCGGGGAGCTCGTACAGCTCTGCAGGAAGGTGGTTCAAACACCCTCTTCCTGGCCATCGGTTTCTTGAGTTGGACGCGTGAAGACAGGGCAGGGCAGAAGTACAAGGCCCCTCTGGTTCTGGTTCCCGTCACGCTGGAGCGTAGGAGTGCTCGATCCGGGTTCACCATGGTGCTCCATGATGATGAGCCACGCTTCAACCCGACGCTGATTGAGATGCTCCGCCAAGACTTCGAGTTGGGATTGGGCTCCCTGGAGCACGAGCTGCCGCGGGACGATTCAGGTCTGGATATCTCCGGCATCTGGAACAAGGTTGGTCATGCTATCAAGGACATTCCTGGCTGGGAGCTGAACGAGGATGTCGTGCTGTCGATGTTCTCTTTTGCTAAGTACCTCATGTGGAAGGATTTGGCAGAGAACGCCGAGCACCTGCGGCAGAGCCCAGTGGTTCAGCACCTCCTTGATACACCGCGCGACTCGTTCGTTTCGGACACCGCGTTCCCAGAAGCGCAGTCGCTGGATCGTGATTACGGCCCAACGGATGTTTTCTGTCCGCTGCCTTCCGACTCGTCTCAGCTCGCGGCAGTGATGGCAGCAGCTAAAGGCAAAGACTTCGTGCTCATCGGCCCGCCTGGTACTGGCAAGAGCCAGACGATCTCCAACATGATCGCTCAGTCGATTGCCCAAGGGCGTCGCGTGCTGTTTGTCTCGGAGAAGATCGCGGCGCTGGATGTCGTGTACCGCCGACTGCGTGAGATTGGCCTGGGTGAGTTCTGTCTTGAGCTTCACTCGAGCAAGGCTCGAAAAACCGACGTTCTCGCCCAACTGCAATCAGCCTGGGAAGCCAAGGGGCAAGTAGATTCCGCGGCATGGGAGGTTGAAGCGCAGCGCCTTGCCACGCTGCGCGATAGTCTGAACATTTACGTCGAGCGACTGCACCGGCGCCATCGCAACGGTTACACCATCTACGATGCGATTGGCACGGTCACCTCGGGTGGCGATGAAGCTGTCGCGCCTGTTGGTTGGGCTTCGCCTGACACCCACGACCAGAAAGCCATGCTAGAGCTTCGTGAGTTGGGCGATCGCCTCGAAGTGAACGCGCAGGCTGTGGGATACAGTCAGCTTGCTGGCAATGCGTTAGCCGCGGTTGGTCAGGCGGAATGGTCACCCCATTGGCAACAACAGTTCGTGCAGGCAGCTCGCGATGTGTTGCCTGCCGTACTGGATGTGCAGCGGGCGACTGATCGGTTCGTTGAGTTGGCTGGGCTTCCAGCTTCGGAATACACCCCGACTGCACTTGAGGGGCTGTCAGTTCTTTCCCAGACACTACCCGCGGCAGCAGGACAAGATTGGCGCTTCGCGCTGCGGCCTGATGCCCGCTCCATTTCTCAAAGGCTGAGCGATGGCTGTACGTGGATTGAACAACACCGAGAGCTCAACGCTAAGCTTTCGCCGCTCTGGCCTTCTCGCGTTGTGGCCGATGCCAAGCAGGGTATCGAGCTTCTGCAGCAACGTCGTACCACCTTCGGTGAGCTCAGCCCAGCCTGGCCGGAGAGTGTGATCGATGTGCTTGCTCAGGCGGTGGCATTGCTTGGCCAAATAGTGGAACTCAAGCAGCAGCTCAGTGCGACATATGGCGATACGATCGAGTCGCTCGACATCGATCTGTTGCTGCGTGAGTGGAAGGAGGCTGAGGAGTCGTTCTGGCCAAAGTCCTGGTTCGGAAAGCGTCGTATCGCGGGTTTGCTAGCCCCGTCTCAAACCACTGCAGGCGAGGCCGATCACGGTAAAGATTTGGCCACCTGGGCAGAAATCCGCGCCCTCCGCCGCGCTATTGATGAGCTTGAGCCCGGGCATGAGTGCGTTGCCGTTTGGCAAGGCTCAAAGTCTGACGCTGAGCAGCTCTCGACGTCGATCAAGCTTCAAGAGGCCATTCGGCTCCAGCAAGCAGACTCGGACTGGATCGATGATGGATTCCAGTTGGTCGAGCAAGGCCAGCTGGGAGATGCATTGAAGGAGGAGCTCCGGCGGCTTCGCACGCTGACTCGCCTTGATCGGGATATGGCCGCGTTGTCCGACCTTAAAGCGAGCACGCAACAGCTATGGAGCGGTCAGGGTACTAACATTGATCACCTTAACGCAGCGCTGCGCTTCCAGGCCGAGCGTCGGGATATCGAAGAGCGCGGTCGCCTTGTTGATGATCACCCCGAAGTAGAAGAGGGTCGCTGTGGATCGTTGTTGAAGAGTGACTTCGATTTGTTGAAGCAGCGAGCAGCGGTTGAGCGTGATCTTTCCGACTTGGCTGACCTGCGGGAGTTGGTGCCGGTCTGGACTGACCTGAAGACCAAGCTCGAGATAGCCCGCCAGGCCGTGGCGTTCCAGGGGCAGTTAGCGACTGCTGTTGCGAAGCTTGCGCTCAACCCGGAGCAGATTGCTGCATACAAAGCTCCCCTGCAAACACTCCTGGGTGATGGCAACGCGCTTCTGGAGCCGGAAGGCGCGATCGCACTTGCTGGTGTTGCTCTGCGTGACAAACTTGAGCTGCTTCAGGAGCGATCATCGCATCTGACTTCGATAGGCCACTTCACTGAAGCAGGTGCAGATGAGTCCGCTCACCTGTCATTGAATGACCTCAAGAAAAACTGCGAAACCGTGGTTTCTTCCGAGGCCCGACTCAAGGCATGGTGCGCTTGGCGGAAGGTGCGCGATGAGGCTTTCGCCGTTGGTATGGCGCCGATTGTTCAGGCCATGGAAAGCGGGGCAATCACTTCTGGAAAAGTCCGCCGCGTCCTGGAGGTGAATTACGCTCGCTGGTGGCTGAATACCACTGTCGACAATGAGGAGGTCATTCGGACGTTCGTCAGCGTCGAGCACGAACAGCGCATTCGCGACTTCCGCGCACTGGATGACAAGTTTACCGAGCTGACGAAGGACTGGCTTCGCGCTCGGCTGTGCGCCGACCTGCCGAGCCAGGACAGCGTGAGCCGTTCTTCTGAGTGGGGCCTGCTGCGCCACGAAATGGGCAAGAAGACTAAGCACATTCCGTTAAGGGAGCTGATGACTCGAGCACCCGAAGCGCTGACGAAGCTGACCCCTTGCTTGTTGATGAGCCCGCTTTCGATCGCTCAGTACCTACCGCCGGCTTCGACTCCGTTCGATCTGGTGATCTTCGATGAGGCCTCTCAAATTCCGGTCTGGGATGCGATTGGTGCGATGGCGCGAGGAAAGCAGGTAGTGATGGTGGGCGACCCGAAACAGCTCCCGCCGACCTCGTTCTTCGACCGTGCCGAGTCTACGGCTGATGATGAGGATGTCGAAGCCGATCTCGAGAGCATCCTGGATGAATGCATCAGCGCTAACCTCCCGATGCGCAACCTGAACTGGCACTACCGCAGCCGCCATGAGAGCCTCATCGCGTTCTCGAACCAGCGTTACTATGGTTCGAAGCTGGTGACTTTCCCATCGCCGTTCACTGCTGACAAGGCCGTGCGGCTGTGCCCAGTGGCAGGTGTATACGACAAGGGCGGTTCACGTACCAACCTCATCGAGGCCAGAGCGCTTGTCGCTGACCTCGTAACTCGGCTTCAGTCGCCAGCGTTCCGCGAGAGTCGGCGCACCGTAGGTGTAGTCACGTTCAACGGCGAGCAGCAGAAACTCATCATGGACATGCTGGATGAGGCATGCCGGAAAGATCCGTCGCTCGACTCGTATTTCGCTGAATCTGAGCTCGAGCCTGTGTTCGTGAAGAACCTGGAAAGTGTGCAGGGCGATGAGCGAGACATCATCTATTTCTCGACCACCTATGGGAAAGATGCTGCTGGCGTTATGTCGATGAACTTTGGCCCGATGAACCGTCCGGGTGGCGAGCGCCGACTCAACGTTGCCATCACGCGTGCTCGTCAGGAGCTGGTGCTGTTCTCGACTCTGCGCCCGGAGCACATTGATCTCGCCCGCACGCAAGCTGTTGGGGTACGTGACCTGAAGCATTTCCTTGAGTTCGCGGAGCGGGGGCCACGGGCCTTGGCAGAGGCTAACTTTGGCAGCGTAGGTGGATTCGACAGTCCGTTCGAAGAAGCGGTCGCTGCTGCCTTGGCCAAAAAGGGCTGGCAGGTTCAGACCCAGATCGGCGTTTCTTCCTTCCGAGTAGATTTGGGGGTTGTACATCCAGATTCTCCAGGGCGATACCTCGCCGGCGTCGAATGCGATGGCGCTACTTACCACCGAAGTGCTACCGCGCGTGATCGTGACAAGCTGCGAGAGTTTGTGCTGCGTGGGCTTGGGTGGGAGATCGTTCGGATCTGGTCTACCGACTGGTGGGTAGATGCTGTCGGGACTGCGGAAAATGTTCATCAACGATTGATGGAGCTGCTCGCTGAGTCGAGGGCCAAGCAAGCAGTTATTGATGCAGCGCAAGAGGCGGAGCGTCTGAAAGTCGATGCCGCTATGGCTGAAGTTATCGAGGTGGTGGATCAGGTTGCTGTTGTCGCTTCGAGCCATTCCGCGGAAGCCAATGATCCTACTGGCGCGTTGCCTGAATTGAGGTACGCCAGAGCAGCCACGGCTCAAGTCATTGAGGAGGTGATCACTCCTCATATTCAGGTGGAGCACTTGGTATACAAGGAGGCCGATCCTACCGAGGCTGTTGATGGAGTTGATCCAGACCAATTTTTCGAAGCGAGCTACACGGCTACTTTGGAGAAGATGATTGCCCACGTGGTGGCAGAAGAGGGGCCTGTGCTGGATATGGCGCTCGCACGGCGTATCGCGCGCGCTCATGGGTGGGTCAGAACGGGCTCCCGCATCCGAGATCGCGTCGATCAAATAGCAAGGGCACGATTCCGCTCCCATGAAGAGGAGCAGTCTGGAACCTTCTTCTGGCCTGCTCATCTCCATTCTAACGCTAGCGTCGTCTTCCGCAGGCCGGGTGATGACGATTCGACTCGCCCGCTTGCAGAGATTTGTTTGCCGGAACTATGTGCCCTGGTAGAGGAAATGACCAAGCACGGGCACGTTGGTGAGGGGCTGGTGTATGCGGTGGCCAAGGAAGCAGGAGTCGGTAAGCTCGCCCATGCAGGCCGTCAGCGTATCGAAAGGGCGATAGCGCGAAACTTTGAGTGATACCTGAGGGGCGCTGTGATGGCGCCCTTTTTTTGTTCGGCGTTTAGGAGTGGCGCTCCGGATTGCGTTACTGCACACACCCGGCAGGTTCGAGAAAACAGAGCAGGTCAGCAGTGAGGCCGCATGCTGCTGACCTGTAAGCCGTCATTTTCCGCGCGGTTTGCCTGCATCGCTCCGTTTATCGCGGACTTGACCGTCCTTGTTGCGAGACCGTGGTTGCTCACCACCGCCAGGCTTTGGAACGTTCACGTTAGGGTTGAGAGGGCGGCGATCTGTCATACGGAATCTCCTTCGTTCTGCACTAAAAGGTACAAGAGGTTTTGATAAGCCGCAAAACATACAGACAGTCAGAACACATCATATGGTGTTATGAATTCTGTCATAACACAACATAATGCGCTTCGCTTGTTAGCGCAAGTAGTTTGGATCCACGTAGGAGGTCGGTTCAGACCGGGCTAGTGTTTATGTTAATGTGCCATCATTCAGACGAAATGGAGCATCGTGATGGGATGGAAGGGAACAGTGCGATCTTTGCAGGCATCGGCCAGGCGGGCGGAGCGCAATGCCCATCGCCGGCAGCGTGAGCTCGAGAGTCGCCGAAAGGCATTCGCCAAAATGGAGGCCTTGGAACAAGCGGCGTACGAGGTTGAGGTTTATGAAAACCACATCGACCTCCTTCTATCGATGCACAAAGAATGCGCCGAACCAGTTAGATGGAAGAAAATCCTATCGAAGCCAGAGCCCAAGCAGCCCTTGAAAACTGGAGCGCTTGAGCAAGCTGCGCAGCACGCATCTGAGACCTACAGTCCTAACTTCTGGGCCAAGCTCTTCAAGCTGGAGAACCGACAGCGTGCAGCTCTGGTAGCCAAAATCGCTACTGCAGCAGCTGAAGACCAGAGAGTGTTCCAAGCGAATTTTGATGAGTGGAAGGCTGCCCACACCGACTGGGCCGAAGAACGCGACATTGCACTGCGAATCCTTGATGGCGATCGCCAGGCGAAACTCGATGCTATTGAAGCTTTCGAGTCCTTCGAGGAAATTTCCCACCTCGGCTCATCAATTCAGATGACCGTCCATGAAGGTGGAGTACTGGAGGCCAAGCTTGCCATCCACGGCTCGCATGTCATCCCCAGCGAGATCAAATCGCTGCTCAAAAGCGGCAAGCTTTCAACCAAGGCGATGCCCGCGGGACGTTTCAATGAGCTTCACCAGGATTATGTCTGCAGCTGCGCGCTAAGAGTCGGTCGTGAGCTACTGGCCATCCTCCCGGACGACCTGGTCATCGTCACTGCGATGGATAACGTGCTCAACAGTTCAACAGGGCACATGGAAGATCAGCCTATCCTCAGCGTTGCATTTTCCCGGGCCACAGTGGATGGCCTGAACCTTGAGGCGATTGATCCATCAGACGCGATGAAGAATTTTGTTCACAACATGAGCTTTAAGAAAAGTGGCGGGTTTTCGGCAGTGCCGGCTCTAGGCGCACAGCGCTTTGCTCGTGTAGACGCGTGATGTCATAGAGGTCTAGGGCACTAGCGTAAGCTGGGTTGTCGCGAAGCCTTCGACGACGCTGGGGAGATTTCACATCAAATCCAGGGCAGGGTGTCCGGCAGCACGGCCTTGCCCAGCAGCGCCTTGGCCACGCCCGCCCCGAGCTTTGTAGCCGACGCCGGAGTGCACGGTGCCGTGGGCCCTGGCGGGCGCTTCATAGGGCAGGTCCTGCAGATCATTGGGCAGGATGATGGCGGTTACCCGGCGCTCGCCCACGGCCGTGCGCACGGCGCGGTCGAGCAGGTGGCGTACCTGGGCAGGAGTGGAAGCCTGCTGCACGAACGCCCCGGCGACGTCCTTGAACATCGACAGCAAATCCAGCTCCTGCTGATAGTGCCCGCCCAGCGCCGCCCGGGCCTGCTGGCCGACGATGGCCAGCACCGGCTGGTGGTCCATGCGCGCATCGTACAGCCCGGTAAGCAGGTGCGAAGCACCAGGGCCCGAGGTGGCGATGCATACACCCAGCTCACCGGTGAACTTGGCGTGGGCGCTGGCCATGAACGCGGCCATTTCCTCATGGCGGGCCTGAATGAATTCGATCTTGCCGTTGGCCCGGTTCAACGCGCCGAACACACCGTTGATGCCGTCGCCCGGGTAACCATAGATACGCCGCACGCCCCACTGGTACAAACGCTCGACCAGGAAGTCACCTACCGTCGTTGTCATCGTCGTGTCCCTGTCAGTGATGGATAGGGTCTGGACTGGATCGCGAAGGCGAAAGTTTCACTGGGTGTACCTGGTCGCCCGGCAGGAACCTCGACACTGGCAGCGCATTCTCAAGGGTATTGCCCAACTTCATCGCGAGGCCCTCATGTTTACCCTCGACAGCACCACCCAGCCGCAGAGGACGCTGCATTTCGCCGATGACGGCGCGACGCCGAACAGCCGCTTCGCCGTATTGCTCTACCGCCTGCGCCTTGCACCGGCCGATGACAACGCCAGCGCGTTCGAGGCGTTGTTCGCCGCTCACCAATGGACGCCGTTGTGGCGCGACGGCATCTTCGACTATCAGCATTTCCACCCCAATGCCCATGAGGTATTGGGTGTTTCCCGCGGGCAGGCGCGGGTGAGACTGGGCGGCACGGATGGGCAGACGTTAACCGTGAAAGCGGGCAATGTCCTGGTCCTACCGGCTGGCACCGGCCATTGCTGTGTCGAGCACAGCGAGGACTTCCTGGTGGTGGGGGCTTACCCGCTGGGGCAGGAGAAGTACGCCATCCAACGGCCCGAAGACGGCGCGCACGACCAGGCGCTGGCGCGCATCGCCGCCGTGCCCAGGCCAGCGCAAGATCCTGTGACCGGCGCACGAGGCGCCCTGATGACGCTATGGCGCTGATCACCAGCGAACGGCATTCAGGCCTCTTTGAAGCGCAGCATGTCTTCCTGGGGTAGCGCGGTGACCTTGATCGCCCGCACCGGCACGGCAAACTTGGCACCGATCCTGGAAAAACGCTCAAGCAGGTGGAAATTGATGGCCTGCTGGATATCCATGTACAGGTTGTAGCCGGGGTCCTTGACGATATACACGCACTCGAACTCCAGCGCCTCCTTGCCGAAGCCACGCAGGTGGGCGCGGTCGAAGCGTGCCTGGCCCTGTGCCTTGATCGCCTCCTCGATGATGCCGGGTGCCTTCTTCACGGCATCGGTGGGGGTGTCATAGGACAAGCCGAACTCGAACACGATGCGTCGCTCCTGCAGGCGCTTGTAGTTCTGGATGGTGCTGCTGATCATGCTGGCATTGGCCATGACGATCTGCTCGCCGCCCAAGCTGCGGATGCGCGTGGTCTTCAGCCCGACATGCTCCACGGTGCCGGCCAGGGGGCCGACGACGATGAAGTCGCCCACCTCGAAGGGCTTGTCCACGGCGATCGACAGCGAAGCGAACAGGTCGCCGAGGATGTTCTGCACCGCCAGCGCCACGGCGATGCCACCCACCCCGAGACTGGCGACGAAGGCGGTGATGTTCACCCCGAGATTGGACAGCATGGCCAGCACCACCACCGACCACAGCAGCACCCGCGCGCCCCAGGCGGACAGCGTGGCCAGCGCGCTGCCCTGGTTGAGCCCGTCGCCGCCGTGCCGAGCAAAATAGCGGCGCAGGCCCAGGGCGATGGCGCGGTTGGCCCACAGGCCGATCTGCAGCGCCGCCACCACAAACCACAGGCTGCCGACCCGGGCCAGCCAGCGCTCGGGCAAATCGAGCATGCCCAGGCCCACCAGCAGCGAGGCGAGCAGCAGCAAGGCATTGCTGGTGCCGTCGAGCACCTTGGCCAGCACCTGGCTGAACGCGCCGTCGTGTTCCGACCAGCGCCGAACCCGCCGCTGCACGAAGCTGATCGCCGCCCGCGCCGCGACAAAGGTAAGGGTGGCGACGCCCAACGCCAGCAGCAGATTGAGGATGGAAATACCGAACAGTGTGGTATCGGTGAACAGTTCAATGATGCGGTCATTCATGAGTGGCTCGCCTCCTGGTTGCCCTCGGTGATGTGCAGCGTCCTTTCATGGGACTTCGAGGTACGGCCAGAGGTCGATCGGATTTTCACGACCGGGTTTTCGGAACGTCTTGACCCTGCCAGCGCTCAACCGCGTCACAACAGCTGCCATTCGTCCGACACTTGCGACTTGGCCTGAACACCCGGGGGGTAAAGCGCCCTTATTCAAGTCGAACACGCGCTGTTTACCTTCCAATAAAAATTTTGCCCGAGGCCTTTGTAAATGGTGACCACCCCTACCGATCTGGAAGTGGCAATGGAAATCGGCATCAGCGAAACCGAGGTCAAGCGGTATCGGGGCGATACCTTTCTGCTGGGGGACGGCGTATGGCTGATCCATTTCGGATACACCATGCCCAAGGAATTGCGTGCGCGCCTGACCGGCAGCTTTACCCTGATCTTCAAGCCTGAGATGGCTGTCAGCGACAGGCGCAGACCGGGGTAGGGCGCGCCTGCGCCTGGTACGCTTAGCGACGCCTGCGTTCAATTGCCGCCAGCACCCACCCCGCCAGAAATCCCAGAGCCAGGGCGCTCGCCAGGACGGCTGCGGGGTGGCTTTGCAGGCGCTCGACACCCGCTACCAAACGCCGCCCCTGCGTCACTGCGAAGGCTGGAGTTTCAGGTGTCGATGGCCGCTGCCCGTACGGTTCGACTTCACCGGCCCCCTCGTCGGGAGGCCAATGTTCAAGGCGCGCCACTTCCAGGGGAGTGCCATCGACCAAGGTCAACACCAGGTCCTTGATCTCGCCGGCGAAGCGATCCGCGAACATGGGCTCGCCCGTGGCATCGAGGTTGTCATAGATGAATCGCCGCCCCTCCAACCACCCCACGGCAGTCAGCAGTTCCGGCCCCAGATAGTACTTGCCGTCGAGGAAGAAGCCGGTGAACGGATGCACCCGCTCGAGGTTTTCCACGGCATAGCGTTCTCCCGGTTTCATACCGGTGGCGGGATCGATCAAAGCGCTCATGGGTTGGATCTCCTGCACGCTGTGGTGACGGGTCTATGCAGGGGAAGCCAGGGAGCGCGCGAAAGTTCAGGCGCAGATCACCAGTGGCATTGCCTTGCGGTGACCGACCACTCGTCCTGTCAATCGCACTTCGCTAGCGGCAGTGGCTTCAACCGTTCAGCCAAACCCACTCAGGAGTGAGCGACATGCCCCGTGGAGACAAAGACAAGTACACCGAGAAACAGAAGCGCAAGGCCGAACACATCGAGCAAAGCTACGACCACAAGGGCCTGTCCAAGGACGAGGCCGAGTCCCGCGCCTGGGCTACCGTCAACAAGCAGTCCGGCGGCGGCGACAAGGCCGGTGGGTCGGGCAGCAAGACTTCGTCGAGCGAAAAGAAGACCGCACGCTCCGACTCGGCCAAGCGGGCGGCGAAAACGCGTCAGGGCCATGCGCGTGAGTCAGGTGCGTCACTGGAGACTCAGACCAAGGAAAGCCTGATGAAAGAGGCGCGCAGCAAGGATATCAAGGGGCGTTCGCGCATGACCAAGGCGCAACTGGTCGAGGCGTTGCGCAGGAAAGGCTGATGCGGCGCTTACCGGCCAGTGACGGTTCCGGGCTTGGAGGAGGGCGGCCATGCTTGATCCACAGGCGTCACTCAACGCACATCCGTCATCGTCGCTGCGGCCACTTCGGCCAACCAGGCCAGCAGCGCCTTCATGTGTGGCTGCCGTTCCCGGCCCGGTACGCAGACCGCCATGTAGCGCGGCCCCGGCAGGCTGACGTCGGGACGGAAGGCCGCGAGTTCGCCACGTTGCACGCTATCGGCCACCAGTACATTGCTCGCGAGCACCAGGCCCTGGCCTGCAACGGCGGCACTCAAGGCAAAATGCTCGTCATCGAATTCGCGCATGCGTGCACGCCCCAGCCAGTCTTGGCAGCCCGCCGCCTCACACCAAAGCTGCCAACTGATCGAGCAGCCTTGCGGGACCTGCCAGCGCAGGTCGATCAACTGGAGCTGTTCAACTGCCATGGTGGCGAGCACCTCAGGTGCGGCATAGACCGCGAAACGCTCCTCCATCAGCGGCAGGTTGAACAGCTTCGGGTCGGTATGGCTGACGGCTCGAATCGCCAGGTCGATGCTCGAATCGCGCAGCAGGTCGACCAGTTCGTTGCCGGTGTCGATGCGCAGGTTGAACGCCTCGAAAGCACGGTAGAAATCGCCCAACCTCGGAATCAGCCAGGCGGCGGCCAGCCCGGGCGTAGTGGACAGGGTCAGGGACTGTGATGCGGTGCCGGGCAGGAAGTGCTCCAGGCTACGACTGATATCCAGGAGTGCGCCATGGACCTCGCGATAGAGCCGCTCGCCTTGCTCGGTGAGCCTCACGCCCTGCGCGCTGCGCTCGAACAGCAAAGTGCCAAGCCGGGTCTCCAGCACCTTCACCTGGTGGGAAATGGCCGCCGGCGTGACCGAGAGCTCCTCGGCCGCGGCCTTGAAGCTGGTGAGGCGCGCCGCGGCCTCGAAGCTGCGCAACGCGTTGAGCGGAAGCGAAGAGAACACCGACCACCTCGTGGGATGAATTGGATTGATGCCCGCTCAATTTATCTCATTTTTCGTGGCGTTCACCGAGCGCTAACGTGGCGGCATCCGCTTTCACCGCCCACAGGTGCACTGTCATGCAAGGTCCCGCCCGCAAGATCGTCCAGGCCGTTCTTTACGAGGCGATCGCCGTCGCCATGCTGTCACCGGCCATCGCCATGGTCTACGACAACGGTTTGGCGCATGCCGGCGCGCTGTCGTTGATGCTGTCCGCCAGCGCGCTGGCCTGGAACGTGGTGTACAACTATCTGTTCGAGTTTTGGGAGCGCCGTCAGCCGAACCGTGCCCGCACCCTCGGCAGGCGCTTGCTGCACTCGGCAGGGTTTGAAGGCGGGCTGGTGCTGTTGCTGGTGCCACTGGTGGCCTGGTGGCTGCAGATTTCCTGGTGGGCGGCGCTGGTGACCGACCTGGGGCTGTTCGTGTTCTTCTTCTTTTATGCGCTGGTGTTTCAGTGGGCGTTCGACCGCGTGTTCGATGTGCCAGTCTCGGCGCAGGGCGAGGTATCGGCCGAGGCTTGTGCGGGGCGAGGGTAGGGCGGCTGCGAGGCGAGGTGCCGAGCCGCCCGGATGCGTCAGTCCTTGCTGGCGTTGAGCTTGCGCAGCTCTTCGTAGGTGGCCGACTGGACGAACCAGAAGCCGGAGACGATGCACCAGCCGAGGCTGCCGACCACGAACACACCCAGGGCTGGCAGGAATCCGCCGGTGAACAGGGTGATGAGGGCGAACAGCCAGATAACGGCCAGGGAGACGTAGAGGACGATGTTGTTGACGCTGATGACGAAGTCTTTCACGAAGCGTATTCCTTGCGGGATATCAGAAGATTGCCCCTCCAGGGGCGCGCAGATGCTATCACATTGCTGCTATCGAGGGCTTGACCCGCGACCGATACCTGCTGTTGAATATGCGCCCTCGAATCCCCGCAACCTTTTGCCAAAGTGGTGAAGCCAGTGCCCTGCGCCATCAAACACGCCTGATACCGACGACGGTCCATCGTGCCTGATGGCTGCCCGTTCTTGCGCGCGGCGGCGCTTCATCCTCGTACCTGCCTGATCCTGTCGTCGGTTTTTCCCTATTTCCAAGGAGAAACCCATGAACATGGATTTTCGTGCCGACGCACATCCTCTCGAACTGCTCAAATACCCCCGCACAGCGCATCTACAAGGCTCGCGCCTGCAGGACGGCGACAGCGATGCCGGCCAGGTGGCCTATGGCTCGCTGGTCGGCCAATGGCTGGTGGTGGAAGAGAAACTCGACGGCGCCAACGCCGGCATCAGCTTTACCAACGGTGGCGAGCTACGCCTGCAATCGCGTGGCCATTACCTCAGCGGCGGCGGCCGCGAGCGCCAGTTCAACCTGTTCAAGCAGTGGGCCGTGGCCCACGAGCACTGGTTGCTCGAGCGTCTTGAAGACCGCTTCGTGCTGTATGGCGAGTGGCTGCACAAGAAGCACTCGGTGTTCTACGACCATCTGCCGCATTACTTCTGCGAGTTCGACGTGTGGGACCGCGCCACAGGCCAGTTCCTGTCCACCGCGGCGCGCCGACACCTGCTCGCGGACGGCCCGGTGCTTTCGGTGCCGGTGCTGTACGAAGGCCCGGCACCGCGCCGCTACGCCGACTTGATGGCGTTGCTCGGCGACTCGCTGGCCAAGACCGTGCGTTGGCGCGAAGTGTTCGAGCAGGTGGTACGCCGCGAAGGCCTCGACTTGGCCCGCGCCTGGCGCCAATGCGACCGCTCGAGCCGCATGGAGGGGCTGTACCTGAAGCTCGAAGACGAGCGCCAGACCCTGGGCCGGCTCAAGTGGGTGCGCCAGGACTTTGTCCAGGCCATCCTCGACGCCGACCAGCACCATGCCAACCAACCGTTCATACCCAATCAACTGGCCGCCGGCGTCGATCTCTACGCACCGCGCCTGTCCCTGGACTGGCACGGCGAACGCCGCGGCTACTGAAGGAGCTTCCTGAGATGGATATTCGCCAACTGCTACAACTGGTGCCCGACCCCGGGCACGACATGGACTGCGCCGCCTGCCTGGCGGCCATCCCGGCCCTGGCACGCCTGGCCGACACCCCGCAGGATCCGACCTATCACGCCGAGGGCGATGTGTGGGTCCATACCCGCCTGGTGGTCGAAGCGTTGCTGGCGCAGAGCGCCTACCGCGACGCCAGCGCCGAGCAGCGCTTCGTGCTGTTCTTTGCAGCCCTGCTGCATGACATCGCCAAGCCCGATACCACGGTCATCGACCCGCAGACCGGGCGTATCGGCCAACCCGGCCACTCGCGCCGGGGCGCGGTGGATGCGCGTCTGCTGCTGTGGCGCGCCGGCGTGCCGTTCGCGCTGCGCGAACAGATCTGCCGGATCATCACGGTGCATCAACTGCCGTTCTTTGCCTTGCAGGGCGACCGCAGCGGACGCAGCGCGGAGTTTCTGCTGCACAAGCTGTCGTGGGAACTGCCGGTGTGGATGCTCTGCGCGGTGGCTGAGGCCGACATGCAGGGCCGCCACTATGCCGGCAAGGCCGATGTGCTGACCGCTATCGAACTGTGGCGCGAACTGGCCGCAGAGGAGGGGTGTTTGTACGGCCCACGGCCGTTTGCCGACGACTACACGCGCATTCAGTACCTGCGTGGCGCCCGCGTGCACCCTGACTATGCGCTGCACGAGCCCCAGGGCTCCCAGGTGGTGATGCTCTCCGGCCTGCCGGCCAGCGGCAAGGACACCTGGACCGCCCGACACCACCCGGACCTGCCAGTGGTGTCGTTCGACGACGCGCGCCAGGCCCTGGGCCTGCGCCACGGCCAGAACGAAGGCGCGGCCGCGCACTACGCCATCGACCGGGCCAAGGCGCTGTTGCGCGAGCGCAGACCCTTCGTGTGGAACTCGACGCACCTGTCGGCGCAGATGCGCAGCCGGACGCTGGACTTGCTGTACGGCTATGGGGCGCAGGTGGAGATCGTCTACCTGGAGCGGCCGGAGGACGAGATCATGCGGCGGAACCAGCGACGCGATACGTCGCTGCGTAATGACGATATACGGCGGATGATGTTCAAGTGGGAGGTGCCGTTGCCGACCGAGGCGCATCGGGTGAGGTATGAGGTGGTGACGGGCTGAGCATCGATCAGAAGATTATTGACAAGTTTCGCACTCTTCTGACTTTAGTTCGCCTTTTCGATCTGACGGGCTTGTTCGGAGTTGTCTTAACGGCGAAAAGCGATCAGTTGGCAGCTTGTCCGCTCTAGTGGGAAAATCGCCACAGGCGGGGGTATATCGGTCAGGTATTATTTAACACTGGCGTAGCGCTGACTAAGTGCCCTCGCGGTAGCTGCTAAACAAAGGAATGTGAATATGCGGCACTGGTTTGACTCAGGAGTGGCGAAAAGAATCTTCACTGTCTCGTTTCCGTTGATGGGAACGATGGTCGGCAATTTACTGATGATGCTGGTCGACAGACTATGCCTGGCGCACTACTCACAAGATACGCTGGCCGCGTCTGGACCAGCGGTATTCACAAGCATGGCGATCATCGCGTTTTTCTGTAGCACCGTGGGGGTGGCACGTTCCTTTATTGCGCAGGCGCATGGTCGATCAGGGCTCAGTGCAGCTTCGCGTGAAGCTGCACTGGGGCTGCTCCTTGGTATGGCCTGTGGGGCCCTGCTGTTCATCGCAGCCCCGCTGATCGCGATGATTCCACAACTCAGCTCTCGACCAGCGCAGATTGTCAACCTGGAGTCGCGGTACATGCTCTGGGCGGCGCTCTTCGGTGGCGTAATGACGATCGACACGGCGCTGTCCTCGTTTTTCAACGGTGTTGGTCGCACCCGCGAAACACTTATAGTGGGAATCATCGGTCAAGTAGTCGACTCGATCTTCACTGTCGGCCTGGTCTTCGGCAAGTTCGGGCTGCCCGAAATGGGCATGACTGGGGCCGCTGTAGGTACATTGATCGGCACGCTGTCCATGCTGGCATGCTATGCCGTAATGCTGCCTCGAGAAGTCTGGCTTGAGGTGATGAACATCTTCATTGCCCGCAGCGAGCACCTAGTGCCGCAGCTGTTTTTCCGGTTGCGTAGAGGTGTTCCCGGTGGCCTATCCGCCGGAGTGGATCAGCTTGGAAACACTGCGTTCATCTGGATTGTGGCGGTACTGGGTGCCAGTGCACTAGCGGCAAACAACGTCAACCTAACCGTGAATTACCTAGGCATCATCCCAATCATTGGTTTAGGCATTGGTTGCAGCATTCTGTGTGCCACTGCAGTGGGCAAGGGGCGCTACACCGAGTTGGCAATGATCCTGCGGGTCACGGTGATCATTGAACTGCTCTACGTCCTGCTGGTTTCCACCGTTCAAATCACTGTGCCGCAAGTCTTGCTCAGGGCATTTGGTGACCTGGGACAAAACGCGCAGACCATGGCCCTGGCCATCGATACACAACGCGTGCTGTGGACATTCTCCACCGCTTTTGTCTTCTCGATGACCGGGGCCGCCGTCCTGGAGAGTATTGGCATGGCCCGATTTTCACTGGTCGTGCGCCTGACGCTGATGTGGTGCATGAGCATTCCGTTGATCTATTGCGTCGCCATGAGCAATCGTGACGCCCCGTCGTCGCTAATAACCTGCTGGGTTATTGGTTCGGTGTTCGAACTTTTGATTGGCTTAATTTACTTCTGGCGAATCGCCAAAGCCATTCGGGGGGCCGAAAACCGTCTTCACCTGGAGTCTCATTCAGCTAGCGAGAACGCATTGTGAGCCTGAATGCGAGCATCAGCGACTAGGCCAAGCGTTCTACAACCACTTTAACCTGCACAAACTCGCCGATCAGGCTGCATTGTGTAACCTTTACGAAGCAGACGGTGAGAAGGCGTCAGGCTTGATCTTGAAGCTTTTTCGTCTGCACTGAATGGCAGCTTCCGACCCAAAGCTGCCTGTCAGCAGCTAGCAGGTGAAATTCGCTGATAGGAGGCGAGAGATGCGACATCAAGCATATGTTCAATATTCCTCGCCTTCATCGCCTTCAACACTGGCTGCAAGTGCTTCCGCAATTTCCTTGCCCTTTATGATCGCTGCATCACTGTAAACGAAGGAAATCATCCCCCTTCGATAGTCAAAGAGATACTGTTGATGTGTTAGTGGAGAGGTCCAAGTTGCCGTATTCTTCCCGCTGAAAACAATGGTCTCACCGGTCACAGGATTTCTGCGAGTTAACTCGTTTTCTAGCTTCAATGATGGGTCAGTGGCGCAAAATAATCGCCATTCTTCAAGAGCTATTTCCGTCGATCGGACAATGTGAATTTCGTAGGCCAAAGTTGTGTCGGCTCCTGACTTTTAGCTATGTGAAGTCTTTGTGAAACACCGGAATGTCGGTAGCGTCGAGGCTAGCGACTGACGGCATACGTGTCCAGTGACTCCAGCTGGATGTTTTTTTGCCCGTTGCCACCGGTTGAGTTTGGCCGATTGCCGCCCTCCATGTAGGGTCGCTTTAGGTAGGAAGCAGCAGTTGCGGATGACCGCTATCGGCCCATGGCGGTCATAGCAGCAAGCTTGGCCAAGTCTTCAGAAAGCTTAGCTATCCCAGCCTAGTCGCTGCTACTGCCCATCAGAATCCATCTTTTCCCACCCTGCTGAATATCGAAAGCGAAGTCCCAGAACACTGGGTATGCCGGATGGCCCTTGGTTAGCCAAAATGAAGTTAGGGTGCTGGCCTGGTCTAGGCGCACATGCGTGAACAGGTCCTCAAGAAGACTCAGGATTTCGGAGCGTTTTGCATCCAAATCCAGTGGGCCGTAACCGCCATCCCCGGCGTGCAGCAGTTGCTCGGTAACCTCACTGCGAGCCTCGCTTGCGGTCACGCAGGACTGCCCGCCGATGATCACTTCGTTACCGGTGGAAAAAGCGAGTTGCTCTTCAAGCGTCCTATCCAGGTCAAAGGGCCCATAGGTGTTGACCCAGACCGAATAGTTAAAACCCTCCAAGAGATGCTCAAGCCTGAGGATTTCGTTTGCACGTAAATCTTGGGTGATACGCATACTGGCTCCTTTAATCAAGGCTTTGAAGCCTACCAGAGAGCTTTCAAGGCGTCCTGGCGATAGACCACTCGCAAACACACAACAGAAGCGGAATTGCTCTTCACTTATTCGTAAATTTTTCCGCAGTAAAGAAATGTAGCGAACTGCGCCCACGGGTTGGAAGGTGAAAGCCCTTGGCGGATACCAAATTCACTGACTTCGGCCCAAGCTATTGCGGCATCCAGGAAGGCTTCAACGCTGGTATTCTCCCAATCGTTGCTTGCGCGTTTATCAGCCGCTAGGGCGTGGACGAAAGCCAAGAAGGTCGTCGCGTCCATGACCTCGGCCAATTGTTCATGAAGGTCCACAAGTTTCTCCCTCACTAAGGTATACGCAGGTAGGCATTGTCTTTCAGATTATGAATGGCCGCTAAGGGTCGGTTGCGGCCATTCACCGATGACAGTTATGGGTCGAAAGCAGCCGGTCGTGACTGACCGCAATCGACCCAATGAAGACACTCCTCAGCTGAGTATCAGCCGTCCTCCTGTGACATGCGCCCCAGCTGTTGTTCATTCGGATGCAAACGACGGTCGCTCGGCGAACCATGCCACCGCCAGCTCCTTGAACGCCTCGGCCGAAGGCGTCAGCGGGTAGCGCTGGTCATGCGCCAGTACGATGCTATGGGTTGGCAGTTTCTCCTGAGTCGGCCGACACACCAGCGCTTGGCCATCGTAACTATGGTCACCAAATGGCCGGGTATAAATCAGCGCCACGCCAAAGCCATTGGCGACGAGGCTGCGCTGCAACTCAAAAGTGCGTACACGGTGCACAACCGCGGGTGAAATGTCGTAGAAGCTGAACAGATCCAGCACATGCTGCCAACTGTGGACCTGATCGGTGACGACCAGGGTGTATTCGGCCAGCGCCTTGAGACTGACGCGCGGCGCCTTGGCCAACGGGTGATCGGCCGACAGCAGCACCTGGGCGGTCAGCTGACACAGCTGGGTGCATTGGGTGTTTGGCGGTAAACCCAGGTCATAGGTGATGGCCAGCTCTATCGCGCCCTCACTGAGCCGCTTGCCCACATAATCGAAGCTGCCATCGCGCATATCGACCGTGACCCTTGGGCAGGACTGCTGCATCCGTCGCACGATCTGCGGCAGGCAATAGGGCGCCAGATCTTCAAAACAGCCCACCACCAGTTCCCCGACACACTCGCCTGCATCGGCATTGATCTCGGCAAAGGTCTGGGCCTCTGCCAGCACGCGACGCGCTTGCACCATGACGGTACGACCGAAGGGAGTCAGCGATATGCCAAGACCACGCTGGCGTATGAAGATTGCCTGGCCCAGCACTTCCTCCAGTTCGGTGATGGCCACCGAGATGGAAGGCTGTGATACATGAAGCTCCATGGCGGCAGTGGTCAGGTTTCCGTGCTTGGCCGCTGCGAGCGCGTAGCGAAGCTGCCTGAGCGTGAACTTCATAGTTTTTTCCGTGGTGATGCATCAGGACTTATTATTTTATCCTTTTTTATCGTTGTGAAATATTTCTCCTGCGCAGTGATCATCTTGTTTGGGAGCGTCACAATGACAATTACAAAAGCTCTGCTGTCCACGACATTTTCCTTAGGGCTCTTGGCGTGCGCTGGCGCCAGCCAGGCCGCCGGCTGGTGCGAGTCTGGCAAGCCGGTGAAATTCGCCGGTCTGAACTGGGAAAGCGGGATGCTGCTCACTGAGGTGATGCAGTTCGTGCTGAAAAATGGCTATGGCTGTGACACCGACAGCCTGCCGGGTAACTCCATCTCCATGGAGAACGCCCTGAGCAGCAACGATATCCAGGTGTTCGCCGAGGAGTGGGTAGGGCGCAGCGAGGTCTGGAACAAGGCGCAGGCCGCAGGCAAGGTCGTCGGTGTCGGCTCGCCGGTGGTTGGCGCGGTCGAAGGCTGGTATGTGCCGCGTTATGTGATCGAAGGCGATGCCAAGCGCAAACTCGAAGCCAAGGCACCGAACCTCAAGAGCATTGCCGACCTGGGGCAATACGCCCAGGTATTCAAGGACCCGGAAGAACCGGACAAGGGGCGCTTCTACAACTGCCCGGCCGGCTGGACCTGCGAGCTGGACAACAGCCAGATGCTCAAGAGCTATGGCCTGGAAAACACCTACACCAACTTCCGCCCGGGCACCGGCCCGGCACTGGATGCCGCCGTGCTCTCGAGCTACAAGCGTGGCGAGCCGATCCTCTTCTACTACTGGTCGCCAACCCCGCTGATGGGCCAGGCCGACCTGGTCAAGCTGGACGAAATGCCAGGCGTGGACAAATCCGTGACCATCAAGGTGGGCGTGTCGAAGACCTTCCACGAGCAGGCACCGGAACTGGTGGCGGTGCTGGAAAAGGTCAACCTGCCGATCGATCTGCTGAACCAGAACCTGGCGCGCATGACCAGGGACCGCATCGAGTCGGCGGACCTGGCGAAGGCGTTCCTCAAGGAGCACCCCGAAGTCTGGCATAGCTGGGTCAGCGAAGACGCAGCCAAAAAGGTAGACGCGGCACTCTGAAGGGTGTGGGCCGGTCCGGCGCCTGCCGGGCATGCCACACAGCAGTCCGCTTCACGCACTTGCTCGAGAGAACTCCATGTTTCCCAAAGACTTCACGTTTTCCATTGCCGACTGGGTCAATGGTTGGGTCGATGCGCTGGTCACCAACTACGGTGACGTGTTCCGGCACATTTCCGACACCCTGCTGTGGGCCATCGTCAATCTCGAAGGTTTACTGCGCGCTACACCCTGGTGGCTGATGCTGGCCATCGTCGGCGGTATTGCCTGGCACGCCACCCGCAGAATCGTACCCACCGCGATAATCGTCGGCTTGCTATTCCTGGTCGGTGCGGTAGGGCTCTGGGACAAGCTGATGCAGACCCTGGCGCTGATGCTGGTGGCCACGCTGATCTCGGTCCTGGTCGGCATTCCGCTGGGTATCCTGTCGGCGCGCAACGACCGCCTGCGGGCGGTGTTGATGCCGCTGCTCGACATCATGCAGACCATGCCCAGCTTCGTGTACCTGATCCCGGTACTGATGCTGTTCGGCCTGGGCAAGGTGCCGGCGATCTTTGCCACCGTCATCTATGCCGCACCGCCGCTGATTCGCCTGACCGACCTGGGCATTCGCCAGGTGGATGGCGAGGTCATGGAGGCGATCAACGCGTTCGGTGCCAATCGCCTGCAACAACTGTTCGGCGTGCAGCTGCCACTGGCGTTGCCGAGCATCATGGCCGGTATCAACCAGACCACCATGATGGCCCTGTCGATGGTGGTCATCGCCTCGATGATCGGTGCCCGTGGCTTGGGTGAAGACGTTCTGGTCGGCATCCAGACCCTGAACGTGGGCCGCGGCCTCGAAGCGGGCCTGGCCATTGTGATTCTGGCGGTCGTGATCGACCGCATTACCCAGGCCTATGGCCGGCCACGGCATGGGGTGGGCAAATGAGCGCCAAGCAGACGATGAACAAGATCGAAGTCAAAAACGTCTTCAAGATCTTCGGTGCGCGTGCCGAAGATGCCCTGAAACTGATCCGCCAGAGCAAAAGCAAAGAGCAGGTCCTGGCCGAAACCGGTTGTGTGGTGGGGGTAAACGATCTGTCGTTGTCCATCGGCAGCGGCGAGATCTTCGTGATCATGGGGTTGTCGGGCTCGGGCAAGTCGACCCTGGTGCGTCACTTCAACCGCCTGATCGACCCCACCAGCGGCCAGATTCTGGTCGACGGCCAAGACATTCTGCAGTACGACATGCAGGCCCTGCGCGAATTCCGCCGGCGCAAGATCAGCATGGTGTTCCAGAGCTTCGGCCTGTTGCCGCACCGCACCGTGCTGGACAACGTCGCCTACGGCCTGAAAGTACGTGGCGAGAGCAAAGCCCTGTGCACGGAGCGTGCCCTGCACTGGATCAATACCGTGGGCCTGAAGGGTTACGAAAAATCGTACCCGCACCAGTTGTCGGGCGGCATGCGCCAACGTGTGGGCCTGGCGCGTGCGTTGGCTGCCGACACCGACATCATCCTGATGGACGAAGCCTTCAGTGCGCTCGACCCGCTGATTCGCGCCGAAATGCAGGACCAGTTGCTGGAACTGCAAAAGACCCTGCACAAGACCATCGTCTTCATCACCCACGACCTGGACGAAGCGGTGCGCATCGGCAACCGCATTGCCATTCTCAAGGACGGCCGCCTGATCCAGGTTGGCACGCCGAAAGAAATCCTCTACCAGCCTGCGGACGAATACGTCGATCGTTTCGTGCAGCGTCGCGTAGCTTCGCTATAAGGACCCGCGTGTATGTCGTTTGCCGAAAAGATCATCATCGCCGACACGCCCGTTCGCTGGCAGGACGTGGTGGCTGTGGCCCGGCATGGCGCGAAGCTTGAGCTGGCCCCGTCGGCCTGGGCGCGGATCGAGAACGCCCAGGCGATTGTCCAGCGCATCGTTTCCAGCGGTGACCGCGCCTATGGCGTCAACACCGGGCTTGGCGCCTTGTGCAATGTCTCGTTGCAGGACGAACAGCTCAGCCAGCTGTCGCACAACACCTTGCTCAGCCATGCCTGCGGCGTGGGTACCGCGCTGTCGGACGAGCAGACCCGGGCGATCATGTGCGCGGCGATCATCAACTTCTGCCAGGGCCGTTCCGGCCTTCAGCGCAAGGTGGTCGAGGCGCTGCTGACCTTGCTCAACCAGCACATCACCCCGCAGGTGCCGAAACAGGGGTCGGTGGGGTATCTGACCCACATGGCCCATATCAGCATCAGTTTGCTGGGCGTCGGCCAGGTCAGCTATCGCGGCCAGATCGTGCCGGCGCAGCAAGCCTTGGCCGAGGTCGGCCTGGCGCCGATCAAACTGGGTGCCAAGGATGGTCTGTGCCTGGTCAACGGTACCCCTTGCATGACCGGCCTTAGCTGCCTGTCTTTGGACGATGCCACTCGGCTGAGCCAATGGGCGGATGTGATCGGCGCCATGAGCTTCGAGGCCCTGCGCGGCCAGCTCGATGCCTTCGACCCTGAAATCATCGCAATGAAACCGCACCCTGGCATGCAGCGCGTGGGCAGGAACTTGCGGCGCCTGCTCGAGGGCAGCGAAATCATTGCCAGCAGCCATGGCATCCGCACCCAGGACGCCTTGAGCATTCGCTCGATCCCGCAGGTGCATGGCGCCGCGCGCGATCAACTGGAACACGCGGCGCGGCAGATCGAGACCGAACTCAACTCCACCACCGACAACCCGATGTTGCTGGGTACACCCGAGTCGTATCGGGTGGTTTCCCAGGCCAATCCCCACGGCCAGTCCGTAGCCATGGCGGCCGACCTGCTGGCGATTGCGGTGGCCGAAATTGGGGCGATTGCCGAGCGCCGTCTCGATCGCCTGATCAACCCGCTGGTCAGCGGTTTGCCAGCCTTCCTGGTCAGTCAGCCGGGGGTGAATTCGGGGATGATGATCGTCCAGTACGTGGCCGCTTCACTGTGTGCCGAAAACCGTCAGCTGGCTCAACCGGCCGTCATCGACAACTACGTCACCTCCGGCCTGCAGGAGGATCACCTGAGCATGGGCACCAATGCCGGGTTGAAGCTGCACCGCGCCCTGGAGAACTGCACGCAGATCCTCGCCATCGAGTACCTGTTGGCGGCCCAGGCCTTCGAGTTTCTCAAGGAGCAGCGCTTCGGCGCCGGTACCAGCATTGCCTGGCGGTTGTTGCGCGAGCGGGTCCCGGCCTATGCCCAGGACCGTTGGCTGGCACCGGATATCGCCAGCAGTGCATCGATCCTGAAAGATCCCGACCTGCTTGGCGTGGCCTTCCCCGAGCTGCTATGAGCGATGGAGGCAGCAGGAGCGGCGCTCAGAAGGCTGGTATGTAATTGAGGGCCTTATCGCCGGGCTCTCAATGCATCTTGTCATTTGCAATGGCTTAGGGCAGGGTCGATGCCAAGGACAACTCTGCCAAAGGAGCCACACCATGTCGAAGATATATCCCGGTATCGATCCCGAGGGGCTGGTCGAGTATTCGGTGGTCTACACGGACCGCTCGCTCAACCACATGTCCCAGTCGTTTCAGGGTGTGATGAAGAACATTTCAACCACCCTGAAACAGGTCTACAACGCCCAGGCGGTTGCGGTGGTCCCGGGCAGTGGCACGTTTGGCATGGAAGCGGTATCCCGGCAGTTTGCCACCGGCCAGCAATGCCTGGTGCTACGCAACGGCTGGTTCAGTTATCGCTGGAGCCAGATCCTTGAGATGGGCAATATCCCGGCGGCCACAACGGTGCTCAAAGCCCGCCCGGTTGAAGCGGGGCGCCACGCTGCCTACGCCCCGGCCCCTCTGGAAGAAGTGTTGGCGGCCATTGAGTCGCAGAAACCGCAGATTGTCTTCGCCCCCCACGTTGAAACCTCATCAGGGATCATCCTGCCCGATGAATACCTGCGAGCCGTGGGCGACGCCGTGCATGCGGTGGGTGGCCTGTTCGTGCTGGACTGCATCGCCTCCGGCGCGATTTGGGTTGATATGGACAAATGCGCCGTCGACCTGCTGATCAGCGCACCGCAGAAAGGCTGGAGCGCCTCACCTTGCTGCGCCCTGGTGATGCTCAGCGCGTTGGCCCTCGAGCGCATCGAGTCGACGCAAAGCACCAGCTTCGCCTGCGACTTGAAGAAGTGGCTGCAGATCATGCAGGCCTATGAGCAGGGCGGCCACGCCTACCATGCGACCATGCCCAGCGATGCCCTGGCGCGATTCAACGAAGTGATGAAAGAGACACAGGCCTACGGTTTCGACAAGGTCTGCGACGAACAACAGGCCTTGGGTGATCGGGTACGCGCAATGATGACCCGCAAAGGCATCAAGAGCGTGGCCGCAGCAGGCTTCCAGGCCCCTGGTGTGGTGGTGAGCTATACCGATGATGCCGATATCAAGAGTGGCAAGAAGTTTGCCAGCCACGGCCTGCAGATAGCCGCTGGCGTGCCGTTGCAATGCGACGAGCCGGCCGACTTCCAGACCTTCCGTATCGGCCTGTTTGGGCTGGAAAAGCTGCACAATATCGAGCGTACGATCAGCACCCTGGAGCAGGCGCTGGACGAGGTGATGGTTAACTGAGCGCACGGTTGGAGAACCTGCCATGACAGCAGAGGATGCGCGGTCGCGATTCGAAGCTAAGCTTCTTCGTCCGGCAAAGCCCGGTGATGGCAGGTTGTGGGCGTTCGTAGTGCTTCCGAGGGATGCGAGTGAACGGCTTCCGAGGCGGGGAAGGGCGACTGTTGACGGCACGATCAATGGGCATCCTTTCCGGGCTACCCTTGAGCCAGACGGGCAGCTGAGCCATTGGTTGAAGGTCAGTAGCGAGTTGCTCGATGCGGCGGGGGTGGCTGTTGGCGATATCGTTACCCTCGAACTAGTCCCGGTGAAGAAGGAGCCCGAGCCTGATATGCCAGCGGATTTCGAGAAAGCCTTGGCAGCCACACCTGAGGCTCAAAAGGTTTGGAACACTACGACGACCCTCGCGCGGGTGGACTGGATCCACTGGATTACTTCAGCGAAGCAACTCAAGACGCGTGAAAAGCGAATTGGGGATGCCTGCGAGATGCTTGCGGCCGGTAAGAAGGCGGTTTGCTGTTTCGACTCATCTGGTTACTACAGCAAAGCATTTCGGGCGCCTGAGGCGGAAAATTGACCTGTGATGCAGCTAGGGAATATCCAGGGGCACAACCAGCGCCATCGTGCCTAATGGCTCGCCATTTTATAGATAATGTGGAGTCGATACGTCACCTGCATGCCTGCGTAGTTGATCGTGTTGCGACGAGCAAAAACTTTAGGATTAAGAAAGGATTCTCATGTATCTACGTACGTTAGACATTCATGGCTTCAAGTGCTTTGGAGAGCCCTTCACGATCGAATTCCACGACGGTCTCAATGTCCTTGTTGGCGAGAACGGCGCGGGCAAGACAGGGGTCATTGCTGCCGTCCGCCAGCTTTTCAATGATTCCGAATCAGGCAAACGTCTGATCAACGAAAGAGATTTTCATCGTGGATTTCACGAGGCAGCAGTAGCGGCACCAAGGATTGATATCCAAGCCACTTTTTCTGACCTAGATGAGAATGACTTCATCGCCTTCAGGGATTGGTGCGGCAATCAAGAGGAAGCAAAACTCACGTTCAGCGCGCTCAATCTCGAATCTCGGGGGCGATTCAAAAGCCAACTTTACGGCGGTTTTGCACGAGCTACAGCGCTGGAAACAGAGACCCTTGATCTCATCCATTGCATTTACTTACCACCTCTGCGAGATGCAGAAACAAAACTCCGAGATGGGCGCCAGTCCCGGCTAGCCCGACTTTTGAAGGCGCTCTGCCGCAAGGAGCTTGAAACAGCTCGTAAGGAGGGGAAACTGCATCCCCTGGAGGAACGAGTTGCCGCGTTCAACCAGGAGCTCTCCGAGAGCGACGAGTACGCCATCAAGCAAGCCAACGAACGAATTGGCAAAAGCCTGAAGGCAGCGTTAGGGATGCATCTGTCCCAGAACACACTCATTCAGTTCTCGGAGGTGAGCTTCTCTCGCATCGTGGAAGGCCTACGATTACTCTACTTCCCGAATTTGGCCGCGGCCGAGGCTACCCAGTTCCGGTCTCTGGAAGAAAACAGTCTTGGCTACAACAACCTGCTCTACATTGCCTCGATTTTGGCTGAGCTGACGTTAGAAGTGGAGGAGGAGCGGGGGGAAGAAACCTACCTGCGCCTCCTGCTGATTGAAGAGCCCGAGGCTCACTTACATCCCCAACTTCAGATACGTCTGCTGAAGCACCTCAGCACTGTGGCCAAAGAAAAAGGCATCCAGGTGATTATCACTACCCACTCCACGGTTATCTCATCGGCAGTGTCAGTTAACGAAATCATCCATCTCTCAAATGCAGGCACTCCAGTCGCAACCCCGTTGCGGAAATGCGGACTTCAAGAGCCCAGCCAGAAATTTATCGATCGGTGGCTCGATGTCACCAAATCCAATCTACTTTTTTCCAAAGGCTCCATCCTGGTTGAAGGCATAGCTGAGGCGATGGTAATCCCAGTGTTGGCGCGCAGGGTGCTCGCCCAGTACGGTGATGGCAAGAACACGCTGGAGGATTACGGTGTATCTGTTATCAACCTAGGCGGAATTTATTTCAAGCACTTCATGCAGTTGTTCTGTGACGTGAGCGAGGAGAGCGCAGGTCAAAATGTGCCGGTACGCTGCGCGGGCTTAACCGACAAAGATCCACCCAAAACGATCGAGGTCGACGGTGAAGGCGGTAAGAGGGTGACGGTTGATTACGTGCCGCATGACGACGACCTACGGGATGGCGAGAACCATGCTCTCGTCTATACCGCCAAAATTGGCCAATCGCAGTTCGGTCGTCTCTACGCCGGCAGGTACAAAACCTTTGAATACGATATCGCCATGGAAGGCGCGAACTTGGGGATGATGCTCTCCATAGCCGCCGACCTCTGGCCCGCCCAGGAGGGAACAGTGGCTCCAGAGTTACGGAAAACCGCGAAGCTCATTTTTGACGAGATGACAAGCCTCGAACGAGCGGGCTATGCAGCTGAGCTGCTAAGCCGCATCGACTCCAAAAGTATCGGCAAAGGGATATATGCGCAGGCTTTTGCCGAAGAGCTTGAGAAGCAGGAAGGCGAGTTCGTCGTACCGGCCTATATCCGTGATGCCATTCTCTGGGCTTGCGGACTCGAGGAGGCCCCCGCTCAATGATAAAGCTGACTGTCGAGCAGAAAGCTTACATTGGCGCACCTCTCGACCAGCATGTGTATCTCAACGCTTGCCCGGGCAGTGGCAAAACAGAGGTCGTCGCGGCCATGGTAGCCAAGGTCGTTGAGGAGTGGACTGGCTTCCCTGCTGGGATAGCGGTTTTGACCTTCTCCAATAGCGCAACGGACGAGCTCAAGGATAGATTGGTACGGTACCTAGGAGAACCGCTGGGTTTTCCTCACTTGGTATCAACCTTCGACAGCTTTGTCCTCTCGCGAATGGTCGCAAACATCGCAAGCGAGGTTACTGAATTTCCAGGGAAGGAGGGGGACAGTCGGATCAGGATCTTGGAAAACAAAGCAGACATCTTCCATACTCGCGGTAAGATCTGTGGCCGTTCGATCTCCGCCTGTAAGTATAACTACGACCTAGAGACCAAAGGGTTCACGTTCTCGACCGGCGAACGGACTAGAGATAAACAGCTCAACGCCGCTGCAATCAGTAAGATTGCTCGGAAAGAGCTGATAGACACGAAGAAGCGTTTCTGGGCGGCGGGTTTCGCGACTTACAAAGATGTGGACATGATTGCCTTGGCAGCGCTTCAGAGGCCCGCTCTCGCTAGCTATTTCCAGCGTCTGGCGAAGCGATTTCCACTGGTCATTGTCGACGAGTGTCAAGACCTGTCAGCAGAGCAACTAGCGATGGTACGGAAGCTCCACGGGCTTGGCGTTAAATTCCATTTCGTAGGCGATCTAAACCAATCGATCTACGGGTTTAGAAAATCTAATCCAAACAATGTGAAGGCGCTCCTTGCCGAGCTCGGTTTTGCGGAGCTGCCACTCTCAGCGAATTGGAGAAGCGGGCAACCCATCGTGGATCTCTGCTGTGACTTGCTGCGAATCGATCGTATCTCGGGCAACTCCAAAATTGCTCCAGTTAAGCCACTTCTGCTGCAATATGCGAAATGTCCTTCAGAGCTTCTTCCGAGAATCATCGAGATCACCAGTGGTTACAAAGAAGTTGTCGTTGTCGCTCGCGGGCACAGTACGCTGCAACGCTTTCGCAAAGGCGACAATTTCAAGGGCGTTGAAGTACTGGCACTGGCATGCGTCGCCGCCAGCAGCGGGAGCAAAAAGGAGTTGAACGTCGCTGTAGCACTATTTGCCGAATGGTTTTCAGATAAGCTTTCCCTGCAAGTAACGAGATCAGGCCTCCACTGCCCGGTAGCGATCGAATCCAAGCTTGCCTGGCGGAAATTCATTCACCAATGCTTAAAGCATTTAGTGGCTGCTGGCGCTTGCAATCTGGAACTGACTTGGAAACAGTGGGCAGTCGTCGCTAAACGAGCCATGCGATCTCTCCCAGACCAGTCCTTCGTATTATCTGAAATTACAACAGAGCTTGAGTCGCTGAGAGACCTTAGCCTCAGAGCTCCACCTAATCAAGGAGACACAACCCTTAGTGTACGTCTGCGCGAAGGAGTTGCTCAGCAAGCCACTGTAGATGGTTTGCGTTACGAGACCATCCACCAAGTCAAGGGCGAATCCCATGATGCCACTGTGGTCGTGTCATCACTTCAAAAAGGCATTCACCTTTCCCATTGGCTAGAGTGGCTCGCCGACCCAGCTTCCGAAGGCGCGAGGTTTGCATACGTGGCGAGCTCACGTCCACGCCATATGCTCATCTGGGCGGTGAAAAAACTGAAGGCTGCAGAGAAAGAAAGGCTTACTGGGTTGGGGTTTGAACTCGCCTAAAACCGGTGCTGACTAGCGCAAGCGTAGTGCGAAACCCGACGCTTACTGATCAAGGATTTTCAAATGAGCATCACCAACACGGACTCCACCACCCAGCTCGCTTTCTCGATGTTTGAGAATCCCGGCGTCTATGCGGTGCTATTGGGGTCGGGAGTTTCACGGAGTGCGGGAATCCCTACAGGCTGGGAAATAACCCTGGAGCTAGTCAGGCGGGCGGGGATTGCCGCTGGTGCTGGAGAGCAAGATGACTGGCATCGCTGGTACGTCGAGCAGCGCGATCGGGAGCCTAACTATTCAACGTTGCTGGAAGAGCTGGCGAGTACGCCTAAAGAACGGCAAGCCATCATTGAGAGTTTTCTCAAACCGTCCGAAGTTGAGCGAGAGCAAGGCCTCAAGTTGCCAACGCCGGCTCACCGTGCGATCGCAGAGTTGGTGAAGACCGGCCACGTGCGTGTGATCATCACAACTAATTTCGATCGTTTAATGGAGAATGCGCTGCGTGATGTGGGTATAGAGCCAACCGTCGTGAGTTCGGCTGATGGTTTTGCTGGCGCTGAACCACTGACCCACACGGATTGCTACATACTTAAGCTTCACGGCGACTTCAAGGATGCTCGCATTCTCAACACAGACTCCGAGCTAAGCGAATATCCCCAAGTCTTCGATGGCTTGCTCGATAGAATTTTTGATGAATTCGGCCTGATCGTTGCCGGCTGGTCGGGGGAATGGGATCGAGCTCTTCGTGCGGCAATACTGCGTGCGCCTAACAGACGCTACTCCTCCTTCTGGCTAACTCGAGGGAAGCTGTCAGAGCGCGCCCAAGAGTTGGTTTCCCATCGAAAGGCTAATACGGCGATTGCCCCGGACGCTGACACCTTCTTCCAGGCACTCAGCTCAAAAGTCTCAACCATCACACAATCCCGTCAGCCCAACCCGTCCAGCGTGGAGCTTACGGTTTCCATGGCGAAGCGATACCTGTCCAAACCTGATTATCGCATTCAGTTCGATGACCTAGTCGTCAACGAGGTCGAGCGCGCCACAACTCATTTGGCTGAGATGTACAATTCAGACGGTGACGGGCCTGGGGAATTTGGAGACTGGGTGCTGCGCTACGAAGCCGCATCTGATCCGTTGGTACGTATCGCCGGTGTCGTTGGACGCTGGGGCTACCAGCATGAACATCGCCTAATGCTGGAGGTGATCCAGACTCTGCTATCTAAGGCCTACGAGAGACGTGTAGGGCATCAAGACTGGATCGAGCTAAAGCGCTACCCGGCTGCTCTCGTCTTTTACGGATACGGTCTGGGACTCACAAGGGCAGGGCGCTTAACTGACTTGTATGCACTGATGGAACATCCCATAGCCAATCGAACAAACGTAAGGATCCCCCTCACGGAGGAGCTCTCACCTTACCACCTAGAAGACCTTACCGGCTCCCGGTCATGGACGTCTGTAGGCGGGAGAGTTTCGAGATCAATGTATGATCGACTCGCGGAAATACTCGTACCATCCTGGTCTACAAGTTTTGCCGGCGTTGCAGATCCAACCCAGTTGTATGAGCGTTTCGAGCTGTTCTGCCTCCTTCAGTTTCTTAAGTACCGAGACATTGATGAGATGTCATTGAGTGATGGGATCAAGGCGAATCAATTCCGGCGCTGGATTTACGGACGCTTAGGGATGGTTTCGTCGGCCAGAAGGCGGTTGTCTGAGGAGATGGCTATTGCTGAATTCCGTACCCCGTTAGCCGAGTCTGGATTTGGATTCGGCAGTGACGCCTATCTGGAAAAATTCTTTGAAGCGCTCCAGCGAGTGCATTACTAGTTCCTACGATTTAGCTACCAGGGAGGTAAGCAATGGAATGTTACCGCATTGACGAGAGTGGCTACACAGGTTTCGACCTGCTGAACCAAGAGCAACCTTTCCAAGGAGCCACAGCCACAGCGATCAAAGACGATGAGGCTGCTCGACTGATTCGCGAACATTTCCCAAGGCTACAAGCGGCTGAGTTAAAGTACCGAGCACTGTCTCGACGTAAGGGCAATCATCCTCGCTTGTTGGCCCTGATGCGCGACATCCTGAATCATCACAAATGCGTCACTCATGTGTGCGATAAACGCTTTTTGCTGCTGCTTAAATTTCTCGATTACGCAGTGGAGCCTTTTTACTACGAGAGAGGCATTGACTTTTACGAGAATGGTCAAAACTATTCGTTAGCTTCTATCCTCTATTACATCGGTCCACAACTTCTAGGCCATCAGGCAATGGCGTCCTTGGAGAGAGCTTTCCAGGATGCAATGAAGCTGAAGACTCCCGCGGCACTGGCCAAGCTTGTTGCGTGTGCCCAACAAACAAAGTGGCAGGAGTTTCCCGAAGTAATGGGGCCATTGGCCCGCTTTGGCGCACCAGAATGCTTGGGAGCGATAGCTACACCGGGCGTAACTACGGACATCGCATTGGTAATTTTGATCGCCCTCATCACCCGAATGGAAGCCATGAGTAACGGCCCATACCGAGTGGAGCATGATCAGTCAAAAAACCTACTGACTTACCACGATATTCTGCAGCGACAGATCGATCACGTTGGGGATGCAGAGTTTCGTCAGTCACAAATTGCGAGTATCCGATTTCCGCTGAAGCTCACCGCAGTCACCCAAGTTGACTCCAAGAGGAGCCCAGCTGTACAGCTTGCCGACATCATGATCGGTGCGGCGATAGAGATGACCCAACGATTGAGCAATCGTATAAGCGATGGTCTTGATCCTCAGACAGTGATGGCCTTGTATGCTGAGGATCAGATCATCTACATGCTTCCCTCACTAGACATTGAGGGACAAATGGCTTTTCGTAAAAGCACACAAGCGTCAGCTTTAATTGATTACTACGCCAAGCATTTTCCCAGATGAAAAACAGAGGGCCTATCGATCTGCTGTCTATCAACTCTATGCTCAATGATTTCTACTAGTCGTATGATGCTCTAGCGAAGCTCCGGAAACTTAAAATTACTTAACAGTCGAGAGTTCACATGACAACAAACAGCACGATCCCCTGGGCGCCTGTTCGCTCAACGCTCACTGAAAGATTCAGCTTTGGTGACATCAAACAGATCGTTGGATATGGGGATATCGACATGTCCTTATTAGCGCATCTGGAACAAAAGCAACAAAATGGCGCGACAAAGTCTCAGCTGTTGAGCGAGATCGACAAGCAGGTGGGTAGGATGGACGAAACGCGTCGTGGTGCGTTTGTTTCCATCTGCTGCGAGGAAATGATGCGTCGTAAGGATGATGTGGTTGCAGAGCTGGAACGCGTGCTTTCCCGAGTTGGATGGAAGTTTTCTGGGACAGCTTTGATTCCCGTTGAGATCTTCGACACTGCAGAGCTCGCGTCAATTCCTGAGCAGGCTAGGGCAGATATCCAAAAGGCATCCAGCAGACTTCGTGATGGAGACCTAAGCGGGGCGCTATCGGCCGCCTGTGGCGCCTTGGACACGGTAACCGCCAACATCTACGACAGGTACAACCTGGGGGATGCTGGTAAAGCCTCATTCCAGGAGAGAGTGAAACGATCGGTGGATGCACTCAATGTGAAGAATCGCTTGGTTCAAGAGCTAGTGGAAATCGGCTGGTCTGAAGCTGACTACAAGCCGCTTGCTGCCAACATCGAAGGCTCGCTGAATCAAGCTGCATATGTGATGCAAAAGCTGAGATCCGATATGGGCGATGTTCACGGGACAAAGCCAGTCATCACCGCACTCGTCTATGACTCAATAAAATGGTCTGCGTTGCTGCTGAGAGCTTTAGCGCTCTGATGCAGAAGCGAAGGAGCTGCGGTTTCACGAACTCAAGAACCAGGAAGCCGCCGCCGACCACTGAACATCACCGACGCTCTGATGAGCGCCGGGTGAACCGAAAGGGTCAGTCAGACAGGCAGCTGTCAGATCGATGTGTTCATCAACAGGGCGCGACTGGTGCAGAAGGTACGAACGAAGGGACGCTGTGCAGTTGTCGAGATAGCGCCGGCAGCTCGAGCTTGATGGCAGGCACAAACCACAGGTGATCGACTTAGGAGGTCACCTCCCGTAATACGCAATTTAACATAATATACATTATGCGCAGGTTCGCACTGAGCAGTACGCCCAGAGGGAGGCCAGATTCCAGCCTCCACCAAGCCCATTTTCAATCCACTCACTCGAACCTCAACCCTTTCGGCACTCCATACCGGCCGCCGTCATAATCCAGGCTGAACCTTTTCGTCTGCGTGACGCCTTCGATTTCCTGACAGTCATCAGTGCTCTTGGGAATGCTCTGGCTCCCGGTCGATATCTCGGTAACCCGCAATCCGCTGAAACCGTCCTTGCCGGGTTTTCCCATTGCCAGCGTCCGTTTGATCTCACCGAATTCTCCAGCGCAGACACCATCCCATTCGCCGTGACTCTCGCTCACAACCAAGTGCCCCATGATCTGCCGCAGTTGCGAACCGTCGTTCACGTACAGGCTCAGGGTTTCACTGCTGAACGGATTGACCCGTGACGAGCCTGTGTGACGAATGCGTACGCCAAATGCTCGTAGCCCTGGTGCCACCTGATAGCGCGCAGTGTCCAGCGTCAGGCCTGAAAACTGCACTGCGTCGGAGACGATCGCCGCCTCCTGGTAATGGTGGGCAATGATCTTGCCGCTGGCGGCATCGGCCACCAGTACATCCAGGCTGTAATCGCCTTGCCCGTATTCATCAACGTTCACCTTCAACGGCAAGGCTGCCAAGACCTGGCTGGTATCTGCCGGATTGACCTTGCAGACTGCAAAGTCGCTGGCGAGCTCAAGTGTTGGGTGCAAGGCCTGGGCCCAGGTTTGCAGGTTCTGCGTGCAGTCGCCCCAGGCGATCATGGGGGCAAACAACAACGGTAAAGCGGTGAATCTACGCATGGTCGATGTCTCATTCCTTTGAGGGTAAGTGAGCTGGATGCACACTACACAGGGTCTCTGACGTCAGCAAACGTCCGTACGCCCTGCCCGACTTTTTTATGGCAAAAACATATAACTCAACTAAATATTCATTTAGTTGAGTTATATGTAGCATCTCCTCAACGCACCTCAGCGCCGTCCTTTTCCCCCTGCGAAATACCTCCAACCATCTATGCTCACCAAACCCACCCCACGGAGCCTGTTCGAAAATGGACATTCGCCAGAAAACCATCGGGTTCGGTCTTGTCAGCATCCTCGCCGCCCTGTTGCTCGGTGGCAGCGGCCTGCTCGCCGAGCATGACCAGAACCAGGCGTTGCAGCGCAGCGAGGCCAGCATGGCCGCCCTGCGCAACCACATGGAAGGCGACATGATGCACGATGCGCTGCGCGCCGATGTGCTGGCCGCCCTGCTGGTCAAGCCGGGCGATACCGACACCGCCAACCAGGTGCTGGCCGACCTCGACGAGCACGCCAAGTGGTTCCGCAGTGTCGTGCAAAGCAACCTTGAGCTACCCCTGGACGCCGACCTGCACCAGGCTATCAGTGACCTGGGCCCCCTCCTCGACCACTACATCGCCAGCGCCACGTCGATCATCCAGCTGGCGTTACAGTCGCCTGAACAGGCCCAGGCTCAGTTGCCGGCCTTTGTCACTGCTTTCAAGGAGCTGGAGCAGCGCAACAGCACCCTGAGCGACCTGATCGCCGGCAATGCCGACAAGAGCCGCGAACAGAGCACCGCCACCCTGCACCAGGGTATCAGCGTGCTGGTGGGCGGGATGATCCTGGCAACCCTGGTGTTGGCGCTGTGCACCTTCCTGCTGCTGCGTTCCATCCTGCGGCCGTTGAGCCAGACCATGGCGGTTGCCGAGCGGATCGCCCAGGGCGACCTCACCACCGCGATCGAGGTCCACGACCGTGACGAAACCGGGCATCTGTTGCGTTCGCTGGCGGACATGCGTGACAGCCTGGGCAACATGATCAAGGCCATCCATGAAGAGAACTTGCTGCTGCGCGAGGTGGCCGATGAACTGGGCCAGGCTTCCAGCAGCCTGGTGCAACGCACCAGCCAGCAGTCCGACAGCGCCGTGAGCATGGCCTCGGCCACCGAGCAGATGATTGCCAACCTGGCGCGGATCGCCGACCACGCCCGCGATGCGCAGGCCATCTCCGGGCAGTCCGAGCGCCTGGCCAGCGACGGCGGCGAGGTCATCCTCAACGTGGTCGGCGGCATGCAGGGGATCGACGAAGCGGTCAACCGTTCCTCTGAAACCATCACCGTGCTGGGGCAAAGCTCGGAAGAAATCCACTCGATCATCCAGGTGATCAACACCATCGCCGAGCAGACCAACCTGCTGGCCTTGAACGCGGCCATCGAAGCCGCTCGTGCCGGCGAGGCCGGGCGCGGTTTTGCCGTGGTCGCCGATGAAGTACGCGGCCTGGCCGGGCGCACGGCGCAGTCGACCCGGGAGATCACCGGCATGATCGAACGCATCCGGCAAAGCACGGGCAACGCCGTCGACAGCATGCAGACCGGCGTCACCCGGGTCCGCGCTGGCGTGGAGCTGGCCACCCAGGCCGGCGACTCGATCCAGCAGATTCGTGAAGGCGCCCGCCGCGCCGCGTCGGTGGTCGAAGAAATCTCGCAGACCATCGGCGAGCAGACCCGGGCCAGCCAGGATGTCGCCCATCAGGTAGAACTGATCGCCCGCATGTCCAGGGACAGTACCGACACCACGCGGCAGCTGGCCACGGCGGCGCAGCGCCTGGGCGAGATTGCCCAGGGCATGCAGGCGAGCGTGTCGCGGTTTCGGGTGTGACTGGGCAGGCGCTTGCCGGCGCCCTGCCCTCGCCCGGCGCTACTGGCTCAGCGCCTTGGCCACCGCGTTGACGAACACCGCCTGCTCGTCATACAGCGAGCCGGGGCTCTCGGCGTTCTTCCAGGTCGACCACTGCACCACCACCAGGCGCTCCGCCGGGTTGATGGCGATGCTCTGGCCGAAGATGCCCAGGGCCCAGAACGTCTGGTCACTGGTGGCAGTGCGTTTGGGTTCGGCATCGCTGTCCGGGGCCGGGGCGTTGTACCACCACTGGTAGCCGTACTGACCCTTGGGCGCGGCGGCCGTCATTGAGCCCTTGGCCTGGGTCCAGTGGGTGGAACGCGCGATCCAGTCGTCCGGGAGCAGCTTTTCGCCCTGCGGCAATTGTCCACCACTCAGCACGAACTGGCCGAACCGTCCCCAGTCACGCAATGTTGCATTGAAACCGTGGCCGCCCATGTCCACCTTGCCGGGCACCAGCGCATGCCAGACCCCGGCCTGCTGCATGCCATAGCGGCTCCACACGCGGCTCTGCAGGTACTCGGCAATGGTCATGCCGGTGGCGTTTTCCAGCACCCGGCCCACCAGCCAGGCACCGCCGGTGTTGTACGACCAGACTTCGCCCGGCTTGACCCCGGGCTTGCGCTTGACCGAACGCACCAGGTCGAGCACGCAGTGATAGGGATCGGCGGTGGCCTCGCACTGGGTCATGTGCGAGAAGTCCGAATCCTTCGAGGCATAGTTCTCGTCCCAGACGACGCCCGAGGTGTGCTGCAACAGCTGCTGCAGGGTCACGTCCTGCCACTCGGAACCTTCCAGCTCCGGGACATAGCGGCTGATCCTGTCATCCAGCGTATGGATCTTGCCTTCCTTGACGGCGATGCCCACCAGCACGCTGACCACCGACTTGGCCACCGAGCGCGATGTCCACAAGGTCTGCGGGGTGTTGCCCTTGCCGTAGTGCTCATAAGCGATCTTGCCATCCTTGAGCACCAGCAGGCCGGTCACGCTCTGGTTGGCCAGGTAGTCCGCCAGGTTGTGGGTCTTGCCGGCCAACTGGTACTGCACGTCGCTCAGTTTGTGACTGGCCTGCGGCAAGGGGTATGGCGTGGCGCCGCGCGGGGCGAAAACATCGCCGCCGTACAGGCGATAGGTGTTGCGAAAGCCCACGACCCGGGTGTCCTGGTCCCAGGTGAGCATGTCCTTGGCCGCCGGCAGCACCTTGTCGAAAGGCTGCGGGCAAGGCTCAAGCCCCGGCACGCCGCAGGCCCCCTGGCTGTCGGCCGCCTGCGCCGCACCGGCCAGTGCGGCGAGTGCCAATGCCAGGATGGAAAGACCGTTGAACGACTTCTTTATTGTTATTGGCCGCATCGGAGGGCTCCTCGAAAAGCGCGGAAATACGCTGCCCCGAGTGTCTGCAACTTGAGCCAGCGGGAAAAGCACAATAAATTTGCCTTCACTATTAAAAAAACTAACAACCAAGGAATGCCCATGGCCGAAGATCGCCTGCCCCCGCTCAACGCCGTGCGTGCGTTCGAGGCCGCTGCCCGCCTGGGCAGCTATGTCGCGGCGTCCCAGGCGCTGCACGTGACCCAGCCGGCGATCGGCCGGCATGTGAAGAACCTCGAGGACTGGCTGGGTGTACGCTTGCTCGAACGCTCCCCGCGCGGGGTGACCCTTACCCTGCCCGGCGCCCATTACTACAAGGCCGCAGCGCAGGCGCTGCAGATCCTCGCCGACGCCGGTGCGCGCCTGGGGCAACGTGGTGACGAGCGCTGGCTGCGCATCCTCTGTGTGCCGGCGTTCGCCTCACGCTGGCTGACACCACGCATCGACACCTTGCGCAGCCTGCGCCCGGACCTGAGGATCGCCATCGAGCCCAATGCCACGTTCACCAGCGTGGATGCCCGCCAGGCGGACCTGGGCATCGCCTTCGGCCTGCCGGGTGAGCTGAGTGGTGTACGCGAGGTGTTGATCCGTCCGAAGGTGTTCGCGGTCTGCGCGCCGAGCTACCTGGCGCAATTGCCCGCAGGGCTGAGCGCTGCCGACCTGCCCGCCTTGCGGCTGATCCATGTCGATGACGGCACCTGGTGGAACAGCTGGTTCGCCGCCAATGGCCTGAGGGTGCGGGTCAAGGCCGATACTTCGCATATCAGCAACGATATCGTCCTGAACCTTGCCCAGCGCGGCCACGGTATCGCCCTGGCCACCGACGTGCTGGTCGGACGTGAACTGCGCGAAGGCAGCCTGGTGCGTTGCGTGGACCAGGCCGTGGCGCTGGAGAGCTACCAGTTGCTGACGCCACCCCAGCCGCCGAGTGCCGATGCGTTGTGGTTCATGGATTGGCTGGGGAGCAGCCTGCGCGAAGAGTTTCCGGACGCACTGTGAACGTGGCACCGGCTGCGCTGGTGGTCGCGGGGCTACCGATCCTCACGGGTGTGCCAGAGGCGTAGCAAGAAGAGCGTTGAGTCCGCGATCTCGTAACGCATCTCATAGTGGCCGATCTGTATCCGGCGCACATCCCGTGGCTCGAACTCTTCCAATCGTTCACCGATACGCGGATTGGCCAATAGCATTGAGGCAGCGCCGGTGAGTTGTTGGACGGTTCTCACGGCAGCCGGTTTGTTGACTGCGGCGAGAAACTCGTACAGTCGGGCGATATCGGAGAGCGCCTTGCTGGTCCACTTCAAGTCCATCAGCGGGGCACGGGCAAGGATGTATCCGTGCCGAGGCTATCGGCCCAGGCCTGAACGGCCTGATGGTCGATCACACGGTTGGCATCAACGTCAGCCAAGGCCTCGCGGGTCAGCCGGCTACGCTCTTCTTCCTGGTCGATCCAGGCTATCAGGGCTTGCTTGACGATCCAATTTTTGGAACGTTCCAGGCGTTCGGCCAGCAGATCCACCTTCTCGGCAAGTTGCACGGGCACGTGAGCCGTGACAGAGCGGGTTTTGACGGTGCTCGCCATGATGGGCGCTCCTCACTGGATTTGGCTGAAAGCTCCGCCGGTGATGAGCACCTCCATGGGTGTCCGGACTCAGCAGTTGCTCAGCATTTCGATTGAAAGTTAATCATAGTGAATAGTTTAACGTCGTCAAGGTTCTGGAAAGTTTGGCACCGGCTGCGCTGGTGGTCGCGGGGCAAGTCACATCGGCTCACCGCCGCTCCCACGCAGCCAGTGTGGAGTTGGCTAGAAATCCACCGAGGTGGAGAACAACAACGACCGCGGCGTGCCCAGCCCACCGGACAGGCCGCTGCCGTCGCCGCCGTTCCACGAGCCGATCCAGTAGGCCTTGTTGGTCACGTTCTGCACGGTGGCGCGGAAGGTCACCGGCTTGTCCGAGATCTTCAGGGTATACCGGGCCCCGAGATCGAAAATCGTGTAGGACGGCAGCGACAGGTTGTTGGCATCGGTGGCGTAGCGCCGGCCGGCATAGTTGGCGTTGCCGGTCAGGGTCAGCCCGGGCATCTCGCGCAGGTCATACTCGACGCCGAGCTTGGCCAGCACCTTGGGTACGCCGGTGGCCTGGTTGCCTTCGTTTTCCTTGCGTATCGATTTGGTCAGCTCAGCCTTGGTGTAGGACGCACCGCCCAGCAGGCGCAGGCCCGGTTCGAGCTCGCCGAAGAACGACCATTCCAGGCCACGGTTGCGCTGTTCGCCGTACACGCCGTAGATCTGCGTCAGCGGATCGGTATAGGCGCTGGGTTTCTTCACCTGGTAGACACTGACCGTGTGCGCGAAGGTGCCCAGGTCGAGCTTGGCGCCCAGTTCGTACTGTTTGGTCTGGTACGGCGCCATGATCGCGCCGGCGTTGCGCGCGTTGTCCGGGGCGATGCCACCCTGGCTCAGGCCTTCGATGTAGTTGCCGTACAGCGACAGTTCGTCGGTGACCTTGACCAGCAAGGCCGTGGCCGGTGAAACCCGGCTTTCATCGTAGGGCTTGGAAGTACGCTGGTGGTTACCGTTGTAGTTCGACGCGCGCACGTTCTGGTGGCGAGCGCCGACGGTCCACTGCACCTTGTCATCGAGGAACGACATCGTGTCGAGCAAGGCTTCGCTGCTCAGCCGGGCGCGCATGCGCGAGGTGACGTTGCCGTACTCGCCGATCTCCGGGCGCGGGCCATAGTCCAGGTTGTAGTAGTTGGTGCGGATGTTCGAAGACAGGCGCTTGTCCTTGAAACTGTTCTCGGAGTCGTAGCGGGTTGCCGCCAGCGACCAGGCGTGGTCGACCGTGCCGGTGGCGAAGCGCCCGCGCAGGCCGACTTCGCCGGACTTCTGCTCGCCATCTCGAGCCGAGCGGATCGGTGTGGCGGAGATGTCGCCGGCATCATTGAGCAGCATGCCGCTGGTCATCAGCGCGTTGTAGCCCCCTTCCCGATGGCCCCAGCCGGCGAATGCGGTGAGCGAGTCGTTGAGGTCGTACTCGCCGCGCAGCACCACGGTGTCGGTGTCGTTGACGGTGTAGCCCCACTCCGGGGCCAGCGAGTGATCGCCCTTCTTGGCCTTGGGCAGGTGGGTCACGCCGGGGCTGATCGAGGCAATGCCGAAATAGTTGACCCCGTCCATGCGTTCGCGCTGGTGGTAGTAGTCCAGCGACGCCCTCGCCCGCTCGCCGCGCCAGTCAAGGGCCAGCGACGACAGCTGCATGCGGTGCTGCTGGTCGTCCACCGGGGTGTCGCCGTCGCGGTAGACGCCATTGAAGCGCACGCCGAACTGTTTCTGGTCGCCGAAGCGGCGGCCGATATCGGCATGCATGCCAGCCAGGCCATCGGACTCGTAGGAGGCGGTCAACCGGGCCAGGGGCTCGTCGCCGGCACGCTTGGGCACGATATTGATGCTGCCGCCGACGCTGCCGTCTGGCGGCATGCCATTGAGCAGCGCCGACGGGCCCTTGAGCACCTCGATGCGCTCGGCAAGCTCGGTGGAGCCGCGCATGTTCGGCGCCATGCTCGGCAGGCCGTTGAAGGTGATGTCGTTGCCGGTGCTGTACAGGCCGCGGATAAAGAAGGTCTCGAAGATGCCGCGCTTGCTCGGCACGTAGACCGACGGATCGGTGGCACCGATCACCGAGCCGATGTCCTGGGCCTGGCGGTTCTCGATGTATTCCTTGGTGTAGCTGATGGCGTTGAACGGGGTTTCGCTGAAGTCCTTGTTGCCCATCAGCCCTACCCGGCTGCCCGAGCCGACCTGGCCCCCGGCATATTCCGGTGGCGGGGCGCCGAGGGCGTCACGGGTTTCCTGCACCAGGGTTTCCGGCAGGGTCAGGCCCTCTTCCTTTACATCGGGGGTTTGCTGCTGTGCCGAGGAGGTGCTGCGTGGCGGTTGCGCGAAGGCGTTGCCGGCGATGGCGGCCATGCCCAGCAGCACGGCCATGCGCAAGGCCCTGCGGGGCAGTTTCGGTGCCTGGGGATGTTGCAGTGGAGGCATGAGGGATTCCTTTCGGGATAGAATGGTAATGTTTCTCATTAGTCATTCCGTACGAGTCGGCGAATCCCTCAACAGAAATTACAGTCACTTGGCCACTATCGGTTTCACATCTGTACCGGCCTCATCGCCGGCAAGCCGGCTCCCACAGGAATCGCGCCTGGCTGCAGTTTCTGTGGGAGCCGGCTTGCCGGCGAATGGGCTGCGCAGCAGCCCCCTTTCAGGAAGTCAGCCCTGATATCCCTTCACCACCTCGTCCGCCACCCGCTCCAGGCAAGTCACGCTGGCGGTGCACAGGTACCAGGTCTGCGGATCGACGAACACCACATGGCCGTTCTTCCACGCCTTGGTCTGGCGCAGCAGCGGGTTGTCCAGGGTCTCGCGGTCCAGCGCGGCGCGGCGCTCCATCACGGCGGTGCGGTCGATCACGTAGAGGATGTCCGGGTCGGCCTGGTGGATGAACTCGTTGGAAATCGGCTGGCCGTGCAGGCCGGCCTGCATATCGTCGCTGGCCGGCTTGACCCCGAGGGTGTCGAAGATGAAGCCGTAGCGCGAACGCACACCGTAGGCGGTGAACGCGCCGTTGTTGTGCAGCACCACCAGCGCCTTTTCCGGGCGCCCGTCGGTCACCTTGCGCACCTGGGCCACCTTGGCATCGATGCGCGCGGCGGTTTCCCGGGCCAAGTCTTGCTTGCCGAGAATTTGCCCGACGGTCAGCAGGTGCTGCTTGGCGGTGTCGATGACATTGCCCTGGCGATTGTCCATGTCGATGTCGTAGTGCACTGTCGGCGCGATCTGGCTCAGTTCCTGGTAGCTCTGAGCCTGCAGCGGCGAGATAAGGATCAGGTCGGGCTTGAGCGCGTGCAGGCGTTCGAGGTTAGGCTGGATGGTGGTGCCGACGTCCGCCACCTTGGGGTCATCGCGGTATTTGGCCAGGAAGCCCGCCACATAGTCCTTGGCGATACCGACCACCGGCGCGCCGAGCTGGTCAAGGGTGTCCAGCTCGCTCATGTCGAAGGCCACCACGCGTTGCGGCTGGTGCTCGACCAGCGTGGTGCCCAGGGCGTGCTCGATCTTCACCGGGGCGTAGTCGGCGCTGGCGGCGCGCGCCTGCTCCGGCGGGGCCTGGTCGCAGCCCGGCAACGCGGCCGCCACGGCGGCGGCCAGGAGTATCTTGCAGATTCCGTTCATACCAGCTCTCTCGATAGTGATGGGTTGAAGTAGTTGCAGACGAAACCCTGCGCGCTGGGCAGGATCTCGAACGCCAGGCCGAACAGCGCGCGCAGGTTGGCCTCGGTGACCACCTCGGCGACCGGCCCGTGGCTGTGCACCGCGCCCTGCTTCATGGCGACGATGTGGTCGGAATAGTTGGCGGCAAAGTTGATGTCGTGCACCACCAGGATCACCGTGCGCCCCTGCTCGTCGCAGAGCCTGCGGATCGCCTGCATGATCTGCACCGCGTGTTTCATGTCGAGGTTGTTCAGCGGCTCGTCGAGCAACAGCAGGTCGGTGCGCTGGGCGATGGTCATGGCCAGGAAGGCCATCTGCCGCTGGCCGCCGCTGAGTTCGTCGAGGTAGGCGCGGCGCAGCGCTTGCAGCCCCAGGAAATCCAGGGATTCGTCGATTACCTGGTGGTCGTCGGCGGTCAGCAGGCCGCGGCTGTAGGGGAAGCGGCCGAAGGCGACCAGTTCCTCGACGGTAAGGCGCAGGTTGAAGTCCAGTACCTGGCGCAGGGTGGCCACACGCCGGGCGTAGTCGGCGATGGCGATGCGGCCGATGTCCTGGCCGTCGAGCAGGATGCGCCCGCGGCTTGCCGGCAGCAGCCGGGCCATGCACATCAGCAAGGTGCTCTTGCCGGCGCCGTTGGGGCCGATCAGCGAGGTAACCTGGCCAGCCGGGAAAGCCAGGCTCACGTCTTCGAGCACGGTCTTGTCGCCATAGGCCTTGTGCAGGTGTTCGAGGGTGATCATGGGGTGCCTCGGGTACGGACCATCAGCGCGAGGAAGTACGCGCCACACACCAGGTTGACGAGGATGCTCACGCTGGTCCGGTAGTTGAACAGATGCTCGACCAGCAGTTGGGCGAGCAGGAACATGCCGATGGCCACGGCGCAGGCCAGTGGCAGTGTCACCTGGTGCCGGGCGCTGCGTGCCAGGGCGTAGGCGATGTTGGCGACGAACACCCCCATGAACGCGGTCGGCCCCACCAGGCTGGTGGACACCGCCACCAGCACGGCGATCAGCGCCATCTGCAGGCGCAGGCAGCGGCCATGGTCCAGGCCCAGGGCAATGGCTTGGTCGCGGCCCAGCGCCAGTACGTCAAGCACCCGCGTGCCGCGCGCCACCAGCACTGCCACTGCCGCCACCAGCAGGCCCGAGTACAGCACCTGGGCCGGCTGGGCGCGGTTGAAGCTGGTGTAGCCCAGGCTCTGCAGAATCGAGAACTCCCCCGGGCTGGTCTTGAGCTGGATGAACTGGGTGAAGGTACCCAGCACCATGGTCAGCACCAACCCCAGCAGCAACAGGCGGTAGACATCCCCGCGTCCCTCGCGCAGCAGCCAGCGCTGCAGCAGCCACGAGTAGCCGAGCATCAACGCCATCGACAGCAGCGCGTTGCCCTGCGCGCCGAGCAGCGCCACGCTGCCGGTGCCCAGCCACAGCACCAGCACGGCCTGGAACAGCAGGTAGATGCCTTCGTAGCCCATGATCGCCGGGGTCAGCACACGGTTGCCGGCCAGGGTCTGGAAGATCACCGAGGACAAGGCGATGCACACCCCGGCCACCACGATCGCGCCCAGGCGCACCAGGCGCTTGGGGATCACGTAGCTGAAGTCCAGGCCCGAGCCCAGCAACAGGAACGCCAGCACCAGGGCCGGCAGCAACAACCAGGCGGCGCGGCGCATCATTTGCACTTCCACAGGATCAGTACCAGGAACAGCACACCGCCGACACTGCCGGCGGTCAGGCCAATGGGCACTTCGTAGGGGTGGATCAACAACCGGCCAAGAATGTCGCAGGCCAGCAGCAGCGCCGCGCCGCACATGGCGACGATGGGCAAGGTGCGCTTGAGGTTCTCGCCGTAGCGCAGTGCCACCAGGTTCGGCACCACCAGGCCGACGAAGGGGATCGCGCCCACGGTGATCACCGTGGCCGACACCGTTACCGCCACCAGCACCAGGCCGAGGATCGCGGTGGCCGCGTAGTTCAGGCCGAGGCTGGTAGCCATGCCCTCGCCCATGCCCAGCACAGTGAAGCGCTGGGCATATAGATAGGTGAGCACGACGATCGGCAGGATCAGGTAGATGATCTCGTAGTTGCCCTCGATCACCCGCGAGAAATCGCCCAGCAGCCAGCCCTGCATGCTCTGCAGGATGTTGTGGCGATAGGCATAGAACTCGGCAATGGCGCTGAGCACGCTGCCGTACATCAGGCCGATCACTGGCACCAGCACCAGGTTGGTGAAGCGTATGCGGCGAATGATTGCCACATACGCCAGGCTCGCCAGCAGGCAGAACACCAGGGCAAACAGCATGCGCCCGGTGGCCCCGGCACCCGGCAGCACGGTCAGGGCCACCAGGATGCCCAGCTTGGCCGCGTCGAGTCCGCCGCAGGTGGCCGGTTCGACAAAGCGGTTGCGCACGATCTGCTGCAGGATCACCCCGCAGATCGACAGGCCGACACCCGTCAGCACCAGTGCCGCCAGGCGTGGCAGGCGGCTGGCGGTGAGGGTCAGCCAGGCATCGTCGGAGGCCGACAGCAAGGCCGACCAGGACATCTGGCTGGCCCCGACCATCAGTGAAACGCCACACAGCAGCAACAACAGTGTTGGCAGCAACAACCGACTCAAGCGGTCACTCCATCGCCTGCGGCCTCACCGATGCGCCAGCCCTTGGCGGCCCGGCGCTGCTCGAGGAAGTGCGCGTACAAGCCACCCTCGGCAGCCAGCTGGGCATGGGCGCCCTGTTCGCGGATACGCCCTTCGTCCAGCACCACGATCTGGTCGGCCATGGCCACCGTCGACAGCTGGTGGGCAATGACGATCAGCGTGCGCTTGCCGCGCAACCGCGCCAGCGCTTCGGCGATGGCCGCCTGGTTCTCGGCGTCCAGCGCCGCGGTGGCCTCGTCGATCAGCAGGATTGGCGCGTCCTTGATCAGCGCGCGGGCAATCGAGATGCGCTGGCGTTCGCCGCCGGACAGGCGCGCACCGCCCTCGCCCACCGGCGTGTGCAAGCCTTCGGGCAGACGCTCGAGGATCTCCTGCACCCCGGCCAGCCGCGCCGCCTCGAGCACTTCGGCCTCGCTGGCGTCGGGTTTGCCCAGGCGGATGTTGTCGGCGATGCTGCCCTGGAACAGGTAGGCGTCCTGGAAGATCTGGCTGATCTGCCCGGCCAGCTGTTCGGCGGACATCTGCCGCACATCCACCCCGCCGACCTTGACCCGGCCCTGGGTGACGTCGAAGAAACGGGCGATCAGGCGCACCAGGGTAGTCTTGCCCGAACCCGATGCGCCGACCAGCGCCGTCATGCTGCCGGGCGCGATGTCCAGGCTGACCTCGCGCAGCACCTCTGGCTGGTCGTCGCCGTAGCGGAATCCGACCTGCTCCAGCTGCACCGAACCGTCGGCCGGCGCCTGCGGTGCGGCGGGCTCGGGCAGCGGCTCGACGGCCAGCAGCTCGGCCACCGCCTGCAACTGGCCGCGGGTGCCGCGCAGCACCTCGCTGTAGCCAGCCACATCCAGCAGCGGGTCGATGAAACGGGTCGCCAGCACCAGCGCGACCAGGGTGCCGATCACCGTTGCGTTGTCGAAGCCCGCGCCGGCCTGCTCGCCGAGCCACAGCGTGGCGACCACCAGCAACGCGGCGAAGCTGGCCTGCACCGCCCAGACGTTGAGCACCGACGACAGCGCCGACAGCTGGATCAGCTTGCGTGCCGCCTGTTGTTGCTGGGCCACGGCCTGCTCCAGGAAGCGCGTTCCGCCCTGTTCGCCATTGAAGGCACGCAGCACCGACTGCGCCTGGGCGAACTCGACCATGCGCTGGCTGGTCTGCGCGGTGTCGCGCTGGTAGCGCTGGTCGGCGCGCTGGCCAAGGCGCATTGTCGCCAGCATCACCAGGGCCAGCAGCGGCAGGCTGACCAGGGCCACCAGGCCCAGGCGCAGGTCGACCAGCAACAGCGCAACGAGGATCACCAACGGCGTCACCACCCCGGTGAACAGCGGCGTGAACACATGGGCCGGCAATTGCGCGATCTCCATCATGCCCTGGGTGGTGACATGGCTCAGGCGCGCGGTGTTGGCGGCATTGAACCAGCCCACCGGCAGCGTGCCGACATGCTCGCCCAGGCGCTGGCGGCCACCGCGCAGCACGGCAATGCCCACGGCGATGCCGGCCTTCTCCACCCGGCGCCGCAGGTACCAGCACACCACCACGCCCAAGGCCAGCAGTGCCAGCCACTGGCCGGCGGCCTCCAGCTGGTTGCCCAGCAGGTGGCGCAGGATCGGCACCAGGGTGACGATGGTCAGCCCGCACAGCACGCCATACACCAGCGCCAGGCGGATGTAGCGGCGCAGGAACACGGCGTCGTCGCCAAGCAGTCGAACGAAAGTCCCCAACATGATCAGTGCTCCTCCACCTGCGCGGTCGCCCGCGTCTTCGCATAGCCGCCGGCGGCCCACAAGCGGGCATACAGCCCGCGACGGGCCAGCAGTTCGTCGTGATTGCCGCGCTCGGCGACGGTGCCCTGGTCCAGCACCAGGATCTGGTCGGCGTGCATCACCGTATCCAGCCGATGGGCGATCACCAGCAGCGTGCGCCCCCGGGCGAAGCGCGACAGCGCCTGTTGCAGCTTGACTTCGTTCTCGGCGTCGGCCGCCGCGGTGGCCTCGTCGAGCACCAGCACCGGCGGGTCGAGCAGCACCGCGCGGGCAATGCTCAGCCGTTGCAGCTCGCCGCCGGAGAACTGCACGTCCTCGCCGATCACCGCGTCGTAGCCACGCGGCTGGGCGAGGATGCGCTCATGGATATTGGCAATCCGCGCCGCCGCCTCGATCTGCTCCTGGCTCGCCGAAGGCCGGCCCAGGGCAATGTTCTCGCGCACACTGGCATGGATCAGGCGCACGTCCTGCAGGACAAAGCCGATGCGCCGGTACAGTTGCGCGCTGTCGATCTGTCGCAGGTCGACCCCGCCCAGGGTGATACGCCCGGCACTGGGGTCGAAGAAGCGCAGCAGCAGGCGCGCCAGGGTCGACTTGCCGGCGCCCGAGGCGCCGACCACCGCCGTGACCGTGCCCGGTTCCAGGGTGAACGACACCTCGCTCAGCAGCGGATTGCGCGGGTCGTAGTGATAGCCCAGGCCCTGCACCTCGATGCGCGCATCGGCCGGCAGCTTGCCGGCGCCCTGGCCGTCGGTCTCCAGCACCGCCGTGTTCAGCAGCGCCTGTACGCGCTGGGCGGCACCGGTGGCGTTGTTCAGGTCGTGGGTGATATAGGCCAGCAACAGCAGCGGCGCACAGATGCCCGGCGCCACCAGGGCGAACGGCAGCACCTGCACCGGGGTGATCCAGCCCAGGCCGACGAACAGCGTGCCGAACGCCAGCACCACGCCCAGTACCGACACCGGCGCGATCATCGCGTTGGCATTGGCCATGGCGCTGACCAGCGGCCGGGTGAAGTCGGTGAAGGCCGCGGCGAAGGCGTCCACCGCCTCGCGGTAGCTGCCATGGGCCTTGCGCTGCCCGCCGAAGGCCTTGACCACCGGGATGCCGTTGATGAACTCGACCACCGCCTGGTTGATCCGCCCCATGCCGGCGCCGAAGGCCTGCATGTTGCGGGCGCTGGCCTGGTGGGCACGGGCGAAGAACAGGAAGAACAGCGGGAACGGCAGCATCGACACCAGCGCCATGCGCCAGTCCATGGCGAACAGGTAGACGATCGATGCCAGCACTGCCCCGGCGCTGCGCCCGAGGGTGGTGTAGAAGTGCGCGGTGAGGCTGTGCAGGATGCCGATATCGTCCTGCATGGCCTGCTTCACCTCGCCGGAGGCGCGGCTGGTGAACCAGCCCAGCGGCACCCGTGCCAGGCGGCGGATGATTGCCAGGCGCAGCGTGCCGGTGATGTGGTTGTCGGCCAGGTGGGCCACCAGGTCGCCCAGCGAAATCAGGGCCATGCCGACGAACAGGCAGCCCAGCCCCAGCACGATCACCGGCCAGGCCTGCGCGACGCCCTGTCCTTCGGCGAACGCCAGCCGGGCGACCTCGGCGATCGCGGCCAGGGGCGCCAGGCTGAGCATGGCGCCCAGCGCGGCGAGCAACCCGGCGACGATCAAGCGCCCGCGAATCGGTGCCAGCACTGCGGCGACCGGCCCCTTGGCGGGCTGCTGCACCGCCACCCCTTGTTCAACACTCATGAATGCTCCTTTTCAGCACGAAGAGCAGGCCGGGCAGCCACTTGGGCGCCCAGCCCGCCAGTCCTTCTCAACCTGTATTCCGCACGAGGCGGGCAAACCCGCAAAAAAGAATGCCCACGCTCAGGCGCCACTGCCGGTGCGATAGCGCCTGCAGGTGCGCACGCCGGCGGCGATGTACTTCTCGACCGAGGACACCGATACCCGCAACTCGGCGGCGATGGCGCGATGGGCCATGCCGTCGAGCCGGCACAGCAGCAGGGCCTGGCGGGCCTTGGGCGAATGCCGTTGCAGGGCGCTGTCGATCGCGCCCAGGGCCTCGACCACCAGCGCCCGCGCCTCTTCCGACGGCACCCGCGGCTCGGGCTGCAGGCCATGGTCCTCGAGGTAGCGGGTTTCACGTTGGCGGCGGCGGTACAGGTCGATGACCTTGCCGTTGGCGATCTGCGTCAGGTGGCAGCGCGATTGTTCCGCCGTCGGCACCTGGCCCTTGTTCATCAGGTGCAGGTAGATATCGTGGGCCAGGTCCGCCGCGTCCACCGCGTTGCCCAGCTTGCGGCGCAGCAGCTCGCACAACCAGCCGTGATGATCCTGATACAGCTGTTGCAGCTGTTGACGAAGCGCGAACGTTCCGTTGTCCACGGTACCTCTCCCTGAGCGTGGTGCATTCCAGACGGCTTCCTTTGACGTACGCCAATCTAGATGATAATTATTTGCATCTTTCTCACCATAACGAATCCTCGGGATTCACGCAATGCACCCCGGTGGTGCGAACCCTCTGCGCGGCCACTCACCGCGATCCACGGATGGCAGTGAAGGCCGACGCGGGCCTTGATCGATCGAACAGCAGGAAGCTAACCATGTTGGAACGCAACACCACCCTACCCTCGCCCCAGGTCCTGGATGAACACGAAGAACTCGCCTGGTTCGCCCAGCAGCAGCAACCCGAGCAACTGCACCGGCAACTGGGCGCCTGGCGCCTTGGGCCCACGGCCGACCTTTCGCTGCTGGCCCTGGCCGTGCAGGCGGTGGTCGAAGCCACGCCGGGCCTGAACAGCCGCTACCACTTCAGCGACGACGGCGACCTGTACAAGACCCAGGAACCCGGCTGGTACCCGTGCCTGCGTATCGAACGGAGCACGGCCGAGGGCATGGACGCCTTGCTGCGGGCGCGTCAGGCGGCGCCCTGGGATTCCACCACGCAGCCGCCGTTCGAGGCCCTGCTGCTGGCCGGCGATCACCAGGCTGCGCTCGGTCTGCTCTGCCATGCGGTGCTGCGTCAGTCGCCGCAAGCCCTGCTCGAACGCATCCGCGCCGCCTATGACGCCCAGGCCGGCGACCAACCACTGGTGCTCGAACCGTTGTCGCAGGCGCCCTCGGCGGACATCGCGCAACGCATCCTCGACGCGTTCCGCCAGGCATTGGCGGAGCCTGGCATGACCCTCGACGATGACTTTTTCGACATGGGCGGCCACTCGCTGCTGGCCACCCGGATCATCGGGCGCTTGCAGGGCGAGCATGGCATCGAACTGCGCTTCAGCGACTTCTTCGCCTCGCCCAGCGCATCGGCGCTGGCCAGCCGCGCGAAGCTGAGCCAAGGGCAAGCCAGCCAGGCCAGCGCTCAGACCGGGGATATCCAGCAGGCGCCGATGGCCCTGGCCCAGGCTTCGTTGTGGCGCGCCTGCGCGGCCTTCGACTACGGCACCATCTTCAACCTGCCCTTTGCCCTGGACTTCCATGACCCGGTGGACGAAGCGCTGCTGCAGCAGGCCTTCACCGACCTGCTGGAGCGCCATGCCAGCCTGCGCACCACTTACCATGGCGAGGGCGACGACGCCTGCCAGCGCATCGTGCCGCTGGCCGAGCTGGGCCGTTTCAAGTGGTTCTGGAACAGCGCCGAAAGCGCCGGCGCGAGCCTGGCCAGCGAGGCGAAGCACCGCTTCGACCTGGCCCGCGAACTGCCACTCAGGCTGCGCATGCTGCGTGACCCGCACAGTGGCCACCAGGTGCTGTCGTTCCTGGTCCACCACATGGCCATCGACGAGTGGTCGCTGAACGTGATCATGGCCGAACTGGCCGAGGCCTACCTGGCCCGAGCCCAGGACCGGGCGCCGCAATGGCCCGCGGCGGCGCGCACCTTCCACGAATTCGCCCTGGCCCAGAGTGCCCAGGGCCCGAACCCGCGCCACCTGGCGTACTGGACCGAGCTGCTGCGCGACGCCACCCGCGGTCTCGCCCTGCCCGCCTGCGATGACGCCACGCTGCTGCCCGCCGACCAGGCGACCACGCGTGCGCGCTGGCTGGAGCTGCGTCCCGAACCCGGCATGCTGGAACAACTGGGCGCCAGTGCCCGACTGCATCAGTCATCGCTGTTCAGCGTGATCTACACCGCCATCGCCCTGTCGCTGCACAAGCTCGGCAACCTCTCGGACCTGGTGATCGGCACCTCGGCGTCCGGGCGCACCGACCCTGCGTATTTCGACACCGTCGGCTACTTCACCACCATGGTCGCCCACCGCGTGCAGTTCGCCCCCGAACAGTCGCTGGCCGGGTTGCTGGGCGAGGTGACGCGGATGATCAACGACTCGATGGCCTATGCCGACGTACCCATGGAGACCATCCAGCAGGCGCTGGGCATGACCCCCGCCGAGGGCCTGATGTTCGATGTGTATGTGCAGATCCATGCCAACAATGCCCTCAATGGCGCGCTGCAGGCACCCCATGGCCGGGCTATCCGCTACAAGCAGATCGATCCGGACAAGAGCGAGTCGATGTTCGGCCTGCAGTTCGAGATCATGGAAGATGTGTTCGATGGCCAGCGCTCGCTGCGCCTGGTGATTACCTACCGCAGCGATCGCTACAGCGGTGCTCAGGTCGAGCGCCTGTGCGCGATGATTTCGGCGGCGTTCGGGGTGTTGGCCGAGGCGGATGGCGGCCGGCGGGCTTTGGCTTCGATCAGCTTGGCCTGACGCGCCCATCGCGGGCTTGACCCGCTCCCAAGCATGGGAGCAGGTCAAGCCCGTGGTTGCGCCCTCTCAGGTCTCCGGCAACCCATAGCGCTGGAACGACGAGCGTTGCGGCACCCGGTACTGCGCCCGCCCCAGCAACTGGTTGACGATCACCGCATTGCGCACCGGCCCCAGCCCCAAGTCCGGCGAGCCGACGCCATGCTGGAAGATCTCGGCGTTCTGCACGAACACCCGACCACTGCCGCCATCGCAACGCTGCGCGGTGAAGTCCTCGCCGACGATGCAGTCGCCGTGCGCGTCGGTGGCCAGCACCGAACCCTTGAGCTGCTCGAACCACTGCGGCCAGGCATGGGCGTAGCCGGTCGCCGCGACGACCGCGTCGGCTTCCAGCGTTGCCCGTTGCTCCAGCTGGCTGTGCCGGAAGGTCATGCGCAGCCCCGCCGAGGCCAGGTCCTCGACCGTCTCCACGTCACAGCTGGACAGCAGCGTCAGCCCAGGCTCGCGCCCGCCGATGGAGCGTTCGTAGATCAGGTCGTAGATCGCGCCGATGGTCGAGAAGCTGATGCCTTTGTACAACAGGCCCTGCTGGGCGACGATCTCCCGGCGTTTGTCCCGCGCCAGGGTGTGGAAGTAGTTCATGTACGCCGGAGTGAAACACTCCTGGCCGAGCTTGGAATACTCCATGGGGTGGAAGCCTCCCGAGCGGGTGATCCAGTGGATCGACGCCCCCGCCTCCACCTGCTCCGGGGTCAGTGCGTTGAACAGTGCCAGCACGCACTCCGCGGCGCTCTGTCCGGAACCGACCACCACCACGCGCCGGCACTGCTCCAGCTCGCCCTGACGCTTGCCGAACTCCGCCGAGTGCAGCAACGGCGCCTGGGTGCGGGTTTGCGCCCAGGCCGGCAACCATGGCCGGGTACCGAGGCCGATGGCCAGGTCGCGGCTGCTGTAGCGCCGCTCCAGGCCCGACACCGACACGCTGTCGATGACGAAACGCTCACTGGCGTTGTCGTAGCGCACGCCCGTGACCTCCTCGCCGAAATGGCAGCCCGGCAATTGGCCCGCCGCCCAGCGGCAATAGTGGTCGTACTCGCGCCGGGGCACCTGGAAGTGGTCGTAGTAGTAGAACTGGAACAGGCGGTCGTGCTGGTGCAGGTAGTTGAGGTAGCTCAGCGGGTGACAGGGGTCGGCCAGGGTCACCAGGTCGGCCAGGAACGGCACCTGCAAGGTGGTGCCGGGCAGCAGCAGGCCCTCGTGCCAGCGGAACTGCGCCTTGCGCTCGAGGAACGCGCAGCTCAGGTGCGGGTGGCGTGACAGCAGCGCGGCCAGGCCCAGGTTGAACGGTCCGATGCCGATGCCGGCGATATCCAGGTGTGCGATGTCCATATGCTCGATGATTTCCCAAGAACGATGATTGGCGCCCCGGGCCAGGCCCGGGGCGATTGATTCAGCCCGCTGGTTTCACACGGGGGCGGTGACGAGCAGGCGCTCGACCTCTTCCACCGTGCGGCACGGCAGCAACTGCGCGGGCGACAGGCGCACCGCGAAGGCTTCGCCCAGGCGCGCCGCCAGCGGTTTGAGGTGCTGCGGCCGCAGGCCCATGGCCAGGAAATCCCTGGCCGGCTGCGTGGCGCCGAGCACCTGCTGGTAGATCGCCAGCACCTGGGCATGACGCTGCGGGTCGCTGGGCACAGCCGCCGGTATAGGCGCCTGCTCGTTGTCACCTTCAAGCAAGGCGCGGGCGAGCCTGCGGTCCGGCTTGCCGTTGGCGGTCAACGGCAAGGCGTCGGCCTCGACGAACCGCGTGGGCACATGGGACTGCGGCAGCAGGGCCCGGGCATGCTCGCGCAACGCCACGGCGCCGGGCGGCGCAGCATGGCGCCTTACATACAGCGCGCCGATGCAGGCCTCGCCCTGTTGCGTGTCGCCATAGTCCACTACCAACACCTGCTGCACCGCCGGATGGCGGATCAGCTCGATCTCGATGTCCGGCAGCGACACCCGCACGCCGCGTACCTTCACGTAACCATTGACCCGGCTGTCGAACAGCAGCACGCCGTCCTCGCGGTAGCGGCCACGGTCACCGGTACGGAAGGCACGCACTGGCGCGCCGTGCTCGTCGAGCACATTGACGAAGTCGTTCTGCACCAGCTCGCCGTCCTCCAGGTAGCCCAAGGCCAAGCCCACCCCACTGGTGTGGATACGCCCGGCGACGCCCTGCGGGCAATGCGCGCCGTGCTCGTCCAGCAGCCAGTAGCGGTTGCCCGGCAGTGGCCGACCATAGGGCACCCTGTCGCGGTCCTGTTCACCGATTTCGTGCCAGATGCTCCAGATGGTGGTCTCGGTCGGGCCACCCAGGGACACCAGCCGCGCCTCGGGCAGTTGTTCGCGCAGTTCGGCGATCACCGCCGGCTTGATGTAGTCGCCGCCCTGGGCCAGCAGGCGCAGGCTGCGCAGACCATCACCCTGACGGCAGGCCAGGAGCATTTCGAGGATGGCCGGCACCGAGCACCAGAGGCTCACGCCGTGCTGCCTGACCAACTGGTTCCAACGCAGCGCATCCTTTTCCTCGCCGGGCTCGGGCAGCACCAGCGCCGCCCCGGCGCACAGGCTGCCGAACACGTCGAACAGCGACATGTCGTGGTGCAGCGGGGTCACCGAGATGAACACATCGTCGCGGCTGACCTGCCACTGCGCCAAGGTGCTGCCGATGACGTTGGCGGTGGCGCGGTTGTTCAGCACCACGCACTTGGGCTTGCCGGTGGTGCCGGAGGTGTACAGGTAGTAGGCCGGCGCGGTGCTCGCCGACAAGGCCGCCAGCCCCGTCAGGTCCAGGGCTGCCGGAGGGCTGGCCAGCAGTGGCGCGACGGCGTCGACCACCAGTGCCGGCTGGCAGTTGTCCAGCAGATAGCGCAGGCGCTCCTCGGGCGCCGCCGCGTCGATCGGTACCCAGACCAACCCGCTCAGCGCGCAGGCCAGGGTCGTCATGGTGTGCTCAGGACCGCGTGGCAGGCAAATGGCGACCACCTGACCGGAGCGCAGCCCGCGGGCCTGGAATGCCCCGGCAATGCGCTTCACACCCTCCCCCAGTTCGGCATAGCTGATGCGCCGCTCGCCATGCAGCAAGGCGATGCGTCCATTGTCCGGGCCGAACAGGTTGTGGGCGATGCGCCCAAGGAAATCGACCGGCTCGGCCTGCGCCTCGCTGCTGTTCAGGCGGTAGTGGCCAAGGTCGATGAACTGCCGTGCGTGGACTTCGAATGCAGCCTGCCCGGCCAATTGCGCCACCGCCTGGTTCAAGGCCGCGAGCAACCGCCCGACCCAGCGGCCATCGACTGCTTCGCGGGCATAGTCGATCTCGAACGCCAACCCGCCCTCGGCGGTGTTGCAGAAACGGATGTCCATGGCTACCTGCGGCGTCTGGGTCAGGCCCGCGCTCAGGGACATCGGGCCATCGACCGCGCCCACCGGCCAGGACAGGCCGTTGGTCAGCACCACCGGTAGCGCCGGGCCCGGGCCGTTGCTGTCGTACAGCAGGCGGGCCAGGTCCACGCCGGAGAACGCCAGATGCTGCAAGCCTTCCAGCACATCGGCCTGCAGGCGCTTGGCGCGCTCGGCCAGGCTGGGCAGGCCGCGCTGCCAATCGATGGCGATGAAGCTGGAGCGGTTGGCAAACGCGCCGTCCTGCGGCGGCGCCACCGGCACCGCCACGCACAGGCTGCCTTCGTCGAGCCAGTGGCCGAGCACTTCCAGCACCACGGCCATGATCGTCGAGTTCTTGAACAGCCCCTCACGCGCACCGGCGCGGCTCAATGCCTTGAACGCCTGGGCGGGGATTACCTGGCGCTGGCGGGCGTATCGGGCCACGCCGACCTTGTCCAAGGCTTGGCGCCACGGCAGCCTTGGCGCGCCGTCGACCTCGGCGAGCTTTGCCTTCCAATACTCGGCATCGGCCTTGCGCACCTCGCTCTGGTCGATGCCGGCCGCCGTCGGCTCGCTGGCCGTCAGCGGCTGGCAGTGGCCGTCGAACAGCTCGACCATCAAGGTCGCGATGGAGCGTCCATCAAGAATCAGCGCATCGAAGCGCACGAACACCACCAACTCGCCTTGTGGCAACTGGAAGGCGGTGACACTCCAGGGCGGCCCGACCAGGTCGAACAGCGCATGGGCATAATCCTCGCGACGGACTTCGAGCTGCGCCTGAGCCTGGTCGGCCGTCAACCCGTGCAGGTCGATCACCTCCAGGTTGACCTGCACCTGGTCGCTTGTCGACTGGATCAATGCCTGGGCATCGATACGGGTGCGCAGGCTGTCGTGGCGGCGCACCATGTCCGTGAGGCGGCTGCGCAGCAGCGCCAGGTCCATGCGCCCGCGATACTCGCGGAATTCCTGCATGGCCACGCCGCCCAGCGGCAGATGCTCGCCACGCCCCAGCAGGTAGGCCTGTTGCAGGGCGTTCAGTGGTCGATCCCGGCTCGCCGCGATCGCCAATGGCTGGTGCAGCGCGCCCGTGTCGGCAGCCACCGCCACAGCCAGGGCGTTGAAGCGCTCGAACAGTACCTGGACCCAGTCAGCGGGCAATGCGTCCAGACGCACGTCCCAATTGATCAGCAGGCCACCGTCGGCCCGCGCCACCTGTGCGTCCAGGGCCACCTGCGGGCCCTGGGAGATCACCCAGTCCATCGGCCCGAACACCCGGCTCACCCGCTCGGAGAACAGCTCGCCGCCAGGCAGGTCCAGCCCTGCGGTGAACACCACTGGTGCCAGTTGCGGCGTACCGTGATGGCGCGACAGGTCGCGCATCAGGTCCACGCCCGGATAGGCGCTGTGCGCCAGACGCTCCACCAGTTGCCGATGCAGGTCCCGGCACAGCGCGGCAAGGCTGGCGACACCGGTGAAGTCGACGTCCACCAGCACCAGGTTGGCGAACTCGCCAACGATGCGTTGCACAGGCTCCAGCAGCGGTTCGCGCCAGAATACCGGGACGTTCAGGCGCAAGCGCCGATCGCCGGTGTGCTCACCCAGGGCGGTGGCGAACAGCCCGAGCATCAACGCCGACGAGGTGATCCGCTGTGCGCGCGCCGCGTGCTGCAAGGCACGATACTGCGCAGGTTCAAGGCGAGCGGCAAAGCGCTCGCTGCGTGCCGGCCCCGCAGGGAGCAAGGGCAGCGAGGGCGCCGGGGCGATCTGCGCCAGGCGTGCTCGCCACCAGGCGCGGTCGCGGCTGCGGGCGGCACGCAGGTCGGCATCGGCACGCACCTGGTCCAGCCAGTCGAAGTAGTTCGGCGTGGTCGGCAGAACGCTTTCAGGCGAATCGTACAGGCGAGCCAGGTCTTCCATCAGCACCCGGAAGCTCGACGGGTCCACCGCGATCATGTCGGTGTCCACGTGCAGCCGGCTGGCATTGCCCGGCAGCAGGCTCAGGCCGAAGCGCGCACCCTGGCCAGCACCCAGGTCCAGGCGCTGGTGGCTCCACTGGCGACGTTTCTCCAGCAGGCGCCGCTCCACGGCTGGACCATCCAGATCGCTGAAGTCCTCCAGCTCCAGTTGGGCGCGCTGTGCTTCGTCGATGGCCTGCAGCCCCTGCCCGTCGATGCGCAGGCTGAGCATCGGATGCGCCCGGTACAGCCCCTCAAGTGCGTTGGCAAGCCGCGCCACATCGATGGCCCGGCCATCGAACTCGGCGTACAGGTGCGCGCTGACGCCACCCAGTGCCGCATGTGCATCCCGCCCGATCCAACAGGCGGCCTGCATCGAAGTTAACTCTCTCATCGCTTACCCGCGTAGTTGACAAATCCATGTGTTTCGCGTCCTCATATTTACTAACGAGAATGATTATATTTCAAGGTTTTCTTTCTCACCCATCGCCAAGGAGGCAACCCATGAAGACAGGCACCCTGCGTTTGCAAGACAGGGACACCATGCCGCTCAACCAAGAGGATTCGAGCTTTTCATTCACATCCGGCGAGCGCGAGCTGAGCGTCAGCGGCCTGCGTGAGCGCATCGACATCGCGGCCCACGGCAGCCATTTGGCCAGTGGCGCACTGCGCCGCAGCATTGACCAGGCCTTCGAACGCGCCCGCCAGGCCGGGCAGGAAAATCCCATCGTGGTCGGCGCGATCCCGTTCGACACCACCCAGGCTTCCAGCCTGTACGTGCCCGAGGCCTATACCTGGCAGGCGCGCGCCGCGGTTCCTGTACAGCCCGGCTCGCTGCCTGCTCTGCTCAACCAGGCCAACATCCCCGACGAACACGGTTTCAAGCGCGCCGTGCGTCACGCCATCGTCAACTTCCAGCACAGCGATGTGCGCAAGGCCGTGCTCTCGGTGCAGCGCGAACTGCACTTTGCCGCGCCCGTGGACACGGCCCAGGTGCAGGCCAACCTCAAGGCACTGAACCGCGAGGGCTACCACTTCCGCGTGCCCCTGGCCGACGGTTCCACCCTGCTGGGGGTGAGCCCGGAACTGCTGGTGCACAAGCAAGGCAGCGCCTTCGTCAGCAACCCGCTGGCCGGCTCCGTGCGACGCATGGCCGACCCCGAGGCCGACCGCGCCAATGCGCAATGGCTGGCGGCGTCGGAGAAGGATCACTACGAGCACCGCCTGGTCACCGAGGACATCGCCCAGCGCGTCGGCGAGCTGTGCAGCCGCCTGCAGGTCCCCGAGCGGCCCTCGCTGATCAGCACCGCCGCGTTGTGGCACCTGTCCACGCGCATCGACGGTGAACTGGCCTCGGCCGATATCGACGCCCTGCAACTGGCCTGCCGCCTGCACCCGACCCCCGCCGTCTGCGGTTACCCCACCGAGCGCGCCCGCCAGTTGATCCGCTTCGTCGAGCCCTTCGAGCGTGGCCTGTTCACCGGCATGGTCGGTTGGTGCGACGCCCAGGGCAACGGCGAGTGGGTGGTGACCATCCGCTGCGGCACCTTCAACGGCCAGCGCGTGCGCCTGTTCGCCGGCGCCGGCATCGTCGAGGCCTCCAGCCCCGACAGCGAATGGAACGAAGTACAGACCAAGCTCGGCACCATGCTGCGTGCCTGTGGCCTGGACCATTGACCTCAAACCCGCTTTCCGAGATGCCCATGACCATCGAATTCACCCCCTGGCCCGCGGACCGGGCGCAGCGCTATCGCGCCGCCGGCTACTGGAACGACCAGCCACTCAGCCAGTTGCTGATCGCTCGCGCCGCCGTGCAGCCGCAAGCCCCGGCGATCCTCTGCGGCGAGCGCCGCATCAGCTACGGCGAACTGGATCGCCGTGCCTCCAACCTGGCATCGCGCCTGGCCGCCCACGGCCTGGGCCAGGGCGACACCGCACTGGTGCAGCTGCCCAACGTCGCCGAGTTCTACATCGTGCTGTTTGCCCTGCTCAAGGCCGGCATCGCCCCGGTCAATGCGCTGTACAGCCACCGCCAGCACGAGCTGGGCGCCTTTGCCCGGCAGATCCAGCCGGCCCTGCTGATCGCTTCGGCGGAGCATGAGGTATTCCGCAATGACGCGTTCCTCGACGACCTGGCCAAGGAAGGCCTGCGCCCGAAGCTGACGCTGATGCTCGATGCCCTCGACGACTGGAGCGCCAGCGCCGATGTGCGCGGCACCCACTACGCGCCCAGCCCGTCCGGCGAGGTGGCGTTGTTCCAGCTGTCCGGCGGCAGCACCGGTACCCCCAAACTGATCCCGCGCACCCACAACGACTACGCCTACAGCGTGCGGGCCAGCGCGCAGATCTGCGCCCTCGACAGCGACACGCGCTTCCTCTGCGCGCTGCCGGCGGCGCACAACTACACCCTCAGTTCCCCCGGTGGCCTGGGCGTGCTGCACGCCGGCGGCTGCATCGTCATGGCAGCCAACCCGGAGCCGTTGCACTGCTTCGCCCTGATCGAGCGCCATGCCGTGACCATGGCCGCCCTGGTGCCCAGCGCCGTGGCCCTGTGGCTGCAGGCCGCCCCCGGACACGCTGCCAAACTGCGCAGCCTGCGCCTGTTGCAGGTCGGCGGCGCCAGTTTCGCCGAGGCCTTGGCGCGCCAGGTTCCCGAGGTGCTGGGCTGCAAGCTGCAGCAGGTATTCGGCATGGCTGAGGGCCTGGTCAACTACACCCGCCTGGACGACAGCGACGAGCAGGTATTCACCACCCAGGGCCGGCCGATCAGCGAGCTGGATGAGGTGCGCATCCTCGACGAGCAGGGCCAGCCGGTCGCCGACGGCGAGCCGGGCATGCTCGCGACCCGTGGCCCTTATACTTTCTGCGGCTACTACAAGAGCCCCGAGCACAACGCCCAGGTGTTCGACCAGGACGGTTTCTACCATTCCGGCGACATCGTCCAGCGCAGCACCGACGGCAACCTGCGGGTCGTCGGGCGGGTCAAGGACCAGATCAACCGCGGCGGCGAGAAGGTCGCCTCGGAAGAAATCGAGAACCTGATCGTCATGCACCCCGACGTGACCCATGCCGCCCTGGTGGCACTGCCCGACGAACTGCTCGGCGAGAAGAGCTGCGCCTTCATCGTCTCGCGCAACCCGCAACTCAAGCCGATCGCCCTGCGCCGCCACCTGATGGGCCTGGGCATCGCCGAATACAAGCTCCCGGACCGGATCCGGCTGATCGACGCCATGCCGCTGACCGCGGTGGGCAAGATCGACAAGAAGCAACTGCGCGCGCTGCTCGCCGTCGCCCCGACCGCCTGACCGTCCAAGGACCCGACATGACCATTCCAACCATCCACGACTACCCCATGCCGCAACCGGCCAGCTACCCGGCCAACAAGACCACCTGGCAACCCGACCCGGCCCGCGCCGTGCTGCTGATCCACGACATGCAGCGCTACTTCCTGCGCTTCTACCAGCCGGACGGCGCCCTGCTCACCGCGCTGGTGGACAACCTGTCGCGGCTGATCCAGTGGGCTCGCGCGCAAGGCATCCCGGTGGTCTACACCGCCCAGCCCCATGAACAGCCGCCCGAGGACCGCGCCCTGCTCAACGCCATGTGGGGCCCAGGGCTGCCCGCGGCCAGCCCCGAACAGCAACCGATCATCGACGCGCTTTCACCGCAGCCGGGCGATACCGTGCTGACCAAGTGGCGCTACAGCGCCTTCCAGCGCTCCGACCTGCTCGAACGCATGCGCGGCTGGCAGCGGGACCAACTGCTGATCGGCGGCGTGTACGCCCATATCGGCTGCATGATCACCGCCGCCGACGCCTTCATGAACGATATCCAGGCCTTCCTGGTGGGCGACGCGGTGGCTGATTTCTCCGAGGAAGAGCACCGCCTGGCCCTGAAGTACGTGGCCACCCGCTGCGGCCATGTCACCGATACCGCCACCCTGCTGACCCAGCCGGCGGGCGTGACCACCCGTGACTGGCTGCACGGCCGGGTGCGCCAGATGATCGAGGACGACAGCGAGCTCGATCCCCAGGAAAGCCTGATCTTCTACGGCCTCGACTCGCTGCAGGTGATGAAACTGGCCGCCGAGCTCAAGCAGCGCGGCATCGCCGTCAGCTTCGAGGAACTGGCCAACGCGCCGACCCTGGATGGCTGGTGGTCGCTGGTGCAAGCGCGGGGGGCCGCCTGATGGCCATGGCCCGCTTCACTGGCCGGCGCGTGCTGGTCACCGGTGCCGCCAGCGGCATCGGCCGCTGCGTGGCGCAGCGCTTTGCAGAGGAAGGCGCCGAGGTCATCGGCCTGGATTGCGAGGAGGCCGACGTGCCGTTCCCGCTGCTGCATGTCGACCTGACCGACCCGGCCGACGTGCAACGGGTCTGCGACCGGCTCAAGGAACAGGCGCAGTATCTCGATGTGCTGGTCAATGTGGCCGGCGTGCTGCGACTCGGGCTCAGCGACGAGGTGTCCTGCGATGACTGGCAGCGTTGCCTCGACGTCAACGCCAGCGCGCCGTTCTACCTGATGCGCCAGTGGACCCCGGTGTTCCGCCGCCAGCGCCGCGGCGCCATCGTCAACGTCGCCTCCAACGCCGCCCATGTGCCGCGCCTGAACATGGCCGCCTACTGCGCCTCCAAGGCCGCGCTGGTCAGCCTCAGCCACTGCGTGGGCCTGGAGCTTGCGCCCTATGGCGTGCGCTGCAACGTGGTCTCGCCGGGCTCGACGCGCACGCCGATGCTGGCCGGCATGCTGGGCGATCCGGCGGCGGAACGGCAGTTGATCGACGGCCTGCCGCAGCAGTTCAAGCTCGGCGTGCCCCTGGGCAAGATCGCCACGCCCGATGACATCGCCCATGTGGTGCTGTTCCTCGCCTCCGAGCAGGCCGGCCACGTGACCCTGCAGGACATCGTGGTCGACGGCGGCGCCACCCTGGCCGCCTGAGCCCGACGCGGCCACCGACAAGGACTTTCACCCGCAACGCGCCCGGCCCTGGTCGGCCGGGCGCGCTCCATGGAGCTGGACATGACATTCTCACCTGCCGACCACACACGCCTCGAGGCGTTCTGGCGCTACTGCCTCACCCACCAGTACTTCAATGTCGGCTACCCCGAATCCGCCGACTTCGACTACAGCCTGCTGCACCGTTTCATGCGCTTTTCCATCAACAACTGCGGCGACTGGAACGAGTACAGCAACTACTTGCTCAATTCCTTCGACTTCGAGCGCGAGGTGATGCGCTTCTTCGCCGAACTGTTCCACATCCCCTTCGAGGACAGCTGGGGCTACGTCACCAACGGCGGCACCGAAGGCAACATGTTCGGCTGCTACCTGGCCCGCGAGCTGTTCCCCGACGCCACGCTCTACTACTCCCAGGACACCCACTACTCGGTGGCCAAGATCGTCCGCCTGCTGCGCATCAAGGCCCAGGTGGTGGCATCCCAGGCCAACGGCGAGATGGACTACGACGACCTGGTCGCACGGATCGCGGCCGACGGCGAGCGCCACCCGATCATCTTCGCCAACATCGGCACCACCTTGCGCGGCGCCACTGACAACATCGCCACCATCCAGCAACGCCTGGCCCAGGCCGGCATCCGCCGGGAGGACTACTACCTGCATGCCGACGCGGCACTCAGCGGCATGATCCTGCCCTTCGTCGACGCCCCCGAGCCCTACTCGTTCGCCGACGGCATCGACTCGATCTGCGTCTCGGGGCACAAGATGATCGGCTCGCCGATGCCCTGCGGCATCGTCGTGGCGCGGCGCGCCAACGTCGAACGCATCTCGGTGGAGGTCGACTACATCAGCGCCCGCGACCAGACCATCAGCGGCTCGCGCAACGGCCACACGCCACTGATGATGTGGGCAGCCCTGCGCAGCCGCTCCATGGACGACTGGCGTGAACGTATCCAGCGCTGCCTGGACCTGGCCCAGCATGCGGTGGACCGGCTGCGGGCGGCGGGGATCGACGCCTGGCGCAACCCCAACTCGATCACCGTGGTGTTCCCCTGCCCCTCGGCCAGCGTGTGGAAGCGTCATTGCCTGGCCACCTCGGGCGACACCGCGCACCTGATCACCACCGCCCACCACCGGGACAGCACGCAGATCGATGCCCTGGTCGACGAGGTGATCGCCGATCTCAAGGCCCGTGGCAAGTCACCGACCAGGCAACCATTGCAAGGCGCTCTGGTAGATGGGCTGGCCACTCGCACCCAGGTCTACAGCACTGCCGGCCAGCCTCTGCGGGCGCCTGCGCCGGGCCTGGGAAAAGCCGAACCGGTACGCATCATTGCCCATCCCAAGGGCAGCGATAGCTGAACGCCGAGTCGGCATTACGGGCGTTTGCATGTAAGCCTGTGCCTACAACGCGCGACCCTGGAAGCTGGCGTGCCGAAAAACCGGGGGTGGGTTGATCCGCCCCTTGGCCTACCCACACGGGCCGCCGCGCAGGCGACCCTCCGTGCGCGTTTGACAGCCCATGGCGTGGCTCTATAGTCCGTTTCCTGGCAACGGGAAGGATTTCTGTTTGCCTCGGACAAGAACCTCGCCATGTACAGGAGTTGCGTAATGGCCATGCTCACGGATGACACTCCGTTCAAACCCCTTTTGCTCGCCCCCGCCTGCTTCGCCGTCAACCGACGACATCCCCGCCACTGACCGCAGCGCCAAAACCGACACGTGCCCGTGACCTGCCCTGGGCGGTCACTGCCTTCGTTCGCCTTCAATAAAGACAAAAGGTGCGTCATGACTGCGACCCGTTCGCCGCAAACGGCCGTTGCGCCGTTGCCGGAAACCGAAACACTGCGCTATCGCCCAGCCAACCCCACCGATATCGAAGCCCTCGCCGCGCTGTTCCAGCAGGTCTATGGGCAGACCACCCACCCCTGCCAGAGCGCGTCCTACATCCGCTACTCGATGAGCAGCGGGCAACAGCAGTGGTTCGTCGCCGAGGCCGAGGGCAACCTGGCCGGTTGCTGCTGCATCGCCCGCCGCCCGTGGAACCAGTCGTGGGAGGTGTGCCACGGTGTGATTCACCCTGACGCGCGCAGGACCGGCGCCATCTCCAGCCTGGTCCGCCTCGGTTTCGAGACGCATCGGCCAGCGTCCATGGAACTGGGCTTCTACATTACCCGCAACATCGCCAGCCACGGTGTCATGAAGAAGATCCGCCCCGCCGTGCTGGTGGGCCATGACGGCGGCCCGGACAAGGTCGATGGCCTGCGCGAGTATCACCTGACCGCCATCCACCCCGTACCCCAGGCCGGCTTCGCGCACGTCGCCCCCTGGTACGTGACCACCCGCGCCGCCGACTATATCCGCAGGCTGCTCTACCCCGCCCTGCAGCTTGCCGTTGCCCCCGGCAGCTACCCGGACACCTACCTCAGCGGCCCGACCGGCGCCGAACGCCATGGCCAACTCAGCTACAGCCACGACCCGCAGGCCGCCGCGCTGATGCTGTCGGGCCAATGCGGCCGTTACGTCTCGACCCATGCCGTGCTGACCGAGCTGGGCGCGCTGCTGCGTCAGTATTCCCAGGCCGAGTACGTCGGCCTGGTGATCCTGGCCGACAAGTTGGAGCTGCTGGCCAGCCTGCGCCGCCTGGGCTTTGCGATCACCGCCTACCTGCCGGCCTGGCACCTGGAGAACGGCAGCCGCTACGACTGCATCCAGCTGGTGTTCCAGGACTTCGCCGTGGCGCCGCGCAGCCACGGTTTCGATGACGACATCGCCCGCTTCGACCTGGCCTACGCGCACCTGGCCAACAACCTCTGCAGCCTTCCCGCGGCCCCGGCTTCCCGGGCCGCCAGCTAACCGATCGGAGTTTCAGCAAGTGACCAAGGACCAATGGCTTAGTGTAAGAAAACAGATCCCCGACGGCGCCCGGGAACCCTGGACCGTGATGTTGTGGGTCGCCGACCTGCTGCTGCTGGCGGTGGCCTGGAACCTCTGGCTCGCCGACTCCACCGCCCTGCAGTTGCTGGGCCTGGCGCTGGCAGGTCTGGCCACCGTGCAGCTCTACCTGATCATGCACGAGGCAACCCACGGCGCCGCCTCGGCCAACCGCCGGTTCAACGATTTCATCGGCCACTGCAACGGCTGGCTTATCGCCCTGCCGTTCCTGGTCCGCCGGCGCTTCCACATGGCCCACCACACCTGGACCGCGCACCCGCTGAACGACCCGGAGAACCGCGGCATGATCGAGCGCTTCTCGGTGATGACCAAGAAGCAGGAGCGCACCCTGGAGTTCGTCTGGAAGCACTGGATCCCGATGATCGCCGCCAACCACTTCCTGCTCAACTGGCGCGCGCCCTTCATCGCCAAGGCCAAGGGCGACAGTTCGCCACGGATCCTCAAGGAGATCCGCTTCGCCCGCCTGTACCTGGCCGGCTACCTGGCGGCGGCTGTGCTGGCCTGGAGCCTGGGGCACCTGCTGGACCTGGTGCTGTTCTACCTGATCACCTGGGTGTTCCTGTTCTTCATGGTCGAGCTGCTCAACCTGCCCCACCACGCCGAGGCCCCGCTGCTCGCCCGCGATGCCGATCGCCTGCAGTTCTGGGAGCAGGACGGCGTGTCCCACGACTGCAAGAGCCTGCCGCTGTGGTCGCGCTTCGTGATCCTCAACTTCAACCTGCACATCGTCCACCATGCCTTCCCCTCGGTGCCCTGGTACCGCCTGGCCAAGGTGCAGAAGCTGCTGGGCGAGCATGAGCTCGGCCATGCGCCGTCGCAGACGCATGAATGGGAGTTCGCGGTGAAGAACCGGCGCCGGCCGTTGTTGCAGCTGATGGGGCATTTCTTCGATCAGCGGGGTTGAGCTGCCCCCTCTGAAGTAGCACGGGGCTGCGTGGGAGCGGGCTTGCCCCGCGATGGCTTCAGCCTTCCAGCTCGGCCCAGCGCTCCACCAGCACGTCCAGCTCGCCCTGCAGCTTCTCGATCTTGGCCAGCACCGCCGCTGTCTCGGCAATCGGCCGCTGGTAGAAGCCCGCCGCACTCACTTCTTCCTGCGCCTCGGCCATCCGCTGCTCCAGCGCATCGATCTGCCCCGGCAGCATCTCCAGCTCACGCTGCAGCTTGTAGCTGAGCTTCTTCTTGCTGGCATCGGCCGCAGGCGCAGCGGCGGCAACAGGCGCCACCTCCTCCACCGGCGCCTGTACCACGGCGCTGTTGAGTTCGGACTTGCCGCCCTTGCTTTCGGTCACGCCGAGCAGCTTCGGCGAACCGCCCTGGCGGATCCAGTCCTCGTAGCCGCCGACGTACTCGCGCACGCGCCCTTCACCTTCGAACACCAGGGTGCTGGTCACCACGTTGTCGAGGAAGGCCCGGTCGTGGCTGACCATCAGCACCGTGCCCTTGTAGTTGGACAGCACCTCTTCGAGCAGCTCGAGGGTCTCGACGTCGAGGTCGTTGGTCGGTTCGTCCAGCACCAGCAGGTTGGCCGGCTTGCTGAACAGCTTGGCCAGCAGCAGACGCGCGCGCTCGCCCCCGGACAGCGCCTTGACCGGCGTGCGCGCACGCTGCGGGCTGAACAAGAAGTCGCCGAGGTAGCTGAGCACATGGCGGTTCTGGCCATCGATCTCGATGAAATCGCGGCCTTCGGCCAGGTTGTCGATGACGGTCTTTTCCAGGTCCAGCTGATGGCGCATCTGGTCGAAGTAAGCCACTTCCAGCTTGGTGCCACGCTCGACCTTGCCACTGGTGGGCTCCAGGTCGCCCAGCATCAGCTTGAGCAGGGTCGTCTTGCCGGTGCCGTTGGCACCCAGCAGCCCGATACGGTCCTGGCGCTGCAGCACCATGGAGAAGTCCTTGACCAGCTTCGGTCCATTCTGGTGGGCGAAGCTGACGTCCTCCAGCACCATCACCTGCTTGCCGGACTTGTCCGCCACCTCGATCTGGATATTGGCCTTGCCCTGGCGTTCGCGGCGCTCGCCACGTTCCACGCGCAGCGCCTTGAGCGCGCGCACGCGGCCTTCGTTGCGGGTGCGTCGGGCCTTGATGCCCTGGCGGATCCACACTTCTTCCTGGGCCAGGCGCTTGTCGAACAGTGCGTTGGCAGTGGCCTCGGCGGCCAGCTCGGCCTCCTTGTGCACCAGGAAGCTGGCGTAGTCGCCGTTCCAGTCGATCAGCCCGCCACGGTCCAGCTCGAGGATGCGCGCGGCCAGGTTCTGCAGGAAGGAACGGTCGTGGGTGATGAACAGCACCGCGCCGCCGAAGCCTTTGAGCGCCTCTTCCAGCCAGGCGATGGCACCGATGTCCAGGTGGTTGGTCGGTTCGTCCAGCAACAGCAGGTCGGGCTCGGACACCAGCGCCTGGGCCAGCAGCACGCGCCGGCGCCAGCCGCCGGACAGCTCGGCCAGGGTCTTGTCGGCCGGCAACTGCAGGCGGCTGAGGGTACTTTCGACCACCTGCTGCAGGCGCCAGCCGTCACGGGCTTCGAGCTCGTGCTGGACGTGCATGAGCTTTTCCAGATCCTCGTCGCCGTGGATGTTCTGGCTCAGGTGGTGGAACTGCGCCAGCAGCTCGCCGACGCCGTCAAGGCCAGCGGCTACCACATCGAATACGCTACGCTCGTCGGCCACCGGCAGCTCTTGCGGCAGCTCGCCAATCTTCAGGCCGGGGGCACGCCAGATATCACCGTCATCGCCCTTCTGCTCGCCCTTGACCAGGCGCAGCATGCTCGACTTGCCCGTGCCGTTGCGGCCGATGATGCACACCCGCTCGCCACGGGCGATCTGCCAGGACACTTTGTCCAACAGCGGCATGGCGCCGAACGCGAGGGACACATCGCTGAATTTGAGCAGGGTCATGATCATCTCCAAAAACCGGGCGCGCATTCTACCTGACTTACCCCTTCAGGGCACCACAAAGCCCGTTGCAGCGACAGGGCGTCGGATAACAACTCGATACAAGCACAGTGCTTTCGCCGGCCACCGGCAAACGGCTAAGCTAAGCAGTAATACCCAACAGTGCTGGCTCCGCCGTCACTTTCCATGGTTCCACTGCCCGGACGTATCATGCGCAGCCGCCTGTTACAAATTGCTTCCTGCCTGTTGCTGACCACCCTCGCCGCGAGCGTCGCACAGGCCGCCGACATCACCCAGCAACGTCAATACTACGACGAGGCCAAGCGCGCCCTGGCCAAGGGCGACAAGGGCCCCTACCTGCGCTACGCGCAGGCGCTGCGCGATTACCCGCTCACGCCTTACCTCACCTACGACGAGCTGACTGCCCGCCTCAAGAGCGCCAGCAACGAAGAGGTCGAGGGCTTCCTCAAGGCCCATGGCGACCTGCCCCAGGCCAACTGGATGAAACTGCGCTGGTTGCGCTGGCTGGCCGAGCGCGGTGAATGGAACACCTTCACCCGCTATTACGACCCCAAGTTGAACTTCACCGAACTGGACTGCCTCAACGGCCAGTACCAGCTCTCCCACGGCCAGCGCGCCGAAGGCTTCGCCAGCGCCGAAAAATTGTGGAACGTCGGCAAATCCCAGCCCACTGCCTGCGACACCCTGTTCGCCATGTGGGCCGCCGAAGGCCAGCTGACCGAGGCCAAGCGCTGGCAGCGCGCCAAGCTTGCGGCACAGGCGCGCAACTACGGCCTGGCCAACAACCTGGTGAAAACCCTCACCACCCTCGCCCCCCAGGGCAAGCTGCTGATCGACGTGGCGCAGAAGCCCGAGCTGCTCAACCAGCCTTCGCGCTTCACACCGGTCAACGAGGCCATGTCCGACGTGGTCAGCCTGGGCCTTCGTCGCCTGGCCCGGCAAAATCCGGAGCAGGCCATGGCGCTGCTCGACGATTATGCCCAGCGCATGCACTTCTCCCGCGACGAGAAGGTCGCCATCGCCCGCGAGATCGGCCTGACCCTGGCTCGCCGCTACGACCCGCGCGCCCTCGACCTGATGACCCGCTACGACCCGGAACTGCGCGACAACACCGTCAGCGAATGGCGCCTGCGCCTGCTGCTGCGCCTGGCCCGCTGGGAAGAAGCCTACGAACTGACCAAGCGCCTGCCCCAGGACCTGGCCAGCAGCAACCGCTGGAAGTACTGGCAGGCGCGCAGCCTGGAGCTGGCCCAGCCGAACAACCCGCAGGTCCCGCTGCTGTACAAGACCGTCGCCCGCGAGCGTGATTTCTATGGCTTCCTCGCCGCCGACCGGGCGCAGACGCCCTATCAGCTGAACAACAAGCCGCTGGCGCTGAGCCAGGCGGTGACCAACAAGGTCCGCAACACCCCCGGCATCCGTCGCGCACTGGAGTTCCACGCCCGTGGCCAGATCGTCGAAGGGCGCCGCGAGTGGTACCACGTCAGCCGCCACTTCAACCGTGACGAAATGGTCGCCCAGGCCCGCCTGGCCTACGACATGCGCTGGTACTTCCCGGCCATCCGCACCATCAGCCAGGCCCAGTACTGGGACGACCTGGACATCCGTTTCCCGATGGCCCACCGCGACACCCTGGTGCGCGAGGCCAAGGTTCGCGGCCTGCATTCGAGCTGGGTGTTCGCCATCACCCGCCAGGAGAGCGCCTTCATGGAAGACGCCCGCTCCAGCGTCGGCGCCAGCGGCCTGATGCAGCTGATGCCGGGCACCGCCAAGGAAACCGCGCGCAAGTTCAGCATCCCGCTGGCTTCGCCGGCCCAGGTGTTCAACCCGGACAAGAACATCCAGCTCGGTGCTGCCTACCTGAGCCAGGTGCACAGTCAGTTCAACGGCAACCGCGTGCTGGCCTCGGCCGCCTACAACGCCGGCCCCGGGCGTGTACGCCAGTGGCTCAAGGGCGCCAAGCACCTGAGTTTCGATGTGTGGGTCGAATCGATTCCGTTCGACGAGACGCGCCAGTACGTGCAGAACGTGCTGTCGTATTCGGTCATCTACGGGCAGAAGCTCAATTCACCGCAGCCGCTGGTGGATTGGCATGAGCGGTATTTCGACGATATGTGATCGTTCGCCAATGGCGCTGCAGCGCCTATGAGATCAAGCGCCGCGCGGGCGGCGCTCGATCTATCGCCCAGCACCTTGCCTTACTCGATAACCTCAACCGCCATCCCCACCTTAAGCGCCCCCTCGCCATCCACCGCCAGGTTCTGGCCAAACAGCACATCGCCTTCCTTCTCGCGGAACGTCTTGAGCGTGGTCAACGGCTCACGGTCCGAGCTGCGTTCGCCCGTGGCGGGATCGAGAGTGGTGAGGATGCAGCGCACGCTCGGCTTGAGCACGCGGAAGGTCATGTCGCCAATACGGATGCGCTTCCAGCGGTCCTCGGCAAAGGCCTCGGCCCCCTCGACCACAAGGTTCGGGCGAAAACGCAGCATCTCCATGGGGCGCCCCACCCGACGGCTCAACTCATCCAGCGAGGCCTGGCCGATCAGCAGCAGTGGAAAACCATCGGGAAAGGCGGCCCGGTCACTGTTGAGGCCGTAGCCGCTGGGCAGGTAGCGGGCACGCTGCTCGGGGCAGTACACCAGCCTTACCGCCTTGCCCAGCAGCTCGCTGAGCCAGGCCGCGGCGGCATCGCCGGCATCGGGCACGCGCAAGGTGTCGCGCCAGATGGTGACGCCGCGCAGGGCCTCGTCGGCGGGCGGTACCGGCACCTCCAAGGGTGCCTGCCCCGGCGCCTGGAGCAGCAATTGGCCCTGCTCGCCATAACTGGCGCCAACCTGCCCCAGCCGGGGCCAGGCGCGCTGGGTCAGGAAGCGGCCGTTCTCCTGCTCCACCACCAGCCAGCGCCGGTCACCGTCCAGGCCCATATGGCCGACAACCGACGCCTGCAGGCACTGGGCCTGGGCCGATTTCACCGGGTACCGATACAACGCACTCAGAAACATCCCTGCCACCTTGCGCCAGTCGAAACACCAAGCTTATACCGGACCGGTACCGCCGTTACACCGTGGCGTTGTCCAGGCTCAGGCGTTGACGCACCACATCGACCAAGCGATCGGGCTGGAACTTGGAAAGGAAGTTGTCGCAACCGACTTTCTTGACCATGGATTCGTTGAAGCTGCCCGACAGCGAGGTGTGCAGTACCACGTAGAGGCCGCGCAGGCGCGGGTCGTTGCGGATTTCGGTGGTCAGCCGGTAACCATCCATCTCGGGCATCTCGGCATCGGTGAAGACCATCAGCAACTTCTCGCAGACATTCTCCCCTGCGTCCGCCCAGCCCTTGAGCAGGCGCAGGGCCTTGAGGCCGTCGCTGGCCACGTGCAGCTTCACCCCCAGTTGCGAGAGGGTATCGCGCAATTGCGCCAGGGCCACGGTGGAGTCGTCCACCAACAGCACCTCGCGACCACGTGCGCGGGCCAGCACCGGGTCTTCGAGCTTGTCGCGGGAGACCTTGGCGTTGTAGGGCACGATCTCGGCCAGCACTTTCTCCACATCGATGACCTCCACCAGCTGCTCGTCGACCTTGGTGATCGCCGTGAGGTAGTGTTGGCGGCCAGCGCTGGCCGGCGGCGGCATGATGGCTTCCCAGTTCATGTTGACGATACGATCCACGCCACCCACCAGGAACGCCTGCACCGAGCGGTTGTACTCGGTGACGATGATGGTGCTGTTCGGCCCCGGCTGCAGCGGACGCATGCCGATCGCCTGGGACAGGTCGATGACCGGCAGCGTCTGGCCGCGCAGGTTGACCACGCCACAGACGAAGGAATGGCGTTGCGGCATGAGGGTCAGCTTGGGCAGCTGCAGCACCTCCTGGACCTTGAACACGTTGATGGCGAACAACTGCCGGCCAGCCAGCCGGAACATGAGGATTTCCAGGCGGTTCTCACCCACCAGTTGCGTGCGTTGGTCTACCGTGTCGAGAATGCCAGCCATTGGAAGCCCCCAGGCGTGAGTCGGGAAAAAGTGAATGCATCCCCCTGTATCGGCGGACACGGGCACAGCTTGACCCCTGATGGAAAAAGCCATCCGGGGTGATTGATATCACTTTACCATCATGCTTTACTGCTGCCACATCCCGCCACGTCCGTCGTGCGCAACGAACGACCCGCCTGAAACCGCATCAGGGAAACCCCTAGTAGCAATCGGGTGCAACCTGATGTTCGCAATATCCATTAGCCATTAATGTGACGCCATTCTCACTGCATGAACGGAGTCAGGCTTTTGCGAGCGATCATCTTGGTACGGCCAATCCCTGAAGACGGGGCGCCATGATGGATAGCACTCCACTGCACAACGCCGCCGTGGCGGCCTTTTTGCAGGATGCGCAGGTCCTGCTGGCCAGGTCCCAGGAATGCCTGCAGCACCTGGAGCTGATCACCAACGATCCGGATGCCTGCCACAGCCTCAATGCCGCACTCGACACCCTCGCCCGGCGAGCGGTCGCGCTCGACCTGCTCGAAGTGGCCCACCATGCCCTGGCCCTGCAACGACTGCTCGCGCCCGCGTGCGCCCAGCAGCACCTGCACGGCACCAGCCTGCCCGCGCTTGCGGCCTGCCTGACCCTGCTGGACTGGCAACTGGAGCTGCTCGACCCGCAGACCGGCCGCCTGGACATGGACACCGAAGAGCAACGACGACTGCTGGCCGAGCTTGCCACCACCCTGGGCCAACCGACAGCGCAACTGTGCGCCGATTGCCAGGAAACCGGCACGTTCTGCGACCACCCCCACGCCCAGGATGCACTTGCGGAGCAAAGCCTCGGCGCAGCCGACCGCCAACATTAACCTGACTAATTGCGCGGCAACTAAACCCACTCAGTGTTTAACTTGCAAAGTTTGGCAAGTTTTTCCAAATGTTTTTGCCCGCTGGGTTTTTTAGTTGATCGAGGCGTACTGGAAACATCTTTTAATAATGGCACTCTGCTAGCCAGCGCCTCGCCCGCCAGACCCGCCACAGCCCGGAAAATCCGAGGTTTCAAGCAGTTATCCCCCCGCGACCAAATTCAATCAAAGTGATAACATGCGCACATTCGAACATGCGCACCCAGATTATCGGGTGATTGGATACGTGCCCGGTGCTTGATTGAATGCACGGCACCAGCACCTCTGGCCAGGCATGTGCAATGCCCTCAACTGCAATAACTCAGTGGCTTCCCTATCTATGCTCCCACGCTTGAAGTTCCTCCAGCGTTGCCGCTCCAGAGTTGCCCTGCTCCGCTGGACGACCACGCTGCTGTGCATTGCATCGCTGGTGGCAAACCTGGTGGTGTACCTGCGCACCCTGCCATTGTCGGCCAGCCTGCTGTTGCTCCAGTTGCTGGCGATGATCGGCGTCGGCTGGCACCTGCGCCACTGGGCGCGCTCGATCAACCTGCGCCCGGCGGAACTGGCCACGCGCATGCTCAAGGTGCAAGAGAGCGAGCGTCAGCGCCTGAGCCGTGAACTGCATGACGATATCGGCCAACTGCTGACCGCCGCCAAGCTGCAGGTCGACTGGCTGCAACGCCGGGTGCCGGCGGACCTGCAGGAGCACTGCGCTACCTTGCGCAGCACCCTGGACCATACGCTGGGCAACGTGCGCGACGTTTCCACCATTCTCAACCCTCGACAACTGGCCAGCCTGGGCCTGGAGGCGAGCCTGCGCGCGCATTTGCTGCGCACCCTGGAAAATACCGAGGTGCACTGGAGCCTTGAATGCAACCAACGCCTGGGCGGCATCAGCGAAGAAGTGACCATGGCGGCCTTTCGCATCACCCAGGAGGCGGTCACCAACATGCTCCGCCATGCACACGCACGCAACCTGGTGGTCCGCCTGCAGCGCACCTCGGCCGGCCTGGCGCTGTCGATCCAGGATGACGGCGGCGGCTTCGTGCCGGCGCAGGCACCAGCAGAAAGCGGCCTGCGCGGCATGGCTGGCATGCAGGAACGGGTGACGGCGCTGCAGGGCAGCCTGAGCATCACCAGCCAGCCCGGCCAGGGCACCCGCATCGACGCCCTCTTCCCATGGCCACCCCGCAACCAAGAACGTGCCAGGACTCCCGCTCCCGATGACCTGTAGATTATTGCTGGTGGACGACCATTCCCTGATTCGCGCTGGCGTCAGGGCACTGGTAACGGATATTCCCGGCTATACCGTGATTGGCGAAGCCGACGATGGCAGCCAGCTGCTGGAGCAGGTCCGGCGTCTCGCGCCGGACATCGTCCTGCTGGATATTTCCATGCGCTCGACCAGCGGCCTGGACGCCCTCACGCAGCTGCGTGCAAGCGGTTGCACCTGCAAGGTGCTGATCCTGTCGATGCACACCGACCCGGAGCTGATCATGCGCGCCCTGGAGAGCGGCGCCCATGGCTACCTGCTCAAGGACACCACGGCCACCGAACTGGAGCAGGCACTGACCGCCCTGCGCAACGACGAACGCTACCTCAGCCCGGCTATCGCCCACACCGTGATCAACCAGGCGTTGTTGCGCGCCCAGAGCGGCCGCCAAGCGAACAACGAAGGCCATCACAACCTGACCGCCCGCCAGCTGGAGATCCTGCGCCTGATCGTGCGCGGCAAATCCACCCGGGAGATCGCCGGCGGCCTGGGCCTGTCGATCAAGACCGTGGAAACCCACCGCTCGCAGATCATGAAGCGCCTGCAGATCTACGATGTCGCGGGCCTGGTGCTGTTCGCCGTGCGCGAGAAAATCATCAGCCTGGACGACTGAGCAACGGCGAATCCGCCGGCAGGTGCACGCGCAGCGCCTTGGGTACGGCCTCGAACCGCAGGCTGGCCGCTTGCAGGGGCTCGCCGTCGAGATTCATGTCCAACCCCTGGGCGCTCTTGATCTCCACCCACGGCAAGCGGGCGCGCACGAACAGCCCCTCACCGGCCAACAGATCGCGCAAGGCCCCGGCCATCTCCTGGGGCGCCGGCAGGATGCCGACGTCCAGCAGGCCATCGTCCACGCTCGCCTCGGGGCATAGCACGTGCCCGCCGCCGGCCTGACGACCATTGCCGATGCCCAGCGCCAGCAACTCGCCCTGCCACTGGAACCCTGGCCCCTGCAGCTCGACCGAGGCCGCCTGCAGCTCACTGAAGCGCGACAGCCCGGTGAACAGGTAGGCCGCGGCGCCCAGCACTTTCTTGAGGTCTTCAGAGGTATTGGCGGTGACCTGGGTGCCGAATCCGCCGGTAGCCATGTTCAGGAACAGCTGGTCACCCACCCGGCCCAGATCGATCGGCCGTGCCGGTACGTCCAGCAGGTCGAGGGCCGCTTGCGGCTCGAGCGGCACACCGGCCGCCTTGGCGAAGTCGTTGGCCGTACCCAGCGGCAGCAGCGCCAGGCTGGCCTGGGTAGCCGCCAGGCCCATGGCCTCGGCCACGTCGCGCAACGTGCCATCACCACCGCCGGCCACCACGTGAGCATAGCCCGCCGCCAGTGCTTCCCCGACCAGGCGCTGGGCATCACCGCCCTCCCAGGTCAGGCGCACGTCCAACTCCCAGCCACGCTCACGCAGCTGGCCCACCGCGGCCCGCACGTCTTCGTTGGTGGCCTGCTTGCCATGCAGGATCAGCAATGCCTTGCGCTCGCTCATGTCGCCCTCCCGGAAAAATGCACAGAAATGCCCTACTGCAATCTCGACCATGAACGCGCCCGGATTGCTGCATGCCCCGCCCAAAAACCGCCGTTTCCCGCAATTGCCATTGAAAGCCGCTCGCGACAGGCGCATCATTCGACAAATATTTGGCCTTCATGGAAGATGCCGCCCGAAAGAGTCATTTTATTGACTTTGCGCCGCCAGACGCCTGACAGGTCGTGATTCCCTTGCATTGCGCTACCCCCAGCGCACCGATTCGAGGCTGTGACTATGAGCGTTCTGATCCCCTGCATCATCGCTGGCGGCGCCGGCACCCGATTGTGGCCAGTCTCGCGAGAAACGATGCCCAAGCCCTTCATGCGCCTGCCCGACGGCATGAGCCTGCTGCAGAAGACCTTCAGCCGCGCCAGCAGCCTGCCCGGGGTCGAGCGGGTGCTCACGGTGACCAACCGCGAAGTGGTGTTCCGCACCCAGGACGAATATCGCCAGGTCGGCGCTGCACGGGTGGCCCTCGATTTCATTCTCGAACCCCTGGGCCGCAACACCGCCCCCGCCATTGCCGCCGCAGCACTGCACTGCGCCCTCCTGCACGGCGAGGACAGCCTGCTGCTCGTGCTGCCCGCTGACCATTTGATTCAGGACCAGGACGCTTTCGCGGCAGCCGTCCGGCAGGCCATGGCGCTGGCCGGGCAAGGCTGGCTGACCACCTTCGGCCTGCAACCGACCCGTGCCGAAACGGGGTTCGGCTATATCGAGCAGGGCCAGCCGATCGCTGACGGCGGCTACCAGGTCGCCCGCTTCGTCGAAAAGCCCGACGCCGACACCGCCCAGGCCTACCTCGACGGTGGCCGACACCTGTGGAACGCCGGCATGTTCTGCCTGCGCGTCGGCACCGTGCTACAGGAGCTGCAGGCCCATGCCCCTGAGGTCCTGCGCAGCGTGGCCGACTGCCTGGAACAGAGCCAGGTCAAGGAAGGCACGGGTGGCCTGCAGGTGGAACTCGACCCTGAACGCTTCGCCCTGGTACCGGATATCTCCATCGACTATGCCCTCATGGAACCGTCCGCCCAGGTGGCCGTGGTGCCATGCGACATCGGCTGGAGCGACATCGGCTGCTGGGAAGCGGTACGTGAGCTGCGCCCGGCCGACGGCCAGGGCAACCACTGCAACGGCGAAACCGTGCTGCTAGACGTGCGCAACTGCTACATCGACTCGCCTCGGCGCCTGGTCGGCGCGGTCGGCCTGGACAACCTGATCGTCATCGACACCCCCGACGCCCTGCTGATCGCCGACGCCGCGCGCAGCCAGGACGTCAAGGTGATTGCCCAGCAGCTCAAGCGCCAGGGCCATGACGCCTACCGCCTGCACCGCACCGTGACCCGCCCCTGGGGCCTGTACACGGTGCTCGAGGAAGGGCCACGGTTCAAGATCAAGCGCATCATGGTCCGCCCCGGCGAATCGCTGTCGCTGCAGATGCACCATCATCGCAGCGAGCACTGGATCGTGGTCAGCGGCATGGCCTGCGTGACCAATGGCCAGGAAGAGTTCCTGCTCGACACCAACGAGTCCACCTTCATCAAGCCCGGGCGCAACCACCGCCTGACCAACCCCGGGGTCATCGACCTGGTGATGATCGAGGTGCAGAGCGGCGAATACCTGGGCGAAGACGACATCGTACGCTTTACTGATATCTATGGACGCGCCCCGGCGGCAGCAGCACCTGCCTGACTGCCAGAGGGCGCGTTTTGTCATCCAGGGCCGACACCCGGCCAACCGCGAGGATTCGGGCTCATGCGCATACTCTGGACCCTGCCCTACCTGCCCTGGCCCACCACCAGCGGCAGCAAGACCCGGCAATACCACCTGCTGCGCGCCCTGGCGCAGCATGGCCACCGGATCACCTTGCTGGTGCAGTCGAAGGTCCCCTTGAGCGACACCGCGCGCGAAGCCCTGGAGCCCCTGGTGGAGCGCCTGATCGTACTGCCCAGGCGAGCCCTGAACAGCCCGCTCAACCTGCTCGCCTCCCCCATCATCGACTATCCCATGCGGGCCATCATCAACGGCCTGGCGCCTTGTCTGCGGCATCGCTTCGAGCAACTGCTGGACGAACCCTGGGATGTGATCCAGATCGAGCACAGCTACAGCTTCCAGCCGTTCGAGAGGGCCCTGCAGGCCCGGGGCTTGCCCTACATGCTCAGCGAGCATTACCTGGAGTCGGTGATGGGCGCCGCCTGCCATGACCGCCTGCCCTTGTGGCTGCGCCCGCTGAACGCCTTCGACCGCTGGCGCTATCGGCGCTGGGAACAACGGGTGCTGCGCCAGCCCACCGAGGTGGTGGCGGTCAGCGCCCAGGATGCCGAGCTGATCGGCCAGATCAGCGGCCGCCCGGTGAATGTGGTGGTCAATGGCGTGGACTGCGACCACTACCAGGACGTGCGCCCTACCGCGCATAGCCAACGCCTGCTTTTTGTCGGCAACTTCGAGTACGGCGCCAACCTGGAGGCCATCGAATGGGCGCTTGAGGAGATCCTGCCACAGGTATGGATGAGCAATCCGGCGGTGCGCCTAGCCATTGCCGGGCACGCTTTGCCGGCCAGCTGGAAGCTGCACTGGAACGACCCACGCATCGAGTGGGTAGGTTACCGCCCCGACCTGCGTGAGCTGCAGCGCCGCTCGGCGCTGTTCTTCGCGCCACTGCGCCATGCCGGTGGCTCCAAGGTGAAGATCCTCGAGGCCATGGCCGCCGGGCTACCGGTCATCACCACCAGCAAGGGCGCCTCGGGCCTGGCCATGAACAACGGCGAACACTACCTGGGCAGCGACGACAGCGGCCAGCTGGCGCTGTTGGTCACGCAACTGCTCAACCAGCCGTGGCGCATGTGCCAGCTCAGCGAGGCCGGGCGCCAGTTCGCCCGCCAGCGTCATGACTGGAGCGTTGCCGCCCAGCAACTGGAGAACGTGCACATGCGCCTGACCCAGCTGGCACCGGCAGGCGCGGGCGCCCCCGGCGGCGTGCTAGCCAAGTAGCTCGCTGAACGGGATGAATGCCACGGGGTCGCCCTGCCGTGGCGTGCTGCCCTCAAGCACCTCCACCACCCCGTCGGCCCAGGCCGCGCTGCGCAGCACACCGGAGCTCTGGTTCTTGTAGATGCGCACCCGGCCATCCTCGATGCGCGCGCGCAGGAATTCGCGCCGCGTCCCGGCCTTGGGCCAATCGAAACCCGCTGGCACGCTGAAACGCAGTGGCGCGACACTGTGCACACCCAGCCGACGCAGCAGGTAGGGCCGCGCCAGCAGGCCGAAAGTGACCAATGTCGAGGCCGGGTTGCCCGGCAGGCCGATCACCGGCACAGCTTGGTAATGGCCGAAGGTTAGCGGCTTGCCCGGCTTGATCGCCAGCTTCCACAGCGCCAGCTCGCCCGCTTCGCGCAGGGCCAGGCCAAGAAAATCGGCCTCGCCCACCGACACACCGCCGGTGGACAGGATCAGATCGACATCGCCCAGCCCGGCCAGGCACTGGCGGGTGCGTTCGAGGTCGTCGGGCAGGATCCCGGCGTCCACCACCTCGCAGCCCAGGCGTTGCAGCCAGCTGACCAGCAGGCGCCGGTTGCTGTTGTAGATCTGCCCGGGCCCCAGCGGCAATCCCGGCTCGACCAGTTCGTCACCGGTCGACAGCACCGCTACCCGTGGCCGACGCCGCACTTGCAGGGTGCCGAAACCCAGGGTCGCGGCCAGCCCGAGCTGGATCGGCCCCAGCCGCGTGCCGGCGCTCATCACCTGTTCGCCAACACGGGTTTCCTGGCCTTTGGGGCGAACGTTCTGTGACAGTGCCAGGGGTTCGAGGAACCGTATCCGGCCATTCTCGAGCACTTCGGTGTTTTCCTGCATCTCGACGCAATCGGCGCCTTCGGGCAGCGGCGCGCCGGTGAAGATCCGTGCGCAGGTGCCCGGCTCCAGGGGTTGTGGCGCATGGCCGGCGAAAATGCGCTGGGTCACCCGCAGCGGTTCGCCCTGCCAGTCGGCCAGGCGCAGGGCGTAGCCGTCCATTGCGCTGTTGGGCCACGGCGGCAGGTCGAGGCCGGCCACCAGCTCATGGGCCAGGACGCGCCCTTCGGCTTCGGCCAGCGCGACGTGCTCGGTCTCGGCGATGGGCGCCTTCTCGGCCAGCGCCAGCAGGCGCTCCAAGGCCTCTTCCACCGGCATCAACGGCCGGGCCACCTCAACCACGGCTGTCACAGGCCGCTGCCTGCTTCAGGTGCGGCACGAAGTTGCACGGCCGGTGACGGGCATCCAGCTGCTCGGCGAGGATGCCGTCCCAACCGGTGCGCACGGCATTGGTCGAGCCCGGCAGGCAGCAGACCAGGGTACCGTTGGCAAGGCCTGCCAGGGCGCGGGACTGCACGGTGGAGGTACCGATGTCGGCCACCGAGATCTGCCGGAACAGCTCGCCAAAACCTTCGACCTGCTTGTCCAGCAGGCACGCCACGGCCTCCGGGGTGCTGTCGCGTCCGGTAAAGCCGGTGCCACCGGTGATCAGCACCACCTGCACCTGGTCATCGGCGATCCAGGTCGCGACCTGGGCGCGGATCTTGTACAGGTCATCCTTGAGCAGCATGCGCTCGGCCAGGCGGTGGCCGGCGGCGCTCAGGCGATCGACGAACAGCTGGCCGGAGGTATCGGTGTCGAAGGTACGGGTATCGCTGACCGTCAGCACGGCGATGTTCAGCGCTACAAAAGGGGTATCTGCCTTGGCTTTCATGGGAGTCCGTCGCAGGGGAACAGGGAATGTGCGCTGTTATATCACAGGCCACGGCACCCCGACCGCGACGTTGTTCTTGGTCAATGCCGGTGCGATGGCGCTATGCTGCACTGTGCAAGGAACTTGCGTGGACGCCCTGCGTCTTAATGACATCTAGCACCATCGCACTGGAGAAACACGATGATCCAACGGACCCTTCCCGCCTTCCTGCTTGCCCTGGGCCTGGGCGCCCTCGCCGGCTGCGCCTCGCCAACCGTCATCACCCTGAACGACGGCCGCGAGATCCAGGCGGTGGACACCCCGTCGTATGACGACGACTCCGGCTTCTACGAATTCGAACAGCTCGACGGCAAGCGCACACGCATCAACAAAGATCAGATCCGTACCGTCAAGGAGCTGTGATCCAGCCCTGTGTTTTTGGCGCAACTCCTTTTTGCAACAAGGGGTTGCGTTGAAAAAATCGATGCAGTAGCATTTCGGACATCGGAGTGTAGCGCAGCCAGGTAGCGCGTCTCGTTCGGGACGAGAAGGCCGCAGGTTCGAATCCTGTCTCTCCGACCAAATCCTGCAAAAAACCCGCCTTGCGCGGGTTTTTTGTTGCCTGCGAAAAGGCCAGTCACCGGTGGGAGCAGGCCAGCCTACTCCCACGCTTGTGCGCTTACTCCGGCAACACCGGCACATGCAGCAGCTGCAGGCGCGCACTGCTCCATTCGCGGGTCTTGTTGGTCAACTCAAGGTCGTTGTTCAGCTTCTGGCCGTAGGTCGGCACGATTTCCTTGAGCTTGGCCTGCCACTCGGTGCTCTTGATCCGATCCTTGAAGGTCTTCTCCAGCACGGTCAGCATGATCGGCGCGGCGGTCGAGGCACCGGGCGAGGCACCCAGCAGCGCGGCGATGCTGCCATCCTCGGCGGCCACCACTTCGGTACCGAACTGCAGCACGCCACCGTGCACGGGGTCCTTCTTGATCACCTGCACGCGCTGGCCGGCCTGGAGCAGCTGCCAGTCTTCGTTCTTGGCGTTGGGGAAGTATTCGCGCAGGGCCGCCATGCGGTCGTCGAAGCTGAGCATCAGCTGGCCCATCAGGTAGGTGCTCAGGTCGATGTTGTCGATGCCGGCATGCATCATCGGGCTGATGTTGTGGGTGGTCAGCGAACTGAGCATGTCCAGCAACGAGCCGTGCTTGAGGTACTTGGTGGAGAAGGTCGCGAACGGACCGAACAACAGCACCTCCTTGCCATCGATCACCCGAGTGTCCAGATGCGGCACCGACATCGGCGGCGCGCCGACCGAGGCCTTGCCGTACAGCTTGGCCTTGTGGCGGGCGACCAGGTCGGCATTGTCGGTCATCAGAAACTGGCCACCGACCGGGAAGCCGGCATAGCCCTCGGCCTCCGGGATGCCGGACTTCTGCAGCAGCTTGAGCGCGCCGCCACCGGCGCCGATGAAGACGAACTTGGCTTTGACCGCAGTCTCCTTGCCACCTTTGGCCAGGTCGGCCACCACCACGTTCCAGCTGCCGTCGTCGTTGCGCACGATGTCGCGCACTTCATGGCCCAGGTGCAGTTGCACGTTCGGGTTACGGGTCATGGCGGCGAACAGCTGCCGGGTGATCTCGCCGAAGTTCACGTCGGTACCGATGGCCATGCGGGTCGCAGCCACCTTCTGCCCGGGGTCACGGCCTTCCATCACCAGCGGCACCCACTGGCGGATCTGCTCGTGGTCCTCGGTGATCTCCATGCCGCGGAACAGTGAGCTGTGCCGCAGGGCCTCGACGCGCTTGTGCAGGAAGGCGACGTTCTCGTCACCCCAGACGAAGCTCATGTGCGCCACGTTGTTGATGAACGAACGCGGGTTGCTCAGCACGCCCTGCTCGACCTGGTAAGCCCAGAACTGCTTGGACACCTCGAACTGTTCGTTGACGTTGACCGCCTTGCTGATGTCGATGCTGCCGTCCTTGCCGACGCTGGTGTAGTTCAGCTCGCAGAATGCAGAGTGGCCTGTACCGGCATTGTTCCAGGCATTGGAACTCTCTTCGGCGACCTGGTCCATGCGCTCGTAGACGTCGACTTTCCAGTTCGGTTCCAGTTCGGTGAGGTAGGTCCCGAGGCTTGCGCTCATGATGCCGCCGCCGATCAGCAGGACATCGACGGACTTTTGTGGCTCCGCGGGCTTGGAGCAGCCGATGACACTCAGGCACAGGAGCGTCAGCAGGATTTTTTTCATTAGCTCAATCCAATTGAAGTGAAGGATTGGCAGTCGTTGCCCCCGGTGTGCACGCCCGGTTGTTGTTGTGGTTGGCAGGAGTTTCGCGAAATCGGGGCACGATCGCCTCGGGCCTTGGCCCGGGGCGCCGTAAAGCAGGGAGTGTGCCAGCATGGTCTTGCCCCCGGTCCATGGCGCCCGGACAACATCAGGTGAGCGGACGGATGGCGACAATCCGCCACAGTCGCCGGGTGCAACCTGCAAAGATGGCGGATTTCCCCACCTTTACCACTTCGACGGGGCATGTGCGCGCCCCTGGCTGCGCGTTGGTCAGAGCGTGTCGCCCGCAGTGAACTGCAGCGCCGCCAAGCGCGCATACAGCGGGCTTCGCTCGATCAACTGCCGGTGCGTGCCCACCGCCACCAGCCGCCCCTGGTCGATCACCGCGATACAGTCGGCATGCTGCACCGTCGCCAGGCGGTGGGCGATGACCAGAGTGGTGCGCCCGGCCATCAGTTGTGGCAATGCCTGCTGGATCAGATATTCGCTTTGCGCGTCCAGCGCGCTGGTGGCTTCGTCCAGCAGCAGGATCGGCGCATCCACCAGCAGCGCCCGGGCAATCGCCAGGCGCTGGCGCTGGCCACCGGACAAGCCCACGCCCCCCTCGCCCAAAGGTGTCTGGTAACCCTGGGGCAACTGGATGATGAATTCATGGGCATGGGCACCGCGCGCTGCCGCCTCGACCTCGGCCAGGCTGGCCTCGGGCCGACCGTAGCGGATATTGGCCTCGACCGTGCCGCGAAACAGCGCCGGCTGCTGGGCTACCAGGGCAAACTGGCGACGCAGGTCGACCGGCGCCAGCCCGGTGATCGGCTGGCCATCGAGCAGAATCGCGCCACCTTGAGGGTCGTAGAACCGCAGCAGCAGGTCGAACAGGGTCGACTTGCCGGCCCCCGACGGCCCGACCAGCGCCACGGTCTCGCCGGGGCGAATATGCAGGCTGAGGCCATCGACGGCCGCCACCGCGGGCCGTGACGGGTAGGCGAAGCGCACCTCGCTCAGTTCGATGTCGCCACTGGCGCGCCCGTGCGCCAACCCCGCCGGCTGTGACGGCGCCAGGATCGCCGTCTGCGCCGCCAGCAGCTCGGCGATGCGCTCGGCGGCACCAGCGGCCCGTTGCAATTCGCCGATCACCTCGCTCAGGGTGCCGAAGGCGCTGCCGACGATCAGGCTGTAGAACACGAACGCAGCGAGCTCACCGCCCGAGATGCGCCCGGCGATCACATCCATGCCGCCGACCCACAGCATCACCCCGACCGCACCGAGCACCAGCACGATCACCAGGGTAATCAGCCAGGCACGCTGGGCGATGCGCCGCCGCGCCACGTCGAACGCCGCCTCCACGGTGTCGCCGAACAGTGCCTGGTCACGCGCCTGGTGGTTGTAGGCCTGCACCGTCTTGATCTGGCCAAGGGTCTCGGCGACATAGCTGCCCACATCGGCCACCCGGTCCTGGCTCTGCCGCGACAGGCTGCGCACGCGCCGCCCGAACAGCAGGATCGGCGCCAGCACCAAGGGCAGGGCCAGCACCACGATGCTGGTCAGCTTGGGGTTGGTGACGAACAGCAGGATCACCCCGCCGACCACCATCAGCGCATTGCGCAGGAACAGCGACAGCGACGAGCCGATTACGGACTGCAGCAAGGTGGTGTCGGCGGTCAGCCGCGACTGGATCTCCGAACTGCGGTTGTCCTCGAAGAACCCCGGATGCAGCCAGACCAGGTGGTCGAACACTGCCCGGCGGATATCGGCCACGCAGCGCTCTCCGATCCACGACACCAGGTAGAAACGGGCGAAGGTCCCCACCGCCAGCGCCACCACCAGCAGCATGAACAGGCCGATGGTCTGGTTGAGCTGGTGCGCCGAGCCGGTCATGAAGCCCTGGTCGACCAGCAGGCGGATGCCCTGCCCCATGGACAGGGTAATGGCGGCGGTGACCACCAGCGCCAGCAAGGCCAGCAGCGCCTGGCGGCGATAGGGGCGCACGAACTGCCAGCCCAGGTGTAGAGCGCGGCGTTGGCGGGGGGAGATCGGCTCGGGCATGGCGAAAGTCGTTCTGTGCTGAGGTCAGGCCAAGACTACCACTCGTCGACCCTGTGCAACGTCTGGGAATGCGACGCCGTCCCATGATCGAACAGGACGATAGTGACTATGCCCATTCGTTCTAACCTGCGACTGGAGGTTTACCGTGGTTTCTGTTGGACTGATCCGGCATGACGCCGAAGAAACTGTCACAGACCAGTCACGGCGAAGCGCTACCTTGAGCTTGAACCTGAAAGAGGAGACAGGACATGAGCTTGCAGCACACCGATACGCCCAAGACCCAGCCCCCTGCGCAACATCAGGTCTGTGGCTCGATCATCGATGCCCAGGGCCGCGAGGTACCCATCACCGAGCAGATGATCCAGAAGGCCTGCAAGGACCTGGAAGCCAGCCGGGCCGAGAAAACCCGCAAGACCTGACCCCTGAATTGCGTGCAACCCGGCGCCCGCGCCGGGTTTTTATTTGCCCGCGAAGCTCACCCTCACCTGTGGCTTGCCCCGCGCTACCACGGCCCTCAGACCAACACCGCCCCCAATGCACTGACCACCTGCGCCAACTGCGGTGCCTCCCCCCGCACCCGCACCGCCAACCCTTCGATCTCGCGGCGCACCGGATAATGCTTGCGCAGCAGGTCGAACGCGGCGCGTTGCTCGGCCGGGTCGTCGCTGAGGCTGCGACGAAAATCCGCATCGTCGCGACGCGGGTCGTACACCGCGCGGCACAGTGTGGCCAATGTCCACGCCGGCTCCGCGCTGGCATCGAACTCGATCTGCGCCAAGCCCGTCGCCGGCAGCAGGTCGGCCAGTCGCACCTGCTCGTGCAAACCCTGCCAGCGGCAGAACGCCTGATAGATCTGCGCCGTGCCACGCTGCTTGCCATCCAGGCTGTAGCCGGCGATATGCGGCGTGGCCAGGGTGCACAGGTCGGCCAACGCCAGGTCCACCTGCGGCTCGCCCTCCCACACGTCGAGCACCGCATGCACATCCTCGCGATCCAGCAGCAGTTCGCGCAGGGCCGCGTTGTCCACCACAGGCCCACGGCTGGCGTTGATCAGCCAGGCGCCTGCGCGCAAGCGGGCCAGGCGCGGCTGATCGAGCAGGTGCCAGGTCGGGTGCTCGCCGCCACGCTGCAGCGGCGTGTGCAGGCTGATCACATCACACTGCTTGAGGACACTGTCGAGATCGACAAAGTCGCCGCCCTCGCTGGCCTGGCGCACCGGGTCGCACACCAGCACCTTCCAGCCGAGGCCGCGCAGCACCCGCACCAGCCGCCCGCCGACCTCACCCGCGCCGACCACGCCATAGACGCGCTTGCCCAGGTCGGCACCCTCGAGTTCGGCCAGGGTCAGCAGGCTGCCCAGCACGTAGTCCACCACGCCACGGGCGTTGCAGCCCGGCGCGCTGCTCCAGTGGATACCAGCTTCGGCGAAATGTTCGAGGTCGAGGTGATCGGTGCCGATGGTGCAGGTGCCGACGAAGCGTACCCGACTGCCCTCGAGCAGTTGCCGATCGACGCGAGTCACCGAGCGTACCAGCAGCACGTCGGCTTCCTTGACGCAGGCGGCGTCGATGGCCCGGCCTGGATAACGGCGGATTTCACCGAAACCGGCAAAGAAGGCATCGAGCAGCGGGATATTCTCGTCGGCAACTATCAGCATGGCGCTCTCCTGTCAGGGGAGCGCAGTGTAGCGCGATCGCGGCGGGCTCAGTCGGCCTTCTTGCGGATCCAGTACAGGTAGGTTCCGGCGTCTTCTTCCTGGCCGAGCAGCTCGTGGCCGAGGAAGATGCAGAACTTGGGGATGTCGCGGCGGGTCGACGGGTCGGTGGCGATGACCTTGAGCACGCCGCCGGATACCAGCTCGCGCACATGCTTGTGCAGCATCATCACCGGCTCCGGGCAGTTCAGGCCGGTGGCGTCGAGGATCGCGTCGTGGGTGAAATCGGTCATGAAAGGCTCCGCAAAATGCTCGTCATTGTGGCGTATCGGCCGAAGGGCGCCAAGCCCACTCCCACAAGGGCCGGGTACCGTGGGAGCAGGCTTGCGCCGCGATGGCCTCAGCGCGGCTTCAGGTCCAGCCGACGCAGGTGGCAGGTGACTTCCTCACGGTCGTGATACAGCTGCTTGCAGGCGATCGACACCTTCACCTTGCGCGCCTTGAACCCAGCCTCGATGCGGTCCAGCAGCTTGCGAACCTCGGCATGGCGTTGCTTCATCGGCAGTTTCAGGTTGACCACCGCTTCGCGGCACAGCCCTTCGCCCAGCCAGGTCTCGATCAGCGAAGCGGTGCGCGCCGGCTTCTCGACGATATCGCAGACCATCCAGTCCACCGTCTGCTTCGGCTGCCAGGTAAAGCCGTCGGCCATCAGATGGGTGACCAGGCCGGTATCCATCAGGCTCTCGGCCATCGGCCCGTTGTCGATGGCGGTCACCAGCATGCCACGCTTGACCAGCTGGTAGGTCCAGCCGCCGGGCGAGGCGCCCAGGTCGACACCGGTCATGTCGTCGTTCAGGCGCGCGTCCCATTGCTCGCGCGGGATGAACTGGTGCCAGGCTTCCTCGAGCTTGAGGGTCGAGCGGCTCGGGGCCTCGCGGGGGAACTTCAGGCGTGGGATGCCCATGGGCCACAGCGCCGAGTTGTCGGCCTCGGCCAGGCCGAGGAACACCCGGCGACCGCTGATGAAAGTCAGCAGCAGGCGCGGACGGCGGGCGTCATCGACCAGGCGGCCGGCCTTCTCCAGGGCCTTGCGCAGCGGCACCTCGAACTTGCGGCAGAAGGTCGACAGCTCCTTGCCCTCGTTGCTGTCGAGCACCTCCAGCCACAGGCTGCCGCACACCGGCAGCGCGGCCAGGTGCTCAAGCAACACGCTGATGCGGTCGGTCTCAGGCAGCTCGACGTACGTGCCGCGGGCCCACTGGCGCGGGAAGATCAGCTGCGAGAAGCGCAGCGCCTGCATCATGCGTTCGGCGCCACCGGGCTCGGTGCAGACGAACTCGGCGCAAGCACTCTGCGGCTTGCCCTTGGCATAGCCGGGCACGCCCAGATGGGCGGCGTGTTCGCTGATTTCGGCGCAGACCTCGCCCTCGAAGCCGGGCCGGCAATGCATGAACAGGGTATTCATTTCTCACTCCACATCACTGACGCAGACGGCGCCAGGGCGGCGAATGATAAAGGAAGTCGGGAACCAGCGACACGCCCCATCGGTCCAGAAAAGGGTCGGGACCGGCAAACCGGTCTAACCTGACTGTTCAGCCAGGTCCGTGCCGTGCGGACTGGTCCAGAGCGGTGACACCGGCGAGCGACCCGCAGTCGCCGGGCACCGGAGCACAAGGAGTTGTAAATGCCCTCGCTCGATAGCCTGAAAACCCTCAAGACCCTCCAGGTGGCCGACCGCGCCTACCACTATTTCAGCTTGCCCGACGCCGCCCGCCAGCTCGGCGACCTGCAGCGCCTGCCGATGTCGCTCAAGGTGCTGCTGGAGAACTTGCTGCGCTGGGAAGACGGCAAGACTGTCACCGGCGACGACCTCAAGGCCCTGGCCGCCTGGCTGCAGGAGCGCCGCTCCGACCGCGAGATCCAGTACCGCCCGGCGCGGGTGCTGATGCAGGACTTCACCGGCGTGCCGGCGGTGGTCGACCTGGCCGCCATGCGCGCGGCCATGGCCAAGGCCGGCGGCGACCCGCAGCGGATCAACCCGTTGTCGCCGGTGGACCTGGTGATCGACCACTCGGTGATGGTCGACCGTTATGCCACCCCGGCCGCATTTGCCCAGAACGTCGACATCGAAATGCAGCGCAACGGCGAACGCTACGCCTTCCTGCGCTGGGGCCAGAGCGCCTTCGACAACTTCCGGGTGGTGCCGCCGGGCACCGGCATCTGCCACCAGGTCAACCTCGAATACCTGGGCCGCACGGTATGGACCCGCGAGGAGGAAGGCCGCACCTATGCCTTCCCCGACACCCTGGTCGGCACCGACTCGCACACCACCATGATCAATGGCCTCGGCGTGCTCGGCTGGGGCGTGGGCGGCATCGAGGCCGAGGCGGCCATGCTCGGCCAGCCGGTATCGATGCTGATCCCCGAGGTGATCGGCTTCAAGCTCACCGGCAAGCTGCGCGAAGGCATCACCGCCACCGACCTGGTCCTGACGGTCACGCAGATGCTGCGCAAGAAGGGCGTGGTGGGCAAGTTCGTCGAGTTCTATGGCGACGGCCTGGCCGACCTGCCACTGGCCGATCGCGCCACCATCGCCAACATGGCCCCCGAGTATGGCGCCACCTGTGGCTTCTTCCCGGTCGACCAGGTGACCCTCGACTACCTGCGCCTGTCCGGTCGCCCCGAGGAAGCCGTACAACTGGTCGAGGCCTACTGCAAGGCCCAGGGCCTGTGGCGCCTGCCCGGCCAGGAGCCGCTGTTCAGCGACACCCTGGCGTTGGACATGAACGATGTGGAGGCCAGCCTGGCCGGGCCCAAGCGCCCGCAGGACCGCGTCGCCCTGGGCCAGGTGCGCCAGGCCTTCGACCACTTCATCGAGTTGCAGCCCAAACCGCTGGCCAAGGAAGTCGGCCGCCTGGAAAGCGAAGGCGGCGGTGGCGTGGCGGTGGGCAATGCCGACCAGGCAGGCGAGATCGACTACACCCACGAAAACCAGACCCACACCCTGCGCGACGGCGCGGTGGTGATCGCCGCCATCACCTCCTGCACCAACACCTCCAACCCCAGCGTGATGATGGCCGCCGGGCTGGTGGCGAAGAAAGCCGTGGAGAAAGGCCTGCAACGCAAGCCCTGGGTGAAGAGTTCGCTCGCCCCCGGCTCCAAGGTGGTCACCGATTACTATAAAGCCGCAGGCCTGACACCCTACCTCGACCAGCTCGGTTTCGACCTGGTCGGCTATGGCTGCACCACCTGTATCGGCAACTCGGGCCCCCTGGACGAGGCCATCGAGCAAGCCATCGGCAGCGCCGACCTCACCGTCGCCTCGGTGCTGTCGGGCAACCGCAACTTCGAAGGCCGGGTACACCCGCTGGTCAAGACCAACTGGCTGGCTTCGCCGCCGCTGGTGGTGGCCTACGCCCTGGCCGGCAGCGTGCGCGTCGACCTCAGCCAGGACCCGCTCGGCACCGGCAAGGACGGCAAGCCCGTGTACCTGCGCGACATCTGGCCAAGCCAGCAGGAAATCGCCGAGGCGGTCAGCAATGTCGACACCCGCATGTTCCACAAGGAATATGCCGAGGTGTTCGCCGGCGACGCCCAATGGCAGGCGATCGAAGTGCCCCAGGCCGCGACCTATGTCTGGCAGGACGATTCCACCTATATCCAGCACCCACCCTTCTTCGATGACATCGGCGGCCCGCTGCCGGAGATCGGTGATGTACGCAACGCACGCATCCTCGCCCTGCTCGGCGACTCGGTGACCACCGACCACATCTCCCCGGCCGGCAACATCAAGGCCGACAGCCCGGCCGGGCGCTACCTGCGCGGCAAGGGCGTGGAACCGCGCGACTTCAACTCCTACGGCTCACGGCGCGGTAATCATGAGGTGATGATGCGCGGCACCTTCGCCAACATCCGCATCCGCAACGAAATGCTCGGTGGCGAGGAAGGCGGCAACACCTTGTTTGTACCCACGGGCGAGAAACTGTCGATCTACGACGCCGCCATGCGCTACCAGCAGGATGGCACGCCGCTGGTGGTGATCGCCGGGCAGGAATACGGCACCGGCTCCAGCCGCGACTGGGCGGCCAAAGGCACCAACCTGCTGGGGGTCAAGGCGGTGCTGGCGGAAAGTTTCGAACGCATCCACCGCTCCAACCTGGTGGGCATGGGCGTGCTGCCGCTGCAGTTCAAGGCGGGGGACGACCGCAAGCGCCTGGGGCTGACCGGCAGCGAGCGCATCGATGTGCTGGGGCTGACCGATGCGCAGATCCGCCCGGGCATGAGCCTGCCGCTGCGCATTACCCGCGAGGATGGGCGCCAGGAGCAGATCGAGGTGCTGTGCCGGATCGATACGCTCAATGAGGTGGAATACTTCAAATCGGGCGGGATCCTGCATTATGTGCTGCGGCAATTGATCGCAGGGTAGGAATTCACTGCTCGCGCCCGCGCCTTTGGTGCGGGCTGTCGTGGGAGCGGGGTTGCCCCGCACCCATGCCTGCGCCTTCATATCGTTGTTCCTGCAGAGCATGGTGTCCTGAAGCCGCTTGGCTGAGTCCTACCTTCCATGGACCCACCGGCACAAGGAAACCCAATGCCCCGTCTCCACTGGATCGCCCTGCTCCTGCTCGGCCTCGGCTACACCCTCGCACTGACCCACGGCAGTATCGGCCTGATCGCCCTGCCCGCCTTGCTCGCCCTGTTCTGCAGCGGCCTGCTGGCGCGCCGCCAGGTCCGCTGGCAACAGACCCTCGGCCACCTGCTCTTCGTCGTTCTCGCCGTCGCCTTGGCGCTGCACTGGCTGCCCGGCTTCCATGGCGCCCGCGTCATCGACAAGGCCGTCCTCAGCGAAGGCGCGGTGCCCTTCTCCATGTACCTGAACCTCGACAAACCACTGATCGGCCTGTGGCTGCTGCTGGCCTGCCCTTGGCTGGTAATGCTGCGCGGTCGCGGCCTGGCCATGAGCCTGGCGCTGATCCTGCCCCTTACCCTGCTCGCCTGCCTGGGCGGCGCCTGGGCCTTGGGGATGGTGGCCTGGGCGCCGAAATGGCCGGACCAGGCCTGGCTATGGCTGGCCAACAACCTGCTGCTGGTGAGCCTGACCGAGGAACTGCTGTTCCGTGGCTACATCCAGGGCGGCCTGCAACGTCTGTTCAAGCATGAGGGGCTGGCGCTGCTGTTGGCCGCGCTGTTGTTCGGCCTCGCGCACCTGGCCGGTGGCTGGCAATGGTTCTACCTGGCCACCCTGGCCGGGGTGGGATACGGTCTGGCCTATCGCCATGGCGGGCTGGCAGCGGCGGTGCTGTGCCACACCTGCGTCAACCTGGCGCACTTCGCCCTGTTCAGCTACCCGATGCTGGCCCCGGGCTGAGCAATCCGTCATGATCAGACTTATCCGTCATCATTTGTAAGAAAAACTGCAATATTGAAGGCAATGGTTGCGATCAGGTCGGCTGCGATAGCTCAACCGCACTGACGGCACATTGCTCCAGATCAAGACAGTTAAATATTCATTCAATAAAACCAGAGGCTTGCCGATACCCGTCGAAAGCCTTGCGGATTGAACAGCCAATGCGTAACAACCAGCCGATTACCCAGAGAGAACGGACTTTCCCTGCCCAGCAGCGGTTGATCTCCACCACCAACGCCAAAGGCGTGATCACTTACTGCAACGATGCCTTCATCGAAATCAGCGGATTCTCCCGCGAGGACCTGATGGGCGCGCCGCACAACCTGGTGCGCCACCCCGACGTCCCGCCAGCCGTGTTCGCCCATATGTGGCAGACCCTGAAGCAGGGCCTGCCGTGGATGGGCATCGTCAAGAACCGCTGCAAGTCGGGCGACCACTACTGGGTCAATGCCTACGTCACGCCGATCTTCGACAGCAACCAGGTGGTCGGCTACGAGTCGGTGCGGGTCAAGCCCACCGCCGAGCAGATCCGCCGCGCCGAGGCGCTGTACCAGCGCATCAACCAGGGCAGGTCGGCCATCCCGAAACGTGACAAGTGGCTGCCGGTGCTGCAGGACTGGCTGCCGTTCATCCTGGTCAGCCAGGTCGGTTTCCTGATCGGCAACTGGCTCGGCCACTCCTGGGGCTTCGCCCTGGCCGCCGGCCTGTCGGTGCCGCTCGGCCTGCTCGGGCTGGGTTGGCAGCAACGCGGCCTCAAGCGCCTGCTGCGTCTGGCCGAACAGACCACCTCCGACCCGCTGATCGCGCAGATGTACACCGACAGCCGCGGCGTCCAGGCACGCCTGGAAATGGCCATGCTCAGCCAGGACGCACGGATGAAGACCTGCCTGACCCGCCTGCAGGACAGCGCCGAGCAGCTCAGCGACCAAGCCCGCCAGTCCGACACCCTCGCCCACCAGAGCTCCTCGGGCCTGGAGCGCCAGCGCGTGGAAACCGAGCAGGTGGCCGCCGCCGTCAACCAGATGGCCGCCACCACTCAGGAAGTGGCCAACCATGTCCAGCGCACCGCCGACGCGACGCAGGAGGCCAATCGCCTGACCAGCCAAGGCCGCAATATCGCCGGCGAAACCCGTGACGCCATCGAGCGGCTGTCGGCTGCCGTGGGTGAAACCGGGCTGACCGTCACCCAGCTGGCCAAGGACAGCGACGAGATTGGCGGCGTGGTCGATGTGATCAAGGGCATCGCCGACCAGACCAACCTGCTGGCGCTCAACGCCGCCATCGAAGCGGCGCGTGCCGGTGAGATGGGCCGCGGCTTCGCCGTGGTCGCCGATGAGGTCCGCCAGCTGGCCCAGCGCACCGCCGAATCCACCGGGCAGATCCACACCCTGATCGCCAAGCTGCAACAGACCGCCAACAACGCGGTGCAGACTATGGAGACCGGCCATCGCCAGGCCCAGGAAGGTGTCGAGCGGGTCATGCAGGCCGACGAGGCATTGGTGGGCATCAGCGAGGCCGTGGCCAACATCACCGACATGGCGACCCAGATCGCCGCGGCCACCGAAGAGCAGAGTGCGGTGGCCGAGGAGATCAGCCGCAACATCAGTACCATCGCCGACCTCGCCGACCAGACCGCCGGCCAGGCCCAGCGCTCGGCGCTGCTCAGCGAAGAGCTGACCAGCACGGCGGGTACCCAGTACTCGCTGGTGGAGCGCTTCAACCGCTGAAATCGGTAGACGCCATCGGGGGGCCAGTCGCAGCGGCGACTGGCCCCCGATGCTTTTACCAGTCGAGCGCCAGCCGGCTCTCGAAGTAACGCACCTCACCCGTCAACGGATCCTCGAAGCGCAGGCTATGGGCCAGCAGCTTCAGTGGCCGTGCGTAATCATCCTGCTCGTTGACCAGTTGGGGATAGAACGGATCGTTGCAGATCCCCGCGCCCAGCGCCGCCATATGCACGCGCAACTGGTGGGTCTTGCCGGTGACCGGCGACAGGCCATAGCGCCACAGATCGCCATTTTTCTCCAGCACACAGGCGTGAGTTTCACTGTTATCGACCCCTTCCACCTCATGCATGCGGAAGAACGGCTCACCGTGCACCAGACGGCTGCGGTGCACCAACGGGTAATCATGCTGCGGCATGGCCGCGGCGATGGCCTGGTAATGCTTGTCGATACGCCGCTCGGGGAACAGGCGTTGATAGGCGCCACGGCTCTGCGGGTTGGCAGAGAACAGCACCAGCCCGGCAGTGTGTCGGTCGATGCGATGCAGCGGCACCAGGTGCGGGTTGTCCAGGCGCCGGATCAGCCGACGCAGCAGCGTCTGCTCGACGTACTCGCCGGTGGGCGTCACCGGCAGGAAATGCGGCTTGTCCGCTACCACCAGGTGCTCATCCACATGCAGGATTTCTTCCTGCACAGGGATCACCTTTTCATTGGGTACTTCACGAAAATAATGCAGGCGCATGCCCCGACGATAGCGGGTGTCCGCTGCAATGGGCTGGCCTTCGGCATTCAACACCCGCCCTCGGGCGAAGCGGTCGAGCCATTGCTCACGGCTGATGCCCTTGAAATGCTCGCACAGGCAATCAAGCACCGTAGCCCAGGGCCCTGGAGGCAGACAGACAGTGCTGGCTTGTTGCTGGGCGGGGTCGAAAGGCGTGGTCATCATCAGGCTCGGTCAAGCAGGGGGCGGGCATTATCCCCTACCCGGCGTACGTCAACCAGCCTCGCAGGCTGGCTCGCAGCGCGCCTTGAGCCAGCGCAGCACCTGCACCGCGTCCCAGCGGCCCGGATCATAGAGGGCATAGCTCAGCCCCTGGTAGCCCACGACATCCAGCGGACGGTGGAAGCCGGCGCGCTGGAACAGCGCCTCGATCTCGGCGAAGCAGGTATTGAAATGGACCTTGCCGAACGGTGTGCGCTCGTCGGTGACGATGCCATCGAGGCGCAGTTCCAGCACCGCCTCGCACACACGCTCGGGGGCCATGTGATTGATGCTGTACTTGAGTTGCTCGACATTGAGCATGGCTTACCTCGGGATACTGTATTTATATACAGCATACGAAGCGAAGCCTGGGCCGTCAATGCGCGACTCAGCCGAGGAAGGCCACTACCTGCTCGGCATCGAACGGCCAGCCCAGCTCGGCCCCGGTATCGCAACGGCGCAATACCGGAATGATCAGCCCGTAACGTTCGAACAGCGCCTCACTGTCGGCGATGTCGACCAGCTCGACCAGCAAGCCGTGCTCGACGAACGGCATCAGCACGGCTTCGGCCACTTCGCACAGATGGCACCCGAGGGTGCCGAACAATTGGGTTTCAGGCAGCATGCGTCTATCCGCAAAATCGCAGGAAGGGATGCTCATTCTAGGTCCGCCTGCGCCTGCGTGCACCTGACCTGCCTCAATCCTGGCTGGTGGCGCCGATTCGATGCACCGCCAGGTCCGCGCCCTGGAACTCCTGTTCATGGTTCAAGCGCAAGCCATGCAGCGCCTTGAGCAGACCGTACACGGCAAAGCCGCCGACCAGTGCCACCAGCACACCCGCCAAGCTGCCCAGCAGTTGGCTGGCCAGGCTGACACCGCCGAGGCCACCCAGGGCCACCTGCCCGAACACGCCGCAGGCGATGCCGCCCCACACGCCGCACAGGCCATGCAGCGGCCATACCCCCAGCACGTCGTCGATCTTCCAGCGGTTCTGCGCGGCAGTGAAGCACCAGACAAACAGCCCGCCTGCCACCAGGCCGGTGGCCAGCGCCCCCACCGGGTGCATCAGGTCGGAACCCGCGCACACCGCCACCAGGCCGGCCAGCGGGCCGTTGTGCAGGAAGCCGGGGTCGTTGCGCCCGGCCAGCAGGGCCGACAGGGTGCCACCGACCATGGCCATCAGCGAGTTGATCGCCACGAGCCCGCTCACCCCTTGCAGGGTCTGCGCGCTCATGACGTTGAAGCCGAACCAGCCGATGATCAGGATCCACGACCCCAGCGCCAGGAACGGAATGCTCGAGGGGGCAAACGCCACCAGCCGGCCATCGCGATAACGGCCGCGGCGCGCGCCTAGCAGCAGCACCGCCGCCAGCGCCAGCCAGCCCCCCATGGCGTGCACCACCACGGAGCCGGCGAAGTCGTGGAACGGCGCACCGAAACGCGTTTGCAACCAGGCCTGCAGGCCGAAGTTGCCGTTCCACACGATGCCTTCGAAAAACGGGTAGATGAACGCCACGATCAACGCCGTTGCGCACAGTTGCGGCGCAAAGCGCGCCCGTTCGGCGATGCCGCCGGAAATGATTGCCGGAATCGCGGCGGCGAAGGTCAGCAGGAAAAAACATTTGACCAGCGCGTAGCCATGGTCGCTGGCCAGCGCCGCCGCCGGCTGCAGGAAGCTCACGCCATAGGCGATCCAGTAACCGACGAAGAAGTACACCAGCGCCGAGATGGCGAAGTCGCTGAGGATCTTCGACAAGGCGTTGACCTGATTCTTGTACCGCACTGTGCCGACTTCGAGAAAGGCGAACCCCGCATGCATGGCCAGGACCAGTATCGCGCCCATGAGGATAAACAAAGTGTTGGAGCCGTGGACCAGGGAGTCCATCGCGCTGTGAGTGTTTTCCATGTAGTGGCAGACCTGCAAAAAGGCACCAGGACAGTTCAAGAACCGGCATCCATGCACCGCATCGGTGCCAGGCCCCTGCCCCGTTTCGGTGACCCGGGCGGTGCCTGCGTGGTTTTTTCTTGGGTTTGTCGTGGATTGGGTTAAGGTTTAGCGGTATCCGCATCAAGCGCGCATGATTTCGGCGCAGGCCTCGGCGGACACGCACCGCTTTTTAGCAAGCGCTGTACCAACACATCCCGCTGAACCTTCCGCGCCACCGATCACTCGAAATAGCCACACACATCCACAGGGAGAGGCCCACTCATGGCCAGCAAATCGGCAAAGACTGCACAAGACATACTGATGGCTGACTTCCAGGCCCTGGTCCGCGACACCGAAAAACTGCTGGCCGACACGGCCAACCTGGCCGGCGACCAGGCCGATGAACTGCGCGAACAGATCCACGATCGCCTGGTCCAGGCTCGTGAAACCCTGCAACTGACCCAGGACTCGGTGCGTGCCCGTGGCCAGGCGGCCCTGGGCAACGCCGAGCAGTACGTGCAGGAGAACCCGTGGCAGGCCATCGGCATCGCCGCCGGCGTCGGCCTGCTGATCGGCCTGCTGGCCAAGCGCTGAGGAACCTTCATGGACAACGAAGCCATCGGCACGGGCGCCTCCGGCAGGCGCCTGGGCGCGGCCGTGCTGGGCTTGCTGCACAGCCATATCGAGCTGTTCGGTATCGAGTTGCAGGAGCAGAAGGCCCGTACCTTGAGCCTGCTGTTGTTCGCCGGCCTGGCGCTGGTGTTCGCCCTGCTGCTGCTGACCGCCCTGTCGGGCCTGGTGCTGGTGCTGCTGTGGGACAGCTACCGCCTGGCCGGGATCATCGGCCTTTGCGTGTTCTACGGGGTCGCCGCGCTGTACTGTGGCCTGCGCCTGAAGGCCGCGGTGTTCGACGAGTCCTCGCCGTTCAATGCCACCCTCGAGGAGTTGGCCAAGGATCGGGAGCGCCTGCTGCCATGAGCCTGCCAGAACTACCCAACACGCGTAATCCACGGGAGCTGCGCAAGGCGCTGCTGCGCCTGCGCATGGAAATGCACCGCCAGGAGATCCGCCACGAATCCGGGCAACTGCTCGAACCGGTCCGCCGTCTGCGCGGCATGGGCGGCTCGTTCGGTGAAGGCCTGGGGGTCAAGCACGGCTCGCTGTGGGGCATTGGCGCCGTGGTCGCCCTGGGCTTTCTCACCGGCAAGGGCGTACGCAGCGGCAACCTGACCCGCCTGGTACGCCTGGGCGCCAGCCTGGCTCCCTTGATCCGCCTGCTCCTCGGCAGCCGCCGCCGCTGAAGCCCGAGCGCGCCCGGCCCTTGCGCGGGCGCGCCGGACACAGGAAGCTATCCCGACTCTACGATGGGAGAACACGCCTTGGACTGGCAAACCCTGCTGACCCGCGAACGACTGGGCAAGGCCCTCTACAGCCCCGAGGAGCTCGGGCGCAGTCCTTTCCACAAGGATCACGACCGCATCATCTTCTCCGGCGCCTTCCGCCGCCTGGGGCGCAAGACCCAGGTGCATCCGGTGTCCAGCAACGACCACATCCACACCCGCCTCACCCACTCCCTGGAAGTCAGCTGTGTCGGCCGCTCGCTGGGCATGCGTGTCGGCGAGACCCTGCGCGACCAACTGCCGGACTGGTGCGAACCCAGCGACCTGGGAATGATCGTGCAGTCGGCCTGCCTGGCCCACGACATCGGTAACCCGCCGTTCGGCCACTCGGGCGAGGACGCCATTCGCCACTGGTTCCAGCAGGCGGCCGGGCGTGGCTGGCTGGACGACATGAGCGACGAGCAGCGCGGCGACTTCCTCAATTTCGAAGGCAACGCCCAAGGGTTTCGCGTGCTCACGCAGCTCGAATACCACCAGTTCGACGGTGGCATGCGCCTGACCTACGCGACCCTCGGCGCCTACCTCAAGTACCCCTGGGCCGCGCGCCACGCCGATGCCCTGGGCTACAAGAAGCACAAGTTCGGCTGCTACCAGAGCGAACTGGGGCTGCTCGAGCAGATCGCCGGCAAGCTCGGCCTGCCCCAGCTCGAACACCAGCGCTGGGCGCGCCATCCCCTGGTGTACCTGATGGAGGCCGCAGACGACATCTGCTACGCCTTGATCGACCTCGAGGACGGGCTGGAGATGGACCTGCTGCAGTACGCCGAGGTCGAGGCGCTGCTGCTGGACCTGGTGGGTGACGACCTGCCGGAAACCTACCGCCTGCTGGGCCCGGGCGAGTCACGCCGGCGCAAGCTGGCGATCCTGCGCGGCAAGGCCATCGAGCACCTGACCAATGCCGCCGCCCAGGCCTTCGTCGAACAACAGCAAGCCCTGCTTGCCGGCCGCCTGGCCGGTGACCTGGTGGAGCACATGCACGGACCGGCGCAACGCTGCGTGCTCCAGGCCAAGGACATGGCACGCAAGAAGATCTTCCAGGACAAGCGCAAGACCCTGCACGAGATCGGCGCCTACACGACCCTGGAGATCCTGCTCAACACCTTCTGTGGCGCGGCCCTTGAGCAGCACGGTGGGCGCACGCCGTCGTTCAAGAGCCGCCGTGTGCTGGACCTGATCGGTAACAATGCCCCCGACCCGCATGGCTCGCTGCATGGCGCATTCCTGCGCATGATCGACTTCATCGCCGGCATGACCGACAGCTACGCCAGTGAAATGGCCCAGGAAATGACCGGGCGCTCCAGCCCGAAGTAGGAAAACCGAGGGTGGCAGACGAATGTTTGCCACCCATGTTTAATTTGTATGAAATTTCCTATGCTATTTTTTTGTAAATAAACTGGCCAGCCTCCTACCATCGCAAAAGTTATCAACTCCTGATAAGACCCTGCCAATATCTACATCTCTCGTAGCAAAGTTTCGCGGGCGCTGTAAGTTAATTCCTATATCCCGTATTTGGCACCTACTTCCCTGCCCGTCGCCATGCAACTGAGCTAATGTGCCGGCTGCCTTCACCTGCAGCCTGGAATGTTGAATATGCACTCAGTCTTTATTGTTGATGACCATCCCGTTATACGCCTGGCGATACGGATGTTGCTGGAAAACCAGGGATACCGGGTGGTCGGTGAATCGGACAATGGCGTTGACGCCATGCAGCTGATCCGCGAAACCCCACCCGACCTGGTCATTCTGGACATCAGCATCCCCAAGCTCGATGGCCTGGAAATGCTCTCGCGCCTGCAGGCCATGGCCATCCCGCTGAAGGTCCTGGTGCTGACCGCGCAATCGCCGGCGCTGTTTGCCGTGCGCTGCATGCACTCCGGCGCGGCCGGGTATGTGTGCAAGCAGGAAGACCTCAGTGAGCTGCTCAGCGCCATCAAGGCCGTGCTGTCCGGCTACAACTACTTCCCCAGCCAGGCACTCAATCCACCGCCGACAGGCAGCAACCAGGAGCTGGAACTGTTCCGCCAGGTCAACGACCGGGAACTGATGGTCCTGCAACTTTTTGCCCAGGGCCGCAGCAACAAGGAAATTGCCAAGGGCATGTTCCTCAGCAACAAGACCGTCAGCACCTACAAGAAGCGCCTCATGCACAAGTTGCGCGCCAGCACATTGGTAGAGTTGATCGACGTCGCCAAGCGCAACGCACTGGTCTGAAATGATGACGTGGAGGTACATCGCTGTATTGCTGCTCTGCCTGGGCACGCCGCTGCAAGGTGGCGGCATGACCGTCGACCTGGGCCGCACCTACACCTTGCTCAGCCGCTCGACACCGAAGTCGGTCCGGCCGCCCCTGACAGCAGCCCAGCGCGACTGGCTCGCAGAGCGCAAAGAGCTGGTGCTGGGCACCTCGGCGCCCGACTATCCCCCTTTCGACATCGCCACGGGCGGGCGCGAATACCAAGGGCTGACCGCCGACTACGCCGGCTTGATCGGCAGTGCCCTGGGCCTGCCTGTCCGTGTGCAGCGTTTTCCCAGCCGCCCGGCGGCGGTCGCGGCACTCAAGAGCGGCCATATCGACCTGCTGGGCAGCGCCAACGGCTATGAAGCCGTCACCCAGGGCCTGGCGCTGTCACGCCCCTATGCCATTGACCAGCCCGTGCTGGTGACCCGCGAGGACGAGAGCCGCGCGCTGGACACCGGCCTGCCGGGCATGCGTCTGAGCATGCTGTATCACTACCTGCCGCCCGGGGAAATCCACGCCAACTACCCCAAGGCCGAGCTGCTGACCTTCGAGTCTTCCACCCAGGCCCTGAATGCGGTGGCCTTCGAACAGGCCGACGTGTTCATTGGCGATACCATCTCCACTCACTACCTGATCAGCCAGGGTCACCTGCCGCATGTGCGCATGGCCAACTTCGGCAAGCATGAGGCCGTGGGCTTCAGCTTTGCCATGCGCGAAGGTGAATCTACCCTCCAGTCCCTGGTGGATGCCGCGCTTGACGCGCAGTCCAGCGCCACCCGCAACGATATCTTCAAACGCTGGAGCGCCAGTAGCGGCAGTTTGCTGACCGACCGCAAGCTGCAGTTGTCGACACGCGAGGAACAGTGGCTGAGCCAACACCCGATCATGCGCGTGGTGGTCAACGACACGGCGGCGCCACTGACGTTCTTCGACAGCAATGATCGCCTGCGAGGGATAGTCGCCGACCTGCTCGAGCTCATTCGTCTGCGCACCGGCCTGCGCTTCGAGATCCACCGCGCCAGTGGCGACGGCGACATGATCGACCAGCTCGAATCCGGGCGTGCCGACATCATCGCCAGCCTGTCCACCGAGGCACGCCGGAGCAACCCGCTGCAGGTCAGCCGCCCCTATCTGGAGAGCGCCTATGTGCTGGTCACCCATACCGGCACCGACCAACCCAACAGCCTCAAGCAACTCAAGGGCAAGCGAGTCGCCGTACCCCGCGACAGCAGCGTGGCCGCCCTGCTTGCCGCTCGCCACCCGCGGATCCACCAGGTCACCACCGAAAGTACCTATTACTCCATGGTGCTGCTCGGCAGCGGCGCGGTGGATGCGGCGATCGCCACCCTGATCGACGCCAACCACATGCTCGCCACCAGCAACGACCTGGTCATCCGCAGCACGGTCGGCACGGAGCCCGCAGCCTTTTCCATGGCCACAGCCCCCGACGCCAGCGAGCTGGGCTCGATCCTCGACAAAGCGTTGCTGAGCATCTCGCCGGAGGAACTGGGGGTGATCAACAGCCGCTGGCGCGACCACGGCCTGCGTGACGACGCCTACTGGCGCAGCTACCGCCGGGTGATCCTGCAGGTGGTCGGGGTGATCGCCGTCCTGTTGGTGCTCGCACTGGTATGGAATGCCCGGCTGCGTCGTCAGATCAAGCAACGTCAGCGGGCCGAACGGGCGCTGAACGACCAGCTGGAATTCATGGGCGCCCTGCTCAATGGCACGCCCCATCCCATGTATGTACGCGACCGCAAGGGACGCCTGCAAAGCTGCAACGACAGCTATCTGCAAGCCGTCGGCGCCAGCCGCGAACAGGTGCTGGGCAAACGCCTGGAAGACGCCCCCTACAGCGACTGTGACTATACCCAGCAGGTGCAGGACGACTACCAACGGGTGATGGCGCAGGGAACACCCTTGATTCTCGATCGCCCCTTGCACCTGAAAGACCGCGACCTGACGATCTATCACTGGATCCTGCCCTACCGCGATTCGGTAGGCGAAATGCAAGGAATCATCGGCGGCTGGATCGACATCAGCGAACGCCGCAACCTGGTCCAGGACCTGCGCCTGGCCAAGCAGCAGGCCGATGACGCCAACCGGGCCAAGAGCACGTTCCTGGCCACCATCAGCCATGAAATCCGCACGCCGATGAACGCCCTCATCGGCATGCTGGAGCTGGCCTTGAAGCGCGCCGAGCAGGGCAAACTGGACCGTCCCGCGCTGGAAGTCGCCCACCATTCGGCCAACGATCTGCTGGGCTTGATCGGCGACATACTGGATATCGCCCGGATCGAATCCGGGCAGATGTCCCTGGCACCCGAACCCGTCGACCTCGCGGCGCTGGTCGAGTCGGTCGGTCGGGTTTTCGACGGCCTGGCTCGGCACAAGGGCCTGGTGCTGGATGTGGTGATTGCCCGCGAGGCACGCTGCCATGCGCTGCTCGACCCGCTGCGCTTCAAGCAGGTCCTGTCGAACCTGGTCAGCAATGCGATCAAGTTCACCGAACAGGGGCAGGTGCGCATCACCGTCAAGCTGCGCAACGACGGCGAATCGGCGTTGCCGGCGCTCGACCTGGAGGTCCGCGACAGCGGTATCGGGATACACGAGCAGGACCTGCAGCGCCTGTTTTCCCCCTTCGTGCAGGCCAACCCCTACAGCGACGGCGCCCGGGCCGGCACCGGGCTGGGGCTGGTGATCAGCCGTGACCTGTGCGCGATGATGGGCGGCGAGCTGACCCTGCAAAGCCTGCAAGGTGTCGGCACCCGCGTGCGCCTGGTGATGCCGCTGCAGTGCGTCGAGCCGGTCGCGGCCCTGCCGCGGCCCATGGCGCAAATCCTGCCACCGGATGAGCAATTGAGGATTCTGGTGATCGACGACCACCCGGCAAACCTGCTGCTGATGGCCCAGCAGTTGAACTACCTGGGGCTGAAACAGGAAAGCGCCGAGGATGGTGGTGAAGGACTGCGCATATGGCGCGAAGGCTGTTTCGATGTGCTGATCGTCGACTGCAACATGCCACAGATGAATGGCTACGAGCTGGCGCGGACAGTGCGCACGGAGGAACGCCTGCATGACCGGCCGCGCTCTACCATTCTCGGCTATACCGCCAACGCCCAGCCCGAGGTTCGCCAGCAATGCCTCGATGCCGGCATGGATGACTGCCTGCTCAAGCCCATCGGCCTGCAGGTACTGGGGCAACGCCTGAGGGCCATCACACCCATTGCCCGGCAGTGCGACGGCCGCCTTGGCTCGGCACCACGCTTCGACCTCAAAGGCCTGTCCACGATCGTTGGCGACAACCTAGCCGACCGCGACCGTATCCTCGAAACCCTGCTCCTGAGCCTGCGCCAGGACCTGAAGATCCTGATGGCCATCGATCCGCGGCACGAAGGTGACGAGCTTGCGCTGCAGGCACACAAGATCCTCAGCGCGGGAAGGATGCTGAATGCACGGTCGTTGATCGAGGCTTGCCAGGCACTGGAGGGAACGGACGTACCCCAGGCCGAACTGCTAAGGCGCCGTCAGGCGTTGGCGCGGCACATGCGCCGCGTGGAGAAAGCCCTGGCCAGGCAGCTTGAGCACCTGGCCGAGGCGGGATGAGAGCGGTACAGGGCGTACCGCCGACATCGATCAGGAAGCCGGGTTGATCGGCTTTTCCGGGTACCAGGCATCCAGCAGCGGGCTGACTTCGATGCTGGTCAGTTCGCTACGGCCTTTGAGCCAGGCTTCGACAGCGGCGCGCTGTTCTTCGCTGACCGAGCCACGCTTGACGGAGCAGACCAGACCGAAGTCATCGCCGCCGACATAGTCCAGGCCGTTGGCATCCATGGCATCAGCCAGGAAAGCATCGAGGAAGGCATCGATGGCTTCATCGGACAGGTCTTCCTTGAAGCCCAGGTTCAGTTCGAAACCCAGCTCCTGGAATTCATCCACGCACAGTTTCTTGCGCAGGCGACGGGAACGGTTGGTAGCCATGAAACAATCCTCTCAATTAATTACGCGCGGCACTTTACCAGTTTCCGGCGCACAACGGCGCTTTTCCGTCGAACGAGGCCCATGCAGGGCACGCTTGGGGCATAATGCGCACTATATTCGTCTTGGGGCCATCACTTCATACAGCCCCAGTATCTTTTTCCCTCGCCCGCAGGGTTTGTCCATTTATGATCAAGACGCTCCGCCCACTGTTGTTCGCCGGCCTGTTCCTGCCCTTGTCGCTGTCCGTGCAGGCCGCCACCGTAAACACCAATCTGCCACCGAAAGTGCAACAGGCGCTCAAGACCAACAAGCTGCAGGACTCGGCCCTGTCGCTGGTCATGCTGCCGCTGGACGGACCGGGCGCAGCGACCGTGTTCAACGCCGACGTGTCGGTCAACCCGGCCTCGACCATGAAGCTGGTCACCACCTATGCCGCGCTTGAGCTGCTGGGCCCCACCTTCCAGTGGAAAACCGAGTTCTACACCGACGGCACCCTGAGCAACGGCGTGCTCAATGGCAACCTGTACCTCAAGGGCGGTGGCGACCCCAAGCTGAACATGGAAAAGCTCTGGTTGCTGATGCGCGACCTGCGCGCCAACGGTGTGCGCACCGTGACCGGCGACCTGATCCTGGATCGCAGCCACTTCGTGCAACCCAACCTGCCGCAGTTCAACGACGACGGCGGTGACGACAACAAGCCGTTCCTGGTCAAGCCGGACTCGTTGCTGGTAAACCTCAAGGCCCTGCGCTTCGTCGCCCGTAACGACGGTGGCAAGGTCAACGTGTCGGTCGAACCACCGATCGCCAGCATCCGCATCGACAACCAGGTCAAGGCGGTGGCGGGCAAGCAGTGCACCGGCGAAGTGCGCTACAACCCGGTAGTGCAGCCCGATGGTGTCAGCGTCACGGTCAGTGGCCAGCTCGCCGATGGCTGCAACTCGCAGACCTACCTGGCGCTGCTGGATCACCCGACCTATGCCGCCGGTGCCGTACGGGCCATCTGGAACGAGCTGGGTGGCAACATCCAGGGCCGCGACCGCATCGAGAACGTGCCCAAGAGCGCACGCCTGCTGGCTCGGGCCTTCTCACCAGACCTCGTGGAAGTGATCCGCGACATCAACAAGTACAGCAACAACACCATGGCCCAGCAGTTGTTCCTCAGCCTTGGCGCGCAGTTCCGCACCGACGCTGACGGCGACGACGCCCGCGCCGCTCAACGTGTGGTGCGTCAGTGGATGGCCAAGAAAGGCATCACCGCGCCGCACCTGGTGATGGAGAACGGCTCGGGCCTGTCCCGTGCCGAGCGGGTCAGCACCCGCGAGATGGCCGCGCTGCTGCAGGCGGCCTGGAAGAGCCCGTACGCGGCCGAGTTCATCAGTTCGATGCCGCTGGTGGGCATGGACGGCACCATGCGCAAGCGGCTCAAGCGCACCGCCATGACGGGCGAAGGGCATATCAAGACCGGGACCCTGAATACCGTGCGGGCGATTGCCGGGTTCAGCCGGGACAGCAACGGGCACACCTGGGCGGTGGCGGCCATTCTCAATGATCCAAAGCCTTGGGGGGCTTCGCAGGTGCTGGATCAGGTGTTGCTGGATCTTTATCGGCAGCCGAAGGTGGGGAATGGGACTGTTGGGGTGATGCCCTGACCGGGCTTGGGTCCTCAAAGTGTGGGTTTTGATTGATGTAAGCACATGCATTGGCGAGGGCGACGCATAGTCACCTTTTCGCCTTTACGGCGACCTTCTTTTGCGCGGGTGTATGGACCGGACACATGGTGGACACGTGTGCGGAGACATGGTTGACACTTTTC
>NZ_JBMDJQ010000030.1:0-70379 GCF_057809275.1 Pseudomonas sp. FG36
ACTACAACCAAGAACGCATCAGTCTCAGACTGAATGGCTTGAGTCCGGTAGAATTTCGAACCCAAGCGCTGGCCGCATAGCGCTACCTGTCCAACTTTCGGGGGTCAGTTCACGTAAGGGCGGAAAGGTGACTAAAAGTCGACATCACCTACGAATGTGCATACAAAAACCAAAACAATAACCAAAGAACCTACTCCAAAACCATCTCCAAAAACGTAGCCACCACCCGCCGCATCCGCTGTTCCTGCAAACACACCAACGTCTCCGTCAAATGCCGCTGACAATCCACAATCGGCAAAGCACAAACCCGAGCATCGGCCCCGAACTCCGCCGCCGACACCACCCCCACGCCAATCCCCACCACCACAGCCTCCCGCGCCGCCTCCCGCCCTTCGACCTGGATCGCCGACCGAATCCGCAACCCCGCCCGCTGCATCTCCTCCTCCAGCGTCTGCCGCGTCACCGACCCCGGCTCGCGCAGCACCAGCGGCGTATCGTCCAGGTCCGCCAGGCTGATCTGCCCCCGGCTGGCCCAAGGATGCTGGTGCGAAACGAACGCCACCATCGGGTCACGCCGCATCGGCACGCAGAACAGCCGCTCGTCATCGACATCGCGCCCGAGCAGGGCCAGGTCGGCTTGGTAGCTGAACAGCCGCGCCAGCGACTCATCGGTGTTGCCGGTCTCGATCTTCACCTGGATCCCCGGATAGCGCTGGCAGAACCGGGCAATCTGCGGCAGCACATGCACCGGCGCGTCCACCGCCAGGGTCAGGCTGCCGGAGTGCAGGGCGCGTGAGTCCTGCAATAGCTCCAGGGCCTCGGCCTCGCAGGCGAACAGACGCTGGGTGACGCCCAGCAGGCGCTCGCCCAGGTCGGTCAACTGCACCGAGCGCTTGTTGCGGTGAAAAAGCAGCACGCCAAAGCGCTCCTCGAGCTTGCGCACCTGGTCGGACACCGCCGGCTGGGTGAGAAACAGCTTCTGCGCCGCACGGGTGAAGCTGCCCTGTTCGGCAACCGCGTGGAAGGCCTTGAGTTGAGCATGGGAGACCGACATCGAACACTCCACTTAAAAGCTGGGCTTATGTGTGAAATACGATAAATCGATTTTATTTATCAGTCAGCAGCTGTTTCCATGTGTTTCAACCCGACGCCTCTGCCACGAGCAGCGGCATGTCGGCCGTGGCGGCACCACCGCCATCTGACCAGGTGACGTCCCTCCGTCACGCAGTGCGCAACACAACAACAAGACAGGCGTTTCTTCACCTTCTGCCGGCACACTCAAACAAGAGGTCAGAGTCAAATGAACCAATCCCTGGGCGCCATCAAGCGCTGGCGCGTGCAGATCTTCGCGATCACCTGGCTGGCCTACGCCGCCTTCTACTTCACCCGCAAAGCCTTCTCGGTGGCCAAGCTCGGCATCGGCGAAGACCCCTCGTTCATGCTCGACAAGGCCGCCATGGCCAACCTCGACGCCATCTACCTGGCCGCCTATGCGGTGGGCCAATTCACCTGGGGCATGCTCGCCGACCGCTTCGGGCCGCGCGTGGTGGTGCTTGGTGGGCTGCTGATCTCGGCGGCGGCGGCGGTGGTGATGGGCAGTTACGCGACCTTCCCGATCTTCGCCACCTGCATGCTGGTCCAGGGGCTGGCGCAATCCACCGGCTGGGCCGGGCTGTGCAAGAACATCGGCAGTTTCTTCCCGGCGTCCCAGCGCGGACGGGTGCTCGGGCTTTGGAGCTCGTGCTACGCCTTCGGCGGCCTGGTGGCCTCGCCGTTCGCCGGCTGGTGGGCCTACACCTTGGTCGGCACCTGGCACGCGGCATTCTTTTCCAGTGCCGTGGTGGTGGCCGCGGTGGCGGTGCTGTTTTTCATCTTCCAGCGCAACAAACCCGAGGACGTCGGCCTGCCGGCGGTGGAGCCCGAACCGCAGAGCATGGCCCCGGGGGCGAACCTGTGCAGCGTCTGGGCACCGCTGCGCGAGATCCTGCGCAATCGCACGGTGCTGACCCTGGGCCTGGCCTACTTCATGCTCAAGCCGGCGCGCTACGCCATCCTGCTGTGGGGGCCGGTGATCGTCTTCGAGCAGATGCCCTCGGTGGGCAAGGTCGGCGCGGCGATCATCCCCACGGCCTTCGAGCTGGCCGGGCTGCTTGGCCCGATCCTCATCGGCCTGGCTTCGGACAAGCTGTTCGGCGCCCGGCGCATGCCGGCCTGCGTGATCAGCCTGGTGCTGCTGACCCTGACCCTGGCCGGTTTCATGGCGGCGATGCACAGCGGCAGCGTGGTGCTGGTGGTGGCCCTGCTGTTCGTCATGGGCCTGACCCTGTATGGCCCGGACTCGATGATCAGCGGCGCCGCGGCCATCGACTTCGGCACGGCCAAGGCCGGCGCCACCGCGGCCGGTTTCGTCAACGGCTGCGGCTCGGTGGGCGCGGTGCTTGGCGGCTTGCTGCCGGGCTACTTCGACAGCGTCACGGTCTTCATCGTCTTCGCCGGCACCGCGCTGTTCTCCGCCCTGGTGCTGCTGCCGCACTGGAACAGCCGTCCGGCAACGGCACCCCAGGCCACCGACGTGGCCCCCAATACCGGCATGGCGATCAAGCCACTGCGTACCTAGAGGAAAGCGAGCAGATGAGACCCTTCTGGCTGCAACAGGCCCTGGACCAGGAAGACGAGGCCCTGTGCCCGCCGCTCGCTGGCGATGCGCGCTGCGACGTGTGCATCGTCGGCGGTGGCTACACCGGCTTGTGGACTGCCTTGATGATCAAGGAACAGGCGCCGCAGCTGGAGGTGCTGCTGATCGAGGCCGACATCTGTGGCGCCGGGGCCAGCGGACGTAACGGAGGTTGCGCACTGTCCTGGTCGGCCAAGTACTTCACCCTTGAACGGTTGTTCGGGGTGGTCGAGGCGGTGCGCCTGGTGCGCGAGTCCGAACGCAGCATCGGCGCCATCGGCGAGTTCTGCGCGGCCAATGGCATCCGCTGCGATTTCCGCATGGACGGCACGCTCTACACCGCCACCAACCAGGCCCAGCTCGGCGGCACCGATGCGGTGATCGCCGCGCTGGAGCGCCAGGGCATCAACTCGTTCCAGCGCCTGGCTTTGGAGCAGGTACAGCGCCTGGCCGGCTCCCAGCGGCACCTGGAGGGCTGGTACTCGCCGGCCGCGGCCACGGTGCAGCCGGGGCGGCTGGTGCGCGGCTTGCGCCGGGTGGCCTTGCAGCGTGGCGTGCGCATCCATGAAGGCACGGCGATGACCGGCCTGGAACATGGCGCGCCGGCGCAGGTGCGCACCGCTACCGGCACCATCCGTGCCGACCGCGTGGTCCTCGGCCTCAATGCCTGGATGGCGCGGGCCTTCCCGCAGTTCGAGCGCAGCGTGGCGATCGTCTCCAGCGACATGGTGATCACCGAGCCATGCCCCGAACTGCTGCGCCAGATCGGCCTGGACAGCGGCGTGAGCGTGCTCGATTCGCGGATCTTCGTGCACTACTACCACAACACCTCGGATGGCCGGCTGATGCTCGGCAAGGGCGGCAATACCTTCGCCTACGGCGGGCGCATGCTGCCGGTGTTCGACCAGCCGTCGCCGTACCAGCCGTTGCTGCGTGACAGCCTGGCCGAGTTTTTCCCGGCGCTGGCCGAGGTGCCGCTGGCGGCAAGCTGGAACGGGCCGTCGGACCGCTCGGTGACCGGCCTGCCGTTCTTTGGCCGGCTCGATGGGCAGGGCAACGTGTTCTATGGCTTCGGCTATTCGGGCAGCGGGGTGGGGCCGTGTCACATGGGCGGGCAGATCCTCTCGTCGCTGGCCTTGGGGCTGGACAACGCCTGGACCCGCTCGCCGCTGGTCAAGGGCCCGCTGGGGCGTTTCCCGCCGGAGCCGGTGCGCTACCTGGGGTCGCTGATGGTGCGCAACGCCATCCGCCGCAAAGAGCGCGCCGAAGACCGCGGCGTGCGTCCGCGCGGGCTGGATGTGCGCCTGGCGAAGTTCGCGGCGGCGGCGGGGAAGGCCGACAAGGGCTGAAGCTGATGCGATTTCTTGTCGAACCCGGTGCGCAGGGCGTATAAACTCTCCCCACTTTTTGGCCGGTCGCTTCCTGAACCGGCCGCTGAAACAAAGAGAGTCGATATGGGCGCACAGTGGAAAGCCAAGCATAGAGAAACGGCGGCCAACGCCAAGGGCAAGATCATGGGCAAGCTGGCCAAGGAGATCCAGATCGCCGCCAAGTCCGGCGCCGACCCGGACATGAACCCGCGCCTGCGCCTGGCCATCGTCCAGGCCAAGAAAGCCTCGATGACCCGTGAGACTCTGGAGCGCGCGATCAAGAAAGGCGCCGGCCTGGACGGCGAGGCCGTGCAATACCATGCGGTCAGCTACGAAGGCTTCGCCCCGCACCAGGTGCCGCTGATCGTCGAGTGCCTGACCGACAACGTCAACCGCACCGTGGCGCAGATCCGCGTGCTGTTCCGCAAGGGCCAGCTGGGTGCCAGTGGCTCGGTGGCCTGGGACTTCAACCACGTCGGCCTGATCGAGGCGACCCCGGAAGGCGACGCCGATCCGGAAATGGCAGCCATCGAAGCCGGTGCCCAGGACTTCGAGGACGGCGAGGAAGAGGGTTCGACCCTGTTCATCACCGACACCACCGACCTCGATGCCGTGCAGAAAGCCCTGCCGGAGCATGGTTTCACCGTGACTTCGGCGAAGATCGGCTATACCCCGAAGAACCCGGTGAGTGCTGCCAGCCTGAGCGCCGAAGCCCTGGCCGAGGTCGAGGCCTTCCTCGAGGCTATCGACGAGAACGAAGACGTGCAGAACGTCTATGTCGGTCTGACTGACTGATCCGCGCGTTATCCTCGCGGGGCAAGCCCTCTCCCAGTGTGTCTGTGGGAGCGGGCTTGCCCCGCGATCATTTCCGGACCTGTGCATGCACCCCACCTTCGCCTCCCTCAGCCTCGCCCACCTGCGCACCCTCGACTGCCTCCTGCAGCTGAAGAACCTCAGCCATGCCGCCGAGCGCCTGGGCTGCAGCCAATCGGCGCTGAGCCGCCAGCTGGCCAGCCTGCGCGAGGCCTTCGACGACCCGCTGCTGGTGCGCCAGGGGCGTGGCTATGTGCTCAGCGAACACGCCGAAGCGCTGGTCGAGCCATTGCGCCAGGTACTGGACGAGCTCAACGCCCTGCGTCAGCCCGCAGCGTTCGACCCGGCGCGCTGCGAGCGGCGCTTCTGCCTGGCGGCCTCGGACTACGTGGCCGAACATATGCTGCCGCAGCTGGTGAAAGCATTGGAGCAGGAGGCGCCGGGGGTGTCGCTGGAGTACCGCACCTGGCAGGCCGGGCAGTACGCCTTGCTCGCCAGCGGCGAGATCGACCTGGCCACCACGCTGTTCGACGAGTCGCCACCCAACCTGCATGGCCGGCTGCTGGGTGAGGACCGGGCGGTGTGCCTGATGCGCCATGACCATCCACTGAGCGCCCGCGCCGAACTGAGCCAGGACGACTACCTGGCATTCAAGCATGTGCGGGTGTCCGGTGGCGGCGACAAGGACAGCTTCATCGACCGCCATCTGCGTGCCCAGGGGCTGCAACGGCGTGTCAGCCTGGAGGTGCCGTTCTTCAGCGCGATGGTCCAGGTGGTCGGCAACGGCCAGGCGCTGGCCACGGTGCCCGAGCATATCGCCCGGCAACTGGCGCGGTTGCATGGGCTGAGCTGGCGGCCGATGGGCTTTGTCGAGCATACCCAGCGTTACTGGGTGGTATGGCATCAGCGTCTGCAGGCCTCGGCCGAACATCGCTGGTTGCGTAACCGGGTGTTCGAGGTGTGGCGCCAGTCGCAGTTCGGGGTGCAGGGTGGGCATGCGCCTTTGCCATAGCAGCTATGCGCGAAGCGGGGTTATTCGGCGGGTGATGGAGGCCTAGACTGCGAGGCATTGTGCTGCCAGGAGACCACTCATGACCCCCGAACAATTCCGCCAATACGGCCACCAACTGATCGACCTGATCGCCGACTACCGCCAGACCGTCGGCGAACGCCCGGTCATGGCCCAGGTCGAGCCCGGCTACCTCAAGGCCGCGCTGCCTCAGGCCGCGCCGCAGCAAGGCGAGCCTTTCGAGGCCATCCTCGCCGACGTCGACAAGCTGGTGATGCCCGGACTGTCCCACTGGCAGCACCCGGACTTCTACGGCTACTTCCCCTCCAACGGCACCCTGTCGTCGGTGCTCGGCGACTTCCTCAGCACGGGCCTGGGCGTGCTCGGCCTGTCGTGGCAGTCCAGCCCAGCCCTCAGCGAACTGGAGGAAACCACCCTCGACTGGCTGCGCCAGCTGCTCGGCCTGAGCGGGCAATGGAGCGGGGTGATCCAGGACACCGCCTCGACCAGCACCCTGGTGGCGCTGATCTGCGCCCGCGAGCGTGCCACCGACCATGCCCAGGTGCGCGGCGGGTTGCAGGCCCAGGGCAAGCCCCTGGTGGTCTACGTCAGCGCCCATGCCCACAGCTCGGTGGACAAGGCCGCGCTGCTGGCCGGGTTCGGCCGTGAAAACATTCGCCTGATCCCCACCGACGCACACTACGCCATGCGCCCGGAGGCGCTGCGCGAAGCCATCGCCCAGGACCTCGCCGCCGGCAACCAGCCCTGCGCCGTGGTCGCCACCACCGGCACCACCACCACCACCGCGCTGGACCCGCTGCGCCCGATCGGCGAGATCGCCCAGGCCAACCAGCTGTGGCTGCATGTGGACTCGGCCATGGCCGGTTCGGCGATGATCCTTCCGGAATGCCGCTGGATGTGGGACGGCATCGAGCTGGCCGACTCGGTGGTGGTCAATGCCCACAAGTGGCTGGGCGTGGCCTTCGACTGCTCGATCTACTATGTGCGCGACCCGCAGCACCTGATCCGGGTGATGAGCACCAACCCCAGCTACCTGCAGTCGACGGTCGATGGCGAGGTGAAGAACCTGCGCGACTGGGGCATCCCCCTGGGGCGCCGGTTCCGCGCCTTGAAACTGTGGTTCATGCTGCGCAGCGAAGGTGTCGAGGCCCTGCAGCAACGCCTGCGCCGCGACCTGGAAAACGCGCAGTGGCTGGCCGCGCAGGTTGAGGCGGCTCCCACGTGGGAGGTATTGGCGCCGGTGCAGTTGCAGACCTTGTGCATCCGCCATCGCCCGACGGGTCTCGAGGGCGAGGCGCTGGATGCCCATACCCGCGCCTGGGCCGAGCGCCTCAACGCCTCGGGTGATGCCTACGTGACCCCTGCGACCCTGGACGGGCGCTGGATGGTGCGGGTCTCGGTGGGGGCGCTGCCCACCGAGCGCGAGCATGTCGAGCGGCTGTGGGCGCGGTTGCAGGGGGTGGTGGCTAAACAAGCCTGAAGCTGTCGATATATTCTTTATGCTATAGCGATTGGGCAAAAAAGGGCGTGGGGCGCAGGCCGCCGCGCAAGAGTAGCTCGGCCTGGGCCTGGGTCGAGGCGCGGGATGGCTTGATCTGCCCTGAGCTGCCGGGGGCCATGCCGAAGCGGAAGGTCGCCAGGGACGTAGACCACAGGTACAGCAACAGGTGCTCGGGCGTGGTGCGCACGATCAGCCCGCGCTCCATCCACTGCACCAGGCAGGCCAGGGTCTGCCTGGCACTGCTGCGCAGCAGCTCGGCGCGTTCACCGGGTAGTTGCCGGGCGCCATGCAGCATTTCCTTGAGCCAGACCCGCACCGCGCCGGGGTGTTGGCGCGCCACCTCGGCCTTGGCCTTGAAGTAGCGGGGCAGGGCCTGTTCGGGGTGAGCCTCCGGCACCAGGCTGCGCGAGGCGCGCAGCAAGGGTTCCATCACCAGGTCGAGCACTGCGGTGTAGAGCAGACGCTTGTTGCGAAAGTAATAGAACACGTTGGCCCTGGGCAGCCCGGCGCGGACGGCGATAGCGTCGACCCGGGCGGCGGCGAAACCATGGTGGGCGAATTCCTCGCTGGCGGCGGCGAGGATCAGTTGCAGGTTGCGATCACGGATACTGGGCATGGCAAACACGTACTTCTGAATCGATATGTTCAAAAGTATATAGCGGTAGCATGTTCGCCGACAGCTGCCCAGGCTCGTGTTCAAGTGAGCCTGTGTCGGATCAGCAGGCTTCGCGCCAGGCGCGGATCTGCTCCAGCGTTGCGGTGGCGCCACCGCAGACGATCACCAGCACATTGCCGAAGGCCGCCACTGCCTCGGGGTGTTCGAGCAAGGCCAGCGCCGCGCCGCAGGCCGGCTCCACCAGCAGACGGTGATCGCGCAGCAGGCGTTCGCAGGCGTCGAGCGCCTCGCGATCACTCACCAGGTGGCTGACCACCGGGTGCTGGCGGGTGCAGGCCAGCGCCTGTTCGGCCACCCGCTTGGCCCCCAGTGAAGTGGCTACCGAGGTGATCCCAGGCAGTTCCACGCTGTGCCCGGCAGTCATGGCCGCGTGCAGCGACGCGGCGCCTGCGGTTTCCACTGCCAGTACCGGCACGTCCTGCCAGCCATTGCGCTGCAAGCCTTCGACCACGCCGCGCAGCAGGCCGCCGCCGCCGACCGACAGCACCACGGCATCCGGCTTGCAGCCGGCCTGGGCCACTTCATCGATCATGCTGGCGTGGCCGGTCCACAGCAGCGGGTCGTCGAACGGGTGGATGAAGGCATCGCCGGCCCCCAGCAGGGTTTGCGCGTGCTCGTTGGCTTCCTGCCAGGAGCTGCCGTGCACCACCACGCTGGCGTCTTCCAGGCGCAGCAGTTCCTTGGCCCGTTCGGTGGTGGTCTCGGGCACCACCACGGTCACCGGCACGCCGAGCTTGCGGCCGGCGTAGGCCACCGCCAGCCCGGCATTGCCGCCGGACGAGGAGACGAAGTGACGGGCGCCGCGAGCATGGTGCGTCTCGCAAGCGTGGCCGACGCCGCGCAGCTTGAACGAGCCACAGGGTTGCAGGGCTTCGAGCTTGAGCCACACCGGGCGGCCGGCGCTCAGCGACAGCGGACGGGATTCGATCAGCGGGGTTGGGATATGCAAGGGCATGGTGGGCTCCGTGGCTCAGTCGCGGGCAGCCGCGGCGGGTTCGCCGCGCAGCTGCTCCAGGTAGTTGTAGACGGTGTAGCGGGTCACGCCGAGGGCCTCGGCGGCTTTCTCGACGCCGCCCTTGACGATGAACAGGCCGCGCTCCTGCATCACGCGCACGGCCTCGACCTTGGCCTGCTTGGTCATCCGCCCCTGGCCGCTGCGCTGCAGCGCGTCCTGGATGATCCCGGCCATCAATGCAGTCATGTCGGCGGGCTCGTCGCCGGATACCGTGGCTGGCGCGGCGCCCAGCGGCTGCAAGTGCCGCAGGAACGCCATGGCGGCGTCCAGGCCGGTGACGTCGGTGTTCACGCACAGGCTGGCGAAGGGCTGGCCGGTGCTGTCACGGAAGATCGCCGTGGCGCTGCGCAGGCTGCGCCCCTTGAGGGTCGTGGGGTAGTCGGGCAGCACCACAGGGTCGCAGCCCTGCTGGTCGGCGGCGGCCTGCATCAGCGCCTTGAAGCCTTGGTCCTGTTCGGGGGCGGCGAGTATCGGGCTGCCGACCTGGCGGCCGGAGAGCTCGCCATTGACGATCGCCACCACCGAGCGTTCCGGGTGTTCGAGGTCGTGCAGAAGGATTTCAACATTGCGCGGGACGACGCTGCCCAAGGCCTGCAGGGCGGTCTTGAGCACGTTCAGGGTGAGCTGGCGTTCGTGGGCGAGGGTGAGCATGGTCGGCACCAGATTCAATATTGTGTTGAATATTACACAAAAAGTTGAATTTGGTGAAGGTGTCGAACGCTCAAAAGCAATCGCGGGGCCGTCCCGCTCCTACCCAGGGCAGGAGCGGGAGGGCCCCGCGATCAGGTGCGTCAGCCCAGTTTCGGCGTACGCGGCGGGACGATGCGGCGCGAGCCGGTAGACTCGAAGGCGGCGGCGAATTTCAACAGATTGTTGTCGCTGTACGCCTTGCCCGCGAAGGTCAGGCCCACTGGCATGCCGATGTCGGCCATCACGCCCATCGGCACGGTCACGGTCGGCACCCCCAGGTGACGGATCGCCAGGTTGCCGTTGGCCACCCAGATGCCGTTGCTCCAGGCGATGTCTGCCGATTCGGGGTTCACATCGGCGTCCGCCGGGCCGACATCGGCCACGGTGGGGAACAGCACCGCGTCCAGGCCCTGGGCGTCCATCCAGTCTTCCAGGTCGAGCTTGCGGGTGGCTTCCAGGCCGCGCAGGCCGTCGGGCACGGTGGCGATCTGGTCCCAGGTCTTCAGGCCGCGCTTGGCCATGTTGACGTACTCGTCCATGCCGGCGGCGAGGTCGTCTTCACGGTTGGGCAGGGTGCCGGGGTCGTGGGGGAAGATCTGCGGGCCATCGACATCGGCCAGGCGGTTGAGCTTGGGATCGCCGTTGGCGCGCAGGAAGTCGTCGAAGGCCCAGCCGGACAGTTCCCACAGTTCGTCGTGGAGGAACTCCTTGCTGACGATGCCGCGGGTGAACACGGTCGGCGCGCCGGGGCGGTCGCCCTCGCAGTTGGAGACCAGCGGGAAGTCGGTCTCGACCACTTCGGCGCCGGCCGCTTCCAGGGCCTGGCGGGCTTGCTGCCACAGTTCGATCACGCTGGCGCGGGTATTGATGCGCTGGCCGGTCGGGCCGCCGATACCGGGTTTCTCGGCAGTACCGGCTTCGGCGTCGGCATTGATGTACATGCGTGGCACGGCGAAGCGCTTGCCCTTGAGCGACTCGGCGCCCACGGCCAGGTCCAGGTACGAGGCGGGGCGCACGCTCGAGGCGGCCGGGATCGGCACCCAGGGTTGCAGGCGCCACAGGTCGCCGCGTTTGTCGGCGTCGTCGGCGACCACCACGTCGAGGATCTCCAGCAGGTCGGCCATGGTCCGCGCATAAGGCACGACCACGTCCATGGTCGGCGTCAGCGGCCAGTTGCCGCGCACCGAGATCACCCCGCGCGACGGCGTGTAGGCGCACAGGCCGTTGTTCGAGGCCGGGCCGCGGCCACTGGACCAGGTTTCCTCGGCCAGGCCGAAGGCACTGAAGCTGGCGGCGGTGGCGGTGCCGGCACCGTTGGAGGAGCCGGAGGCGAAGGGGGCGGTGAGGTAGGCGGCGTTGTACGGGCTTTCGGCGCGGCCATACACGCCACGCTGCATGCCGCCATTGGCCATCGGCGGCATGTTGGTCTTGCCCAGGCAGATCGCGCCGCCGGCGCGCAGGCGCTCGACGGTGAAGGCGTCGCGCTGGGCGACCAGGTCCTTGAACGCCGGGCTGCCGGAGGCGGCGGTCAGGCCCTTGACCAGGTAGCTGTCCTTGGCGGTGTAGGGGATGCCATCCAGCGGGCCGAGGGTTTCGCCACGGTCACGGCGGGCATCGGAGGCTTCGGCCTCTTTCAGGGCCTCGGGGTTGCGCACCACCACGGCATTGAGCCGCGTGGCGGTGTCGGCGCCGTCGTAGGCGTCGATGCGGGCCAGGTACGCCTTGACCAGCTCGACGGCCGTCGTGCGGCCGGACTCGAGCGCGTCGCGCAGCTCGGCAATGGAAACCTCGGTTACCTCGATCATGCTGTCACCACAGTTGTGCAGGTGGAAAATCATGGCGGCGAGTGTAGCAAGAAGGTCTTGGTGGGCGCAGGCATGCAGCGGGGAAATGGTTCGTTGCAGCGCGGCACGCTGAGCGCCGGATGGCGGGGCTGAAACGGCAGCGGGCTTGGCCCGCGACCGGTTGGCGCCGATCGCGGGCCAAGCCCGCCGTTTCGAACGGTGGTGACGATCAGAGCAGCTTGCGCTGTACCGCCTCGTCCAGGGTGCTGCGGGCCAGTTCGCGCACCACGTCGCGGGTGTCGGCCTGGAATGGCAGGCCGACGATCAGCACCAGTTGCATCCAGGTACGGATCGACTCGCTCTTGCTGACGCGACCGAGCTCCTTGCCGTCCTTGTCCTTGAACACGGTCTGCAGGGTGAAGGTGTTCTTGGCGGTGGAGGGGATGAGGAACAGGGTGAAGCCGGTGATGAACGCCGACGCGGTCACGAACTCCTCGTGGTTGGTCAGGGTCGATTCGGCGTACAGGTCCGCTTCTCCCTTCTGCGTGCTGACCTGGGTGAAGCGGCCGGATTGCTGGTAGGTCTCGCTGATGGTCTTCTCCCACATGTCGGCGTGGGCGCCGGCGGCGGCCACGGCCGCGCCGTCATTGACCTGGTACAGCGCGGTGCTGCGCAGGTAGGCGTTGGGCTTGGCCGCGGCGGTGCTCGCCGCCGGCGGCCAGGTGCCGACCGGTGCCAGGTCGCCGGTGGAATAGGAGACGCAGCCGCCGAGCAGCAGGGTGCCGAGCAGCAGGGCGTGTTTGCAGATGTTCATCCAAGTGTTCCTGTTATCAGCGTTTTGCCAGTTTCACGGTGGCGTCGTCGAGCAGCTCGCCGACCAGCTTGGTCAGTTGCTTGCCGCCCATCGAAGGCGCCCAGTACTCGCCGCCGTAGAGGCCGACGTTGTGTTCGAAGCGCAGTTGTTCCTTGGCCCTGGCCAATTCGACGCCGTCGCGGTCGACGATCACCAGGTTGCCGGCCACGTCGAAGCTGTCGACGTAGATCGGGCCGTTGAACCAGATCCACAACGTCAGGGTCAGCAGGGCGCCGGGGAAGTACGCCGGGTGCGGGGCGCGATGGCCCTTGAGCGAAGTCATGTCGAACTTGAGCATCACGTCCTGTTCGTCCAGGCGCGTGGGGTATTCGGTGACGGCCTTGAAGTAGCCGGCGCGCTGCACGTACTGGCTGAGCTGCGGAGTCAGGGCGCGGCTGATGGCCTGGCCGGTGGCGTTGTCAATGCCGGGGGCGTTGACCTGCACATCGGCGACCTGGGCGCTGCGTGGGCTGGCGACGGCGGAGGCGTGGGGCGGCGTGCCCACCGGGCCGATGACGTTGTAGGAGACGCAGCCGCTCATCGTCAGCAAGGCAACGACGGCGCTGGCCTGGAACAGTTTCTTCAAGTGATGTCATCCTTGATCGGAGTTGAACCTGATCAAGGTTTACGGCCAAGGGGCCGGCAGCTTTAGTGCAAAATGCCACTATTTGTGCCGGCCATGCTCGGCCGCTCGAACCGGAACCCTTCAGGCCAGGTCGCTGGCTGCGTGGCGCTCCGCCACCTGGCTGGCTTCCTCGCCCCAGGTGCGGTTGACCCGGGTGCCGCGCTGTACCGCCGGGCGCTGGGCGATGGCCTCTGCCCAGCGCTGCACATTGGCGTACTCGTGTACCGCCAGGAACTCGGCCGCGCCATACAGGTTGCCGCGCACCAGCTGGCCATACCAGGGCCATACGGCGATGTCGGCGATGCTGTAAGCGTCGCCGCCCAGGTAGGCGCTTTCGCCCAGGCGCCGGTCGAGCACGTCGAGCTGGCGCTTGGCTTCCATGGTGAAGCGGTTGATCGCGTATTCGAACTTTTCCGGCGCATAGACATAGAAATGGCCGAAACCACCGCCCAGGTAAGGTGCAGAGCCCATCTGCCAGAACAGCCAGTTGAGGGTCTCGGTGCGCGCGGCCAGGTCCTGGGGCAGGAAGGCGCCGAATTTTTCCGCCAGGTACAGCAGGATCGCGCCCGACTCGAATACCCGCACCGGCGGTTCGACGCTGCGGTCGAGCAGGGCGGGGATCTTCGAGTTGGGGTTGACCTGCACGAAGCCGCTGCCGAACTGGTCGCCTTCACCGATACGGATCAGCCACGCGTCGTACTCGGCGCCGCCGTGACCGAGGGCCAGCAGCTCCTCGAGGAGGATGGTGACCTTGACCCCATTGGGCGTGGCCAGGGAGTAGAGTTGCAGCGGATGCTTGCCGGTGGGCAACGGCTTGTCGTGGGTGGGGCCGGCCACCGGGCGGTTGATGCTGGCGAACTGGCCGCCGGAAGGGGCCTCGAAGGTCCAGACCTTGGGCGGAACATAAGGGGGCTTGCTCATGGGAATCTCCTGGAGGGCGCGATGTGGCCGGGTAAGGACGTGGACAGCCTCTCTATGCCATGGGTTCGCCGTGCAGGGCAAATGCAATGCGTGCCCGCAGCGGATGCATGGCGCCTTGCAGGTGCACCGCTGTCGTTACAGGGGCCGCGCCGAGGCCGGGGTCGGCGCGGTCGGCGCCTCTGGCTTTTTCGCCGGTTTCAGCCGCGATACCCCGAACAGCACCAGGACCAACCCGGCTACCTGGTACACGCTGATCGCCTCGCTGAGGATCAGCCATGAGGCCAGCATCGTCAGCACCGGCCCCAGGTTGCCCACCGCCGCCGTGTGCGTGGGCCCGAGGCGCTGGATCGCCAGCGCCACCCAGTAGATCGGCAGCACCGTGGAGAACAGCGCCATCAATGCCGCGTTGAGCCACACCGTGCCGGGCAGCTGCAGCAGCGGCGCGACATCGGCCACCAGCAGGTAGTGGGCCAGCACCATCAGCGAGGAGGCGGTACCGCACAATCCGGCCAGGCGCATCGAATTCATGCGCTTGAGCATCATGCCGGTGCCCGAGTAGTACAGGGCATAGGTGACCGCGCTGGCGAACACCCACAGCGAGCCGACCAGTACCGCATTGCCGCCGCCCGCGGCGCCGATGTCGTGGACGAAGGCGATGCCCAGCCCGAGGTAGCACAGGCCCATGGCCGCCAGGGTGCGCAGGGTCGGGCGTTCGCGCTGGACGATGGCCTGGATCACCAGCACCAGGGTCGGGTAGGTGAACAGGATCAGCCGCTCGAGCCCGGCACTGATGTATTGCAGGCCGTAGAAGTCGAACAGGCTGGCCAGGTAGTAGCCGAACAGGCCGAGCAAGGCCACGCGCAGGCCGTCGCCGGCGCTCAGCGGCGCGCCGCCCTGGCCACGGCTGGCCCACACCAGCCAGACGAACAACGGCAGCGACAGGGCCATGCGCAGTGCCAGCAGGCTGATGGCGTCCACCGGGCCTGCGGCATAGGCGAGCTTGACGAAGATGGCCTTGAAACTGAAGCCCAGGGCGGCGAGTACGGCGTACAGGCTGCCGTTGGCAAGGGCGCGCTGGAGCGGGGCGGGCAGGCGGGTCATGGCGGGTCCGTGGCACAGAAGAAGTGCGGTTTATTCTGCGCAGAACGCAACCGCGCTAGAATCGCTTTTTCTCGAACATGGCGTTCTGATTTGGAGAAGCCTTGATGCACTTCGACCTGGCCGACCTGCGGCTGCTCGCCGCCATTGCCGCCACCGGCAGCCTGAGCAAGGCGGCGGCTACCTTCCCGGTGGCGGTATCGGCCGCCAGCACCCGCCTGCGCCTGTTCGAGGCGCGCAGCGGGTTGACCCTGTTCCTGCGCAAGGCCGACGGCATGCAACTGACCCCGGCCGGGCGCCTGGTGCTGGAGTCGGCGCGGGGCGTGCTGGGCGAGGCGCAGAAACTGCAGGACACGCTGCGCGAACTCGCCGGCCAGCGGCGCATCACCCTGCACCTGGCGGCGTCCACCGTGACCAACAGCACCCTGTTGCCGGCCGTGCTCGGGCCGTTCCTGGCCGACTACCCGGAGGTCGACCTGCAACTGGTCGAGCACAAGAGCATCGATGTGCTGCGGGTGGTGCTGGCCGGGGAGTGCGAGATCGGCGTGTACGACGGCAACCTGGTCAACGAGGGCGTGGTATCGCTGCCGTTTCGCACCGAGCGCCTGGTGCTGCTGGTGCCGCTCGATCACCCGTTGGCCGGGCGCGGCCAGCTGCGCCTGGCGGACGCGCTGGGTTTTCCCTTCGTCTGCCTGCCCGCCGAGCGTGCCATGCAGCGCTTCGTCGAGGAACTGGCGATGAACCTGGCCATGCCGCTGAAGGTGCGGGTACGGGCACCGAGCTTCGAAGCCATCGCCCAGCTGGTGGCCCAGCACGCGGGTATCGCCATGCTGCCGGAAACGGCGGCCGTGCGCGCCGAACAGGAACTGGCGGTGCGCCGGGTGGCGCTGGAGGAGCGTTGGGCGACCCTGGAGTTGCGTATCTGTTTCCGCAGTTGGGAAGCGCTCAGCTCGCATGGGCGACAGTTGGTGAGCTTCCTCTCCGGGCAATGACAGGTGACTGTCGTCTGGTAGGCGAATGAATGGGCTGTCCGTCCGAATGCCATCATTTGGATATCATTTATGCCTGTGCATTGACCCTTGAACGCATACAATCACCGTTCTGAACGGTAACCCAGATACAGGCCACTTCCACCCATGGCGTTCGACGCTTCCACCATGCTGACCCTCACCATCGCCCTGGCCGCGGCCGCCGCGCTTTATCTGGCCGTGGAGTGGCGCAGCGTGCGCGAGTCTTCGCTGCTGTGCTGGAGCGCCAGCTTCGCCACCATCAGCGTCGGTTCCTCGCTCGCCTTGCTGCGTGGCAGCGGTTATCTGTTCATCGGCATCTGGTTCGCCAACGGCATGCTGGTGGCCGCTCACTGGCTGTTCCTGCTGGGGGTGTCACGCTTTACCGAAACCCGTCTGTCACGGCTCTGCTACCTGGCCCCGCTGGCCTGGCTGAGCTTGCTGCTGCTGCCGCAGTGGCCCACCTGGTCGAAGACCTTCCTAGTGGCCAACTCGCTGCTGGTCGCCGCGTTCACCCTGTACGCCAGCGCGTTGCTGCGCCCGCACGGCAAATCGTTCAGCGTCGGCGCGGTGCAGTTGCGCTGCATCCTGCTGCTGCACGGGCTGTTCTACCTGGCCAAGACGCTGCCGGCGCTGCTGCCGGGAACGCTGATCGACCTGACCGCGTTTCGCGGGCAGATCATCCAGGTGTCGCTGGTGGAGGGGGCCATGGCGATCATGCTGATCGCCCTGTCGATGACCGGCACCGTGCGCTACCGCCGCGAGGAGCGCATCGAGCGCCTGGCCGCGCGCGATCCGCTGACCGCGCTGTACAACCGCCGTGCCCTGGAAATGCGCGCGGCGGGCCTGTTCAACGAGGTTTCCCCGGCAAACCCCGGGGCCTTGCTGCTGATCGACATCGACCACTTCAAGCTGGTCAACGACCTGCATGGGCATGCCGCTGGCGACCGTCTGCTGGTGGCCTTGAGCGAGATGATCCGGGCCATGCTGCCGGAGCGGGCGATCGCCGCACGGCTGGGTGGCGACGAGTTCGTCATCCTCCTGACCGGGGCTTCGCGCGACGCCATCCAGCGCCTGGCCGAAGCCTTGCGCCAGCAGTTCCAGGCCACCGCCGAACAGTCGTTCCGCACCCCCGAGGCGGTGACCCTGAGCATTGGCGCCAACCTGTTCGACCGCCCACCGGCCAGCCTGGCGGCGTTGATCGAGCAAGGCGACGTGCTGCTGTACGCCTCCAAGCGCAGCGGGCGCAACAGCCTGCAACTGGTGGACGGGCTGCGCGGCTGAACTACTTGTTGTTGATGCACTGCGACTGCACCGCGTAGCGTACGGTGCGCAAGGTGCCCTGGCTATCTTCGAAGGTCATCAGCCGCGGCACCACCTCGCAGGTGCGCGGGTCGCCCGATTGGCGCACGAGGCGGGCAACGTCGAGCTTCATGCCGTAGCGGTAGTCGACGATCTCCGGCATGGGCTTCGCCTGTTTGGCCGCATAGGCCGCCACGGCCTGCTGGTGGTCCGCCAGCAGCTGTTCGCTGTCCAGCCTGGAAAAGCCGCTGGCCTGGGTCGAGAGGGAAAGCGCCAGCAGGGCGGCGGTCAGGGTCGGTCGTAGCATGGTCGTGCCTCCGAAAGGTTCGTTTCGCAGACCACGCTAGCGATGCCCGGCCAACAGGGGCATGACGGCCGGGTTACAGATATGAAAGCTGGGCGTGCGCGCAGGTCCCCCGGCTGCGCATGACACGATTGTAATGCCCCCATCACCTTCCCGTTATCCGTCAGCGGCGAGCATCAGGCTCGGCCAATGGGGCTGGGTGCGTGCGCATCTGGCCAGACCAGGGATGCTCCAGCGCCAGGGCCTGACAACAAGAACAGCCGCAATCGAAGGAGCAGTGGATGAAGAGCAATCCAACACTTTCCCTGGCCGCCCTGGTGGCGCTGGCCGGCTTCGGCCCGGCGGCCTGGGCCGCAGAAGAGCAGAAGGAAGGTTTCATCGAGGGCAGCCGCCTGAGCGTGCTCAACCGCAATTACTATTTCAATCGCGACCATCGCGATGGCCCGGCCCCCACCTACAACAGCGGCAAGGACAGCGGCAATGGCTACTCCGAGGCTTGGGCCCATGCCGTGATCACCCGCTTCGAATCCGGTTTCACCCAAGGCACGGTGGGCGTCGGGGTGGACGCCTTCGCCATGCTCGGGCTCAAGCTCGACACCGGTGGCGGGCGCAACGGTGGGCGCAGCTCGTTCGACGTGCTGCCGGTGGACCGCGATGGCCAGGCCCGCGACGAATACAGCAAGCTCGGCGGCGCGGCCAAGGTGCGCCTGTTCGACACCGTGCTGCGGGTGGGCGATGTGTTCCCGGTCAACCCGGTGGTGGCGGCCGGCGACTCGCGGCTGTTGCCGGAAAGCTTTCGTGGCGTGACCCTGGAGAACACCAGTGTGCAAGGCCTGACGCTGCAGGGCGGGCGCCTGCACGCCATGAGCCAGCCGGTGTCCAGCGACTTGCGCGACAACTTCGTGACGTTCTACGGCGGCCCGGTGGATTCGCCGTGGATCGCCTACGGCGGTGGCGACTACGCGATCAACGAAAACGTCAGCGTCAGCCTGTTCGGCAGTCGCTTGAAGGATGTGTGGAACCAGTACTACGCCGGCACCAGCGTGACCTGGCCGTTGTCTGACGAGCTGGCGCTGATCGGCGGGTTCAATTTCTACAACGCCAGGGACGAAGGGCGGCAGCGCCTGGGCCAGTTCGACAACGACATCTGGAGCGCCAAGCTCGGCGTGCGCTACGGCGCCCATATCCTGGCACTGACCCACCAGCGCAACAACGGCGATGACGACTTCGACTACCTGCGCCAGTCCGATTCGATCTTCCTCGACAACTCCATCCAGTACAGCGACTTCAACTCGCCGAAAGAGCGCTCATGGATGCTGCGCTATGACTTGAACATGGCCGCCTACGGTGTACCGGGGCTGTCGTTCATGACCCGCTATGGCCGTGGCAGCGATGCCGACTACAGCCATGCCAACGCCTACTACATGCGCCGCGACGGCAACGGCGACCCGCTCACCGAGCAGAAGCGCTGGGAGCGCGACATCGAGGTCAAGTACGTGGTGCAGACCGGCGCGGCCAAGGACCTGGCACTGCGCGTGCGCCAGGCCACCACCCGGGCGACGGCCTTCGAGTCGGACCTGGACGAGGTGCGGGTGATCGTCGAGTACCCGTTGTCGATTCTCTGAACCACCCGGATTCACCTTGAGAAGCCCCTGTGCTCCTTTGGTTGCTGGTGAATGTCTTGACGCCTCTGACGAGGCGTCTTTTTTTCGGCACTGCCGATGTCAGTGGCCGAACGCTTTCAGGCTGCCCTTGCGGCTCGCTTCATAGGCTTCCCGCGCCATGGGTTGTGCCTGCGGGTTGCCCAGGTCTTCCATTGCCAGCCGGTGGGTTTCCGGTGCCAGGTAGGCGGCCAGCGCGCACACGCAGGTGATGAGGAACGCCAGCCCGCCGACCACCAGCGGGATATTGTCCGAACCCGGCGGCGCGACTGCGGCGAACAACGCCGGCAGCATGGCGGTGATCATGGTGCCGAGGTTCTGCGCGATGGCCATGGCCGAGACCCGGTAGCGGGTGTGGAACAGCTCCGGATAGAAGCTCGGGAACACCGCGTTGTAGCCCTGGTAGACCATGCCCCACATGATGATCGAGGCGGCGAAGGCCAGCGGCACGTTCTGGATGCTGATCGCATACAGGTAGACGAACGCCAGCAGGCCCGAGCCCAGGCAACCGGCGATCATGGTCGGGCGCCGGCCGATCCTGTCGCTGAGGTTGCCGACGAAGGGGATCACCAGCACCGCGACGATGTTGCCCACCACCGGGATCCACAGGTACACGCTCTTGTCGAAGCCGATGCCATAGGCCGGCTGCACCGCGTAGGCGGCGCCGAAGATGGTGGCGACCACCGGGATCACGTTCATCAGCGCCATGAACATCACCAGCACCATGTGCTTCCAGCTGTGGCGGAAGGCCTCGCTGATCGGCGACTTGGCCACCTTGTCCTGTTGCTCTTCCTGGACGAAGGCCGGGGTCTCGTGGACCTCCTTGCGGATGATGAAACCAGCCACCAGCACCAGCGCGCTCATCAGGAACGGAATGCGCCAGCCCCAGTCGTTGAAGGCCTCGCTAGGCATGAAGTAGGCCAGCGGCAGGAACACCGCGGCGGCCATCACCTGGCCGGCCTGCACCCCTTGCAGGGTGTAGCTGGCGTAGTAGCCACGGCGGCCGAACGGCGCGTGTTCCATGATCATCGAGCTGGCGCCGGAGATCTCGCCGGCCACGGCGAAGCCCTGGACCAGGCGCAGCAATACCAGCAGCGCCGGGGCCAGCAGGCCGACATCGTGGTAGGTCGGCAGCAGGCCCACGGCCATGGTCGACAGGCCCATGAGGAACATGCACAGCAGCAGCACATTCTTGCGCCCGCGGGTGTCGCCCCAGTGGCCAAGCACGAAGGCGCCGACCGGGCGCGCCAGGTAACCCACGCCGTAGGTGGCCAGCGAGGCGATGATGGCCATCTTCGGGTCGGCGGACGGGAAGAAGATCTGCGGGAAGATCAGCGCCGCGGCCTGGGCGTAGATGAAGAAGTCGTAGTACTCGAGGGCAGAGCCGATCCATCCGCTGGCGGTGGCTTTCTTGGCTTGGGAGCTTGAGCGGGCCATGTTGTCTCCGTTGTTCTTGTCAGGGGCCGGATTGGTCAGCGCTTGAGGCGCGGGCAGGGGCTGTGTGGAGAAGACGAACGAGGCGGCGCGGATCGCAGGGCGAGCAAGGTGTGCATAGTTCGGTACCCGTTTTCTTGAACTTATTATGTGGTGACGTTGGGTAGTGCAGCGCAGGTTCCGCCGAACGACCGGCGTGGCGGCGAGAAGGGCTGGCGGGCCTGCGACTGGTGTTCATGGTTGTTCACGGGGGTGGGTGAAGCAATTCGCTGGAACGGGTTTTGTTCGGTAATCGAACAAAAACTAACTATTCCGTACAAAGTTCGTTGCCGGGGCGACTTTACCTGCGAATAATCGATCGTGCCAGGCCTCACTCAATAACAAGGAACACCCGCCATGCACCGTTCGATCGCCACCGTTTCCTTGAGCGGCACCCTGCCGGAAAAACTCGAAGCCATCGCCGCCGCTGGTTTCGACGGCGTCGAGATCTTCGAGAACGACCTGCTGTACTACGCCGGCAGCCCCCGCGAGGTGCGCCAGTTGTGCGCCGACCTGGGGCTGGCCATCACCCTGTTCCAGCCGTTCCGCGATTTCGAGGGCTGCCGCCGCGACCGCCTGCGCAAGAACCTCGACCGCGCCGAGCGCAAGTTCGACCTGATGCAGGAACTGGGCACCGACCTAGTGCTGGTGTGCAGCAATGTCCAGCCAGACGCCCTGGGCGATGAACAGCTACTGGTGGACGACCTGCGCCTGCTCGCCGAGCATGCTGGCGCGCGGGGCCTGCGCATCGGCTACGAGGCCCTGGCCTGGGGCCGCCACATCAATACCTGGCAACAGGTGTGGAACCTGGTGCGCCAGGCCGACCACCCGGCGCTGGGGGTGATCCTCGACAGCTTCCATACGCTGTCGCTCAAGGGCGACCCCAGCGGCATCCGCGATATCCCCGGCGAGAAGGTCTTCTTCGTGCAGATGGCCGACGCGCCGATCCTGGCCATGGACGTGCTGGAGTGGAGCCGGCACTTCCGCTGCTTCCCCGGGCAGGGGGAAATGGACCTGGCGGGCTTCCTCGCGCCGATCCTGGCCAGCGGCTATCGCGGCCCGCTGTCGCTGGAGATCTTCAATGACGGTTTCCGCGCAGCGCCACCCCGGCAGAACGCCGCCGATGGCCTGCGCTCGCTGCTGTACCTGGAGGAAAAGACCCGCCGTCAGCTCGAGCGCGAGGCGCGGGCGGTCGAGCCGGGCGTGCTGTTCGCGCCGCCGGCCGCCAGCCGCTACGACGGCGTGGAGTTCCTCGAGTTCGCCGTCGACGAGGCGGTCGGCGCACGCCTGGGCGCATGGCTCAAGCGGCTGGGCTTCGCCGAAGCGGGCGAGCACCGCAGCAAGGCCGTGCGTCTGCTGCGCCAGGGCGATATCAACATCGTCCTCAATGGCGAACCTTATTCGTTTGCCCACAACTTCTTCGAAGCCCATGGCCCGTCGCTGTGCGCTACCGCTTTGCGGGTCAACGCTGGCCAGGACGCCCTGCAGCGCGCCATGGCCTACCGTGGCCAGCCGTTCCGCGGCCTGGTCGGCCCCAACGAGCGCGAGATCCCGGCGGTGCGAGCACCAGATGGCAGCCTGTTGTACCTGGTGCAGCCCGATGGCAACGGCCAGACCCTCTACGACACCGATTTCCGCCTGGACCCGACAGCCCGCGCCAGTGGTGGCCTCAAGCGAATCGACCACATGGCCCTGGCGTTGCCGGCCGAGGCCCTGGACAGTTGGGTACTGTTCTACAAGAGCCTGTTCGACTTCACCGCCGACGACGAGGTGGTGTTGCCCGACCCCTATGGCCTGGTCAAGAGCCGTGCCCTGCGTAGCCACTGCGGCACCCTGCGTTTGCCACTGAACATCTCGGAGAACCGCAACACCGCCATCGCCCATGCCCTGGACAGCTATCGCGGCTCTGGTGTGCATCACGTCGCCTTCGACTGCGACGACATCTTCCGCGAGGTGGCCAGGGCCAAGGAGGCCGGCGTGCCGTTGCTGGAGATCCCGCTGAACTACTACGACGACCTGGCGGCGCGCTTCGACTTCGACGACGAGTTCCTCAGCGAGCTGGCGTACTACAACGTGCTGTACGACCGTGATGCCCAGGGCGGCGAGCTGTTCCACGTGTACACCGAGCCGTTCGAAGGGCGCTTCTTCTTCGAGGTCCTGCAGCGCAAGGGCGGCTATGCCGGCTATGGCGCGGCCAACGTGGCGGTGCGCCTGGCAGCAATGGCCAAGGCGCGCAGCGGGGCAGGGCGCAAGGTGGTGTTGTGAGCCAGGCCCTTGCCCGGCGACGGGGCCGCTAGGTCAAACCTGCGCAGCCGACCAACACCGCGCTTCCCAGCATCGCCCGGCTCACGGATAATCGCCCGGATTACTACAACGAGCCTGTGAGTCGGTATGAGTGATTCGGTCGTCAAGCCTGAAGTCGAAGGCCTGCGCAAGACGCGCAAGAACAATCCGGAAAAGACCCGCGAGAACATTCTCCAGGCCGCCATCACCGAGTTCGTCCAGCAGGGCCTGGCGGGTGCCCGGGTCGATGCCATCGCCGAGCGCACCGCTACCTCCAAGCGCATGATCTACTACTACTTCGGCAGCAAGGAGCAGTTGTACGTCGAGTGCCTGGTCAAGCTCTACGGCGACATCCGCAAGACCGAGCACAGCCTGGACCTCGACTCGCTGGCGCCCGAGCAGGCGATCCAGCGCCTGGTGGAGTTCACCTTCGACCACCACGCCAACAACGTCGATTTCGTGCGCATCGTCTGCACCGAGAACATCCACTACGGCGAGTACGTCAAGCAGTCGCCGGTGATCCGCGAGATGAGCAGCATGGTGCTCGACGCGCTGGGCAAGATCCTCGCCCGTGGCGTTGCCCAGGGCGTGTTCCGCCCCGGCATCGAAGTGATCGACCTGCATATGCTGATGAGCTCGTTCTGCTTCTACCGGGTGTCCAACCGCCATACCTTTGGCGACATCTTCCAGATCGACCTGTCCGACGAGCAGATCAAGCAACGCCACAAGCAGGTGATCTGCGAGGCGGTGATGCGTTACATCAAGGCCTGAATGCAGGCGCGGGGCAGCCTTGCTCCCTCGTTCGTGGGAGCGGGCTTGCCCCGCAATTAACTACCTGGCGACTAGAACCTGGCGAAATGCGCCTGCATCCGCGCGGCATCCGCCGGGCGTCCACTGAACAACTCGAACGCCTTGACCGCCTGGAACACCGCCATGGTGCCGCCATCGAGGGTGCGGCAGCCCAGGGCCCGGGCCTGGCGCAACAACTCGGTCTCCAGCGGGAAATAGATGATCTCCGCCACCCATAGCCGTGCGTGCAGCAACGCCGGCGGCAAGGGAGTGCCCGGCAGCTTGGCCATGCCCACCGGCGTGGTGTTGACCAGGCCATCGGCGCCGGCCAGGGTCTCGCCCAGATCGCTGCCGAGCATGGCACGGCCAGCGCCGAAGCGCTGCATGAGATTATCCACCAGCGCCTGGGCACGGGCCGGGTCCACCTCGAACACATGCAGTTGCTCGACGCCTTCGGCCAACAGTGCGTGAGCCACCGCCGCGCCCGCGCCTCCCGCGCCCAACTGCACCACGCGCCGTCTGGCCACGCCGGGCAAGCCCCGGCGCAGACCTTCGGCGAAGCCCAGGCAGTCGGTGTTGTGGCCGACCCGCCTGCCATCGCGCAGCACCACGGTGTTCACCGCGCCGATGCCACGGGCCTCGTCCGACAGTTCGTCGAGCAACGGCAGGATCGCCTGCTTGAACGGGTAGGTGATGTTGAGTCCGCTGAACCCGGTGCGCTGGGCCGCGTCGAGCAACTCGGGCAGGGCGCTGTCGTCCAGGCCCAGCTGGTCGGCGTCGATCAGCCGGTACAGGTAGCGCAGCGCCTGGGCGTCGCCTTCGTGTTCGTGCAACGCCGGCGTGCGCGAAGCCTGGATGCCACGGCCGATGAGGCCGGCAAGGATACCTTGGGCGCTCATGCCGCGTGCTCGCGCAGCTGTTCGCTGAAGTAGCCCAGGGCCATGCGGTAGCCCTGGCTGCCAAGGCCGCAAATGACTCCCACGGCGATGCTGGAGACAAACGACAGATGGCGGAACGGCTCGCGCTTGTGCACGTTGGACAGGTGCACCTCGATCACCGGCAGCTCGCAGGCCACCAGGGCATCGCGGATGGCTACCGAGGTGTGGGTCCAGGCGGCGGGGTTGATCACGATGCCGTGGCAGCGGCCACGGGCGGCGTGAATCCAGTCGAGCAGCTCGCCTTCGTGGTTGGTCTGGCGGAACTCCAGTTCCAGGCCCAGCTCGCGAGCGCTGCCGGCGCACAGGCTGGCCAGGTCGGCGAGGGTTTCATGGCCGTACTGAGCGGGTTCGCGGGTGCCCAGCAGGTTGAGGTTGGGGCCGTTGAGCATGAGGATTCGGGGTGTCATGGCGGGTATCGCTTTGTTGTTTTTGAATAGTTCGATATTTGAACTATCTGGTTAGTTTCGTCAAATCCTGGAGGGTTGAAAACGGGCGATTATCGAACTCGCGCTACTGGCCTTGTCGCGGGGCAAGGGGCCAGTAAACACTGCGACCATGCCCGAGCAAAACACTCGGCTAAGCTTGTCCTCCAGGCGCACGGAATGACCAAAACGGGAGAGCACATGAACATCCAAAAAACGCCCAGATGGGCATTGGCGGCCCTCACCTTGGCCCTGGGGCTACATGCCCAGGCCGCCGACAGCAAGCGCGTCGATGTGCTGCTGGTGGGCGGCGGCATCATGAGTTCCACCCTGGCGGTGTGGCTCAACGAGCTGGAGCCGGGCTGGTCGATGCAGATGGTCGAGCGCCTGGACAAGGTGGCCGAGGAGAGCTCCAACGGCTGGAACAACGCCGGCACCGGCCACTCGGCGCTGGCCGAACTCAACTACACGCCGGAGAAGGACGGCAAGATCGACATCAGCAAGGCGGTGGAGATCAACGAGTCGTTCCAGGTCACCCGTCAGTTCCTCGCCTGGCAGGTCAAGCAGGGCGTGCTGAAGAACCCGCGTTCGTTCATCAACACCACCCCGCACATGAGTTTCGTCTGGGGCGACGACAACATCCGCTTCCTCAAGAAGCGCTACGAGGCGTTGCAGGCCAGCCCGCTGTTCAAGCCGATGCAGTATTCCGAGGACCACGCGCAGATCGCCAAATGGGTGCCGCTGATGATGCAAGGGCGTGACCCCAATCAGAAGCTCGCCGTCACCTGGACGCCGATCGGCACCGATGTCAATTTCGGCGAGATCACCCGCCAGTACGTGGGCTACCTGCAGACCCGGCCGAACTTCGACCTCAAGCTGTCCAGCGAGGTGCAGGACATCACCCGTAACGACGACGGCAGCTGGCACGTCGAGTACAAGAACCTCAAGGACGGCGGCACCGCGACCACCGACGCCAAGTTCCTGTTCATCGGTGCCGGCGGCGCCGCGCTGCACCTGCTGCAGAAGTCAGGTATCGACGAGGCCAAGGACTACGCCGGCTTCCCGGTGGGCGGCTCGTTCCTGGTCACCGACAACCCGGCCATCGCCCAGCGCCATATGGCCAAGGCCTACGGCATCGCCGCCACCGGCGCGCCGCCCATGTCGGTGCCGCACCTGGACACTCGGGTGCTCGACGGCAAGCGCATGATCCTGTTCGGGCCGTTCGCCACCTTCTCCACCAAGTTCCTCAAGGAGGGCTCGCTGCTCGACCTGTTCGCCAGCATGTCGCTGCACAACACCTGGCCGATGGTGCGGGTGGGGGTGCGCGAGTTCGACCTGGTGCAATACCTGATCGGCCAGTTGATGCAGTCCGATGATGACCGCTTCGCCGCCCTGCAGACCTACTTCCCTGAAGCGAAGAAGGAAGACTGGCGCCTGTGGCAGGCCGGGCAGCGGGTGCAGATCATCAAGAAGGACGACAACCTGGGCGGGGTGCTGAAGCTGGGCACCGAGGTGGTCACCGCCAAGGACGGCAGCATCGCCGGGTTGCTCGGCGCCTCGCCGGGCGCCTCGACCGCGCCGCCGATCATGCTCGATCTGCTGAACAAGGTGTTCAAGGACAAGGTGGCCACGCCTGAGTGGCAGGCGAAGATCAAGCAGATCATCCCGTCCTATGGCATCCGCCTGAACGAGCATCCGGACAAGGTCCAGGAAGAGTGGACCTATACCAGCGAGCTCCTGCAACTGGCATCGCCCAGCGAGGTGGCCGCGCCCTGAAGACCCGGCAATGACCAACCGGCCACTGTGAAGTGGCCGGCACTGGCGCACTGTTTTTTCTCCCCTTGGCCAAACTCCCGAGTGCCTGATCCGCGATCCTCCGGACCGTCCCCTCCCGTACCGCCTGCGCCGGCTCATGGCCAGCCCGCTGCAAGCCCGAAAAGCGCCCTCCGACACCCGAGTCTTTCCCCGTCGAACTCCCGATGTTTTTTCCTTTGCCTGTCACCACAAGCTGCGAATGTTGGCCCGTGGACAGGCCTCAGCCCCTCTGGATCAGGGTATACGGCCTGTGGCCACGGCAATGCGCGACCCACTCAACGTATGAACACGACGATAGGAGATTGCTTCATGTTTAAGCGTACTGTGATCGCCGCCTCCCTGGTGGCTGCTACCCTGGCTTCGGCCCAATCCATGGCTGCTGTTGTCGGTGGCGGCGCCACCCTGCCGGAAAACCTCTACAACGGCACCTCGAGCCTGCCGCGCCTGCTGCCGGCCGACTTCAGCTACACCGGTGTCGGCAGCGGTGGCGGCAAGACGGCGTTCCTGACCAACGCAGCGGCCTCGATCAACCAGCCAGCCGGCACCAACGTCGACTTCGCCGGCAGCGACTCGGTGCTGAGCGCTTCCGAGCTGTCGACCTACAACAGCAACAAGGCCGCCACCTGGGGCAAACTGGTACAGATCCCGTCCGTGGGCACTTCTGTCGCCATCCCTTACAAGAAGTCGGGCGTGACCAACCTGCAACTGACCGGTACCCAGCTGTGCGCCGTGTTCTCCGGCACCACCACCACCTGGGGCCAGCTGCTGGGTAGCGCCGACACCACCCCGATCAAGGTGATCTACCGTTCCGGCAGCAGCGGCACTACCGAGCTGCTGTCGCGCTTCCTGGCGGACTCCTGCCCATCGTCCTTCGTGGTCAGCAGCACCTTCACCACTGCCAACGTCGGTAGCGAACCGGCCACCTGGCAAGCCGTCGCCGGCAGCGCCGACGTGGTCAACGCGGTCAACGCCACCGATGGCACCATCGGCTACGTCAGCCCTGACTATGTCGCCACCGGCAACAACGCCGTGGTCGCCCGTGTCAGCAAGAACGCCATGGCCGCCGGCACCGCGCCGCTGCCAACCGCCGCCAACGCCCGCACCGCCCTGGGTACCGCTGTCGCCCCGAGCACCGCCGCCGATCGCGCCGACCCAAGCAAGTGGGTGCCGATCTTCAACGCCGGTGGCGTGGTACCGACTTCGGGCTACCCGATCGTTGGCTACACCAACCTGCTGGTCGGCCAGTGCTACCAGACCGCGGCTGACGCCACTGCCGTGCGCAGCTTCCTGAATGACCTGTACACCGGCGCCAAGGCCGCCACCATCGTCCAGCACTCCTTCGTCAGCCTGCCGGCCGCCTACGCCGCCGAGATCAAGAAGGTGTTCCTGGACAACGGCTACAACGAAGGCACCGACATCGCCAACGCTTCGGTCTGCAACGGTATCGGCCGTCTGTAAGCGTCACGCGAAGCGCCAGGCCCGCAACGGGCTGACAACCGACGGTGGCCGGCACGGCACCGTCGGTTTTCGCGTGTGCGCGTACCCCAGGCAGATGAACTTTGCATGACAAAGCTTCGGTCCGCGCCCAGGCCGACTGCCTTATGGCAAAGCGGCATCACCGCCGCACCGACCTGCCTTCCATGACCCTGCACAAGGAACCCTGCAATGTCGCGCGGCCAGCACCAGCCAGACCTACCAGCCACCGTCGCCCACCGGCGTCGCCAGCCTGCAGGCCACGCGCCGATGCTGCTCAAGCCCCTGGCCCAGGCCATCGCGCTGCTGTTGCTGTCAGGCACGGCCCAGGCCGCGCAGCCGTTCAGCTCGGCCTGGTTCGCGGCCAAGGGCGCCGCGCCCGCGGCCGGTGGCGGCGCAGCAGGCGGCCAAGTGCAGCTGCCCGGCGCGCCGCCACCGCTGGCCCAGCAGCAGCGCCTGCAGCAACGGTTCCAGCGCTCCCTGGGCAACCTCGACAACACCGTGGCCGCCATCGCCGCGCAGCAGGCGGCGCAGGCCGCCGGCCGCACCCTGGCGCAGGTGCAGCCGCAGACCGTGCCCAACGGCCTGGGCGAGGGCGGCTTGAAGGTCGACGAGAACCCGTTGACCAAGGGTTGGCAGAACGCCAAGGCGCCGCAGCAGAGCCAGGTGGGCGGCAAGACCCAGGTGCTGATCGAACAGACCGCCGACAAGGCGATCCTCAACTGGGAGACCTTCAACGTCGGCCGGGACACCACGGTCAAGTTCGACCAGCAGGCGCAGTGGGCGGTGCTCAACCGGGTCAACGACCCCAATGCCCGGCCGAGCCAGATCCACGGCCAGATCGAGGCCCAGGGCATGGTGATGCTGGTCAACCGCAATGGCGTGGTATTCAACGGCAGCAGCCAGGTCAACGTGCGCAACCTGGTGGCGGCGGCGGCGCAGGTCAGCGACGAGCAGTTCCGTGAGCGTGGGCTGTATGTCGACAGCAACGGCAGCCAGGCCACCTTCACCCAGGCTGGCGGCAAGGTCGTGGTGCAACGGGGCGCGCAACTGCAGACCCGCGCCCCAGCCACCTCCACCGAGGGCGGCGGCTATGTGCTGCTGCTGGGCAGCGAGGTAAACAACGAAGGCCAGATCATCACACCCCAGGGCCAGGCAACGCTTGCCGCCGGTGACGACTTCTACATCCGTCGGGGCAGGGGCACCCAGGCCAACGCCTTCTCCACCACCCGTGGCAACGAGGTCGCCAGCAGCCTGAAGCCCGGCAGCAGCGCCGGCAGCGTGATCAACAACGGACTGATCCAGACGGCGGGCGGTGATATCACCCTGACTGGCCATGCCGTGCGCCAGGATGGCGTGGCCCTGGCCAGCACTGCGGTGGACCGGCGCGGCAGCATCCACCTGCTCAACTCGGCCAGTGACGCCAGCGGCACGGTGAGTTTCGGCAAGGGCAGCGTCACTGCCGTACTGCTCGACGACAGTCAGGCCCTGGACAGCCAGCGCGAGGCCTCGCGGCAGAGTGTGGATGGGGTCAGCGGCAACAATGCCACGGGCCGCTTCGACAACCTGAGCAAGATCATCGACCGCCCCGAGCAGTCGCGGGTGGAGGTGGTCAGCGGCGGCACCGTGCATTTCCAGGAAGGCGCCCTGACCCTGGCCACCGGCGGCCAGGTGGCCGTAAGCGCCGGGCTGCGCAGCCTGGTGGATGATGGCGCGCGCATCGACGTGGCCGGGGCCCTCGGGGTCAAGGTGGCGATGGAAAGCAATGTCATCAAGATCAATGTGCAGGGCAACGAACAGCGCGATGCGGCCGGCAACCGTGACAAGGGCGGCCTGATCAACCGCGATGTGTGGGTGGACGTGCGTGAGCTGGTGCATGTCGAGAAAGGCATCAACGGCTATGCCAGCGAGCGCTGGTACACCGCCGGTGGCCTGCTCGAGGTGGGCGGTTACCTGGGCACGCGCAACCACAGCGTCGGCGAGTGGATGGCCCAGGGCGGCACGGTGACCTTCACCGGCCAGGACCTGGTGACCCGCGCTGGCGCCGAGATCAACCTGTCCGGCGGCACCCTGGCGGTGCAGGACGGCTACATCCGCCAAAGCTGGCTGCGCGGTGAGGACGGTCGCCTTTACGAACTGTCGAAGGCCCCGGGCGACCTGCTCTACACCGGCCTGTACAACGGCTACGAGGCGCACAGCGCGCGCTGGGACCAGACCCACACCTTCTACAATCCGCTGATTGCCCCCGGCCAGCGTTACGAGCAGGGTTATACCGTGGGGCGCGACGCCGGCAGCCTGGTGGTGGCGACCCAGAGCGCGCTGCTCGACGGCCAGCTGATCGGCCAGACCTGGCAGGACGAGCGCCAGGTGCAGGCGCCGATACGCGGGCGCGACGGCTATCGCCAGGTGCACACCGCCCGGGCGCAGGGCGCGCAACTGGTGATCGGCCAACAGGTGCCCGGCTACCTCAGCGACGCCAAGGAGCTGGGCTTCAGCCTGACCCCGGTCATGCAGCAGGTGCTGATACGCCAGGGCACCGGGGGGCAGAGCGCCGACGTCGGCCTGCAGGCACCTTTGGACGAGCGGCGCCGTGGCCAGCTGGCACTCGACAGCGACTGGCTCAACGGATTGGAACTAGGTGGTTTGAGCGTTGCCGCCCAGCGTCGCATCGAGGTCGATGATGCCGTGCGCCTGGCCGATGGCGGCAGCCTGACCCTCTATGCCCCGCAGGTCCAGGTCAATGCCGACCTTACCGCCAGGGGCGGGCAGATGGTCCTGGGCGATGTGCTCCGCCAGCGTGTTCTCGCCAGCTTGCAGGACCAGGCGCTGGCCACCCCGGCAGGGCTGCGCGCGCAGGTCGGCGTGGCCGCCGGGGTGCGCCTGGATGTCAGCGGTCTGCGCAGCGAGGGCACTGACCCAGGTGAGCGCGCCTGGCGCAACGGTGGCAGCCTGAGCCTGCGCAGCAGCGGTGATGTGTTGCTGGACAGCGGCAGCGTGCTGGACGTGTCCGGCGGCGTGGTACGCCGCGAAGCCAACCGCCTGCTCGGTGGCAGTGGCGGCAACCTGACCTTGCAGAGCAGCGCGTTGAACAGCGCCGGGACCGGCCGGATGCGCCTCGACGGCGAACTGCGCGGTTACGGCAGCAGTGGCGCAGGCACCCTGACCGTGGCCGCCGAGCGGGTGAGCGTGGGGGGCAGCGCGCAGGGCGAGACCGGCGTGCACCTGGCCGAGGATTTCTTCAACCGTGGTTTCGCGCATTACGCCATCACCGGCAACCATGGCCTGAGTGTGGCCGCCGGCAGCCGTATCGACGTCACCCGGCCGGTGGAGCAGCTCGACGCCAGCCGGCCGCTCGGCGATCCGGCGCTGATCGTGTTGGCGCCGCTGTTGGCGCAGAACGCGGTGGCTGGCAAGCTGGAGCCGCGTGCCGGCGCGAGCCTGGCCCTGGCGGCGGGTGATAGCCGCTTCGACCAGGCGAGCCGTGAAGCGGCGGTGCTCGAGGTCGGGCGCGGCGCGACGATCAGCGTCGACCCCTTGCAGTCCATCAGCCTGACCAGCACCGCGCAGTTGAACCTGAACGGTACCCTCAATGCCTGGGGCGGCAGTGTCAGCTTGCTGCAGCAATGGTTGCCGACCATGGACTCCGGCGTGACGGAAGGGGCGCACCAGCGCTCGATCCGCCTGGGTGACCAGGCCCTGATCGATGTGTCCGGGCGGGCGGTCACCGCCCTGGATGCGCAAGGTCGCCGTTATGGGCGGGTTGACGCTGGCGGCAGCATCGTCATCGGCGGGCAGATCGACCATGACCAGGGCACCAGCAACGGCGCCTACCTGTTCCTGGACATGGCCGAGGGCGCTCGCCTGCGCGCCGATGGTGCTCAGGCCACGCTGGATATCCGTGGCCAGGGGCCGCTGGCCATGGCCAGCAACGGTGGGCGCATCAGCCTGGCATCGAGCCACGGGCTACGCCTGAACGGCAGCTTCAGCGCCGCCTCCGGTGGCCTTGGCGCCGCAGGCGGCAGCCTGGAGGTGGCGCTGGATAGTGGTCTCTACCTCAACGGTAGCCTGGTCGACGCAGTCAAGGCCCCCCGCGAGCTGGTCCTTGCCCAGGGCGCGGCCAACGTCGAGGACGGCACGCTGCGCTATGGCCAGGGAAGGCTAGACGTCGCCAGGATCAACGCAGGGGGCTTCGACAGCCTCTCGCTGCTCAGCGACGGCGTGGTGGCGTTCGACGGCGACCTCGACCTGCGCATGGCCCGCAGCCTGCAGCTGTACACCGGCTCGCTGGTGCTGGCCCAAGGGAGCGCCGGCGACGCCCGCGTCCACCTGCAAGCGCCCTATGTGCGGCTTGCCGGCAGCAACCATCGCAGCGCCGACCAGGCGACCCGGCCGACCCTCAAGGGCGGGCTGTCGACGCAAGGCAGCGCGGCGCTGTTGCAGGTCGACGCCCACCTGCTGGACCTGCGTGACGCCGTGACCCTCGGCGCCCATGGCAGCCTGGCGCTGGCCGCCGGTGGCGTACTGGACTTCGACCGCCGTGGTTTTGCCCTTGGCAGCCTGCGCAGTCAAGGCGACCTGCGGGTACTGGGCAAGGTTGGCGAAGGCACCGACAGGACCTTGCTGCGCAGCAATGCCGACCTGGAACTGCTCGCTGCGCAGATCTACCCGACCACCGGCGCCTTCGGCCAGATCGAGACGGGCAGCGACGCCACCTTGCGCATCGGCAGGGCTGGGCAAGGCACGCCCGACCAGCCGTTCTCGGTGTTCGGTCGGCTGGCGTTGGTCGCCGGCAAGGTCGAGCAGGGCGGTGTGCTGCGAGCGCCCCTGGGCGGGCTGTCGCTGGGGCAGGAAACGGGGGGCACCAAGTCCGTCACCCTGCTGCCGGGCAGCATCACCTCGGTCAGCGCGGCAGGGCTGGTCATGCCCTACGGCGGGACGGTGGATGGCCTGAGCTACCTGTTCGGTGGCCAGGCGGTGAAGCTGCTGGGCGCGGCGGGCGACAGCCTGTATGGGGTATCGCTCAACGGCAAGTCCATCGACATCCGCCAGGACGCGCTGATCGATCTGTCCGGAGGCGGCACGCTGACCGGCGCCGGCTTCGTCTCCGGGCGTGGCGGCTCCACCGACGCCCGCTACCATCCGCTGATGCAACTCGATGGCGAGGGCCGCCTGGTCCTGCCCACGCTGGGCAGCAACCCGGTCTACGCCATTGTGCCGAGCTTCACCGGCCCTTATGCACCGGTGACCGGCGAGGCCGGCGTGACGGCGCCGGGGATCGGCCAGCAGATCACCCTGGATGGCAGCGTTCCTGGCCTGGCGGCGGGCACCTACACCTTGCTGCCGGCCAGCTTTGCGCTGCTGCCGGGGGCGTTCCGGGTCGAGCTCAATGGCCTGGCCATGGCCGGGGGCAGCGCTGCCAGCCTGGCGATGCGCAACGGCTCCTGGACTACCACGGGCAGCCTGTCGGTGGCCAACACCGGTATCCGCCAGCCGCTGTCGAGCCAGGTGATCGTGACCTCGGGCGACGTGCTGCGGCGCTATTCGCAGTACAACGAAACCTCCTACGCCGCCTTCGCCCGTGCCGATGCCGTGGCCAAAGGCGTGCCGCGCGCGGCGATCGAGGCCGATGGCAAGTGGCTGAACCTGCGGGTGCAGGGCAACAACGAGGCCGCCAGTACCTTGCGTGTCGCCGGTCGGGTGAACTTCGCCGCCGCCGAAGGCGGTCATGCCGGCAGCGCGGCGGTGTTCGGCGCCCGTGGCCTTGAAGTGGTGGCCGATGGTGGCGCCGGCCAGGCCAATGGCGAGAACATCGCGGTGCTGTCGGCCCGCGAGCTCAATGCCCTGCAGGCGCCCCGGCTGACCTTGGGCGGCCGCGCCAATGTGCTCTACGGCCAAGGCGGCAACCAGATGACCTTCCTTGAAGGCACCAGCGATATCTGGGTGCGTTCGGGCGCCGAGCTGCGGGTCGGCGAGGTGTTCCTGACCACCAACGATCCGCGCGGTGGCATCGTCGTCGAGCAGGGGGCCGGTATCGTTACCCTTGGCCGTGGCGCGGTGCCCTTCGGCGCCGATGACGGCTACTTCATCAACAGCAATGGCCGCGCCTTGCTGGCGGTGTCCAATGGCCGACTGGAAGTGGTGTCCTCGCCGCTAACCACCAGCGGGGCACCGGGCTCGATTGTCATTGGCGGCTGCAGTGCCGGCGGTTGCCAGGGCACCACCCGGCTGTACTCGGAAGGCTCGTTGTTCGCCGCTACCGACAAGACCTTCAGTCTCGGTGATGGCGTGGCCTTCGGCACCCGCCACCTGGGCCTGTCGGTCGGGCGCATCAACGTCGGCAGCGCCGAGGCCCTGGCCCAGGCCCTGGCCAACGGGGTCCTGGGTCAGGGCCTGACCCTCAACCAGCAGGTGCTCGACCGCCTGCTGCAGGGCAGCCCGGCCGATGGCGTACCGGCGCTGGAGACCCTGACGCTGGCGGCGTCTGATTCGCTGAACTTCTTCGGCACCACGGCGCTCGACACCTACGACCCGGTAACCGGCAAGAACCGCCTGCAGGCCCTGGTCCTCGGGGTGCCGGCCATCCATGGCAGTGGTCTGGCCGGCGACCAGGCGACCATCCGCACCGAGCGTCTGATCTGGAGCAGTGCCCGCAACACCGCAGGGGCGCCGATCGCGGGTGGGGCCGGCAGTGGCGATGGCGTGTTGGCCATCCGCGTCAAAGACCTGGAATTCGGCTATGGCGCCAACAGCCAGCCCGACGGCAGCGTCGAGATGGCGCGCCAGATCCTGGGCTTCAGCCGCGTGGAACTGCACGCCAGCCACCAGGTGACGGCCAACCACAAAGGCAGCCTGCTGATTCATCACCGCCGTGGCGACTACCAGGCCGGCGGCGGCTTTGCCTACAGCGGTGGCGACCTGCTGGTGGACACGCCGTTGTGGACCGGCACCGCCGGTTCGCTCAACCGCATCGAGGCCGGTGGCACCCTGCGTGTGCAGGGCGGTGCGGGTACGCTGGCCAGCGGTCGTGAGGCGTTGGGGGCCGAGTTGAGTCTCAAGGCGCGACAACTTCTGGTCGATGGCACCTTCAGCCTGCCCAGCGGCCGCCTGACCTTGCAGGCCGTGGACGACCTGCGTCTGGGCGACGCCGCGCGGGTGGACCTGGCCGGGCGCACCCTGACCTTCAATGATGTGACCCAGTACAGCTGGGGCGGCGAGCTGGTGCTCGGCAGCCAGTTCGGCAACATTCACCAGGCCGCCGGCGCGCTGATCGACCTCAGCGCCCGCAACAACCGCGCCGGTCGCCTGAGCGCCATCGCCCTGGGTGAGCAGGGCGGGGGCATCGAGTTGCTCGGCCGGATTCTTGGTGCGGCCAGCGGCCAGTATGATGCCGCCGGCACTCTGGTCCCCTACGCGGGCGGGGCAGTCGATATCCGTGCCCGGCACCTGGACGACTTTACCGGATTGAACCAGCGCCTGAACCGGGACCAGGTGTTCGGCGCGCGCAGCTTCCAGATCAAGCAGGGCGACCTGGTGATCGGCGACGAGCTCAAGGCACGGCAGATCAACGTGTCGCTGGATCATGGCCAGCTCAGGGTCGAGGGCCATGTCGATGCCAGCGGCGAGCAGGTCGGCAGCATCCGCCTGGCCGCCGGACGTGGCCTGACCCTCGGCGCCGGGGCGTTGCTCGACGCCCACGGCAGTGTGCTGCGGGTCGACAGCTACGGCGCGATCATCGATGCACCGAACCGTGCCGTGGTCGAGCTCAACAGCGGCCAGGGCCAGTTGACCCTGGCCAGCGGCGCGCGCATCGACCTGCGTCACGGCACTGCTTCCGGGCAGGGCGATGGTCGGCCACGGGGCACCCTGGAGCTGATCGCCCCGCGCCTGGGCAGCGATACGGCGGGCGACATCGCCATCGACGTGCGTGGTCCGGTGGACATTCTCGGCGCGCGCTCCATCGCCGTGATCGGCAACCAGCGCTACACCGACGCGGCGCCGGGCGGCACCTCGGCCAGTGGCCGGCCGATCCAGCTCATCGACCAGGACTACTTGACCCGCAAGCACGACCTGAGTGTGCTGTTCATCGACAACCTGCTGCGCAACCGCGACCTGCTCGATGTGCGCCTGGCCGGGCTGAACAACGCCCGCTACGCCCAGGCCCTGCACCTGCGACCGGGCGTGGAGATCGCCACGGTCGATGCCGGCACCGACCTGGTGGTGCAGGGCGACCTGGACCTGTCCGGCCATCGCTACGCCAGCCTCAACCCGTTGACGCCAAGGACTGCCGTTCACGGCTCGGGCGAGGTGGGCAACCTGGTGCTGCGCGCCGGCGGCAACCTGGAGGTGTATGGCAGCATCAGCGATGGCTTCATGCCGGTGGACCTGGCCACCGACGACACACGCACGGACGGCAAGGGCTGGTTGCTTGTGCCTGGTAAACAGCCCTTCGACAGCGACCTGGTGATCCCGCGCAGCGGTGTCGAGCTGGCCGAGGGCACGCTGTTCCCCGAAGGCAGCCTGCTCAATTTCGACCTGCCGTTCGCCGCCACCACCTTGCCGGCCAACCTGCGCCTGCCCAGCGCCATGAGCTTGTCGGCGCCGCTGACCCTGCCCGCGGGCACGGTACTCGAGGCCGCGGTACGCGACGCTGGCGGCAACCTGTTGTACGCCGCTGGCACGCTGCTGCGCGAGGCGCTCACCCTGGGTTCGGGCACGCGCCTGGACGCCGGCAGCCGCCTGCCAGTCAGCGTGGCCGTGCAGGGCGGTATCTGGAGCAAGGGCATTGCCCTGCCCAGTGGCGGCCTGACCCAAGGCAGCGCGCTCACCCTGGCCGTGGGCTCGCGGCTGCCGGCGGGCACCGATGTCAAGCTCGCCGCAGGCGTAGATCTGATCGAGCTGCGCCCCGCAAGCAATGGCCAGCAGGGGCGCAACTGGGCGCTGGCGCAGATGCTGCCGCAAGGTTCGCAATCCTGGTCGATGCGCCTGGTGGCCGGCGCCGACCTGGAAGCCGCCGACAGTCGCATCACGCGTCCCGACACCGATGCCGGCGTGCTGCGCCTGGCCGACCTGCACTACATTGCGCAACAGAAACGCACGGGGGGCGAGGGTTCGGGGACCGGCCTGGTCTGGGGGGAGCGCAACACCTTCGGCATGGAGCCGGGCACCCCCGTGGCACCGGAGGACCTGGTGATGTGCGAGAACGAAGGCTGGTGCGAGCCTGCGGTCAAGGTCATCAAGGTCTGGGGCCCCGACAACACTTTCGGCATGGAGCCGGGCACCCCGGTGGCGCCGGAAGACCTGGTGATGTGCGAGATCGACGGCTGGTGCATGGACAAGGTGCTGGGCGGCAAGAAGATCTGGGTCTGGGGGCCGGACAACACCTTCGGCATGGAGCCCGGCACCCCCGTGGCCGAGGCCGACATGGAATTCTGCAGCATCCCCGGCTGGTGCCTGGAGATCGATGTGCCCACCGAGCCCGAGCGTATCGAGGTCACGCCGCAGACCTTGATGTTCAGCGTGCTGCGTACCGGAACCGGCGATCTGGACCTGCTCAGCGCCGGTGACTGGCGCATGGATTCGCTGTTCGGCGTCTACACCGCCGGCACCCAGGCCCCGTCGTTGCTGCGTGACGGCAGCGATCCTTACCAGGTCGCCCGTGGCCGGCTGGCCGACGGCAGCCTGCTCGGCGGCGCCGGCACGGCCTATGAAGCGTTGACTGCCAGCCTGTACCGCGCCTGGTATCCGGAGCAGGGCGGCAACCTGCGGATCGCCGCCGGAGGCGACCTGACGGGCAACCTGGTGGCGACCAGGACCGGCAGCGCCGTCGCCAGGCCGCAAGTGGCATCGGCCGCGGTGGGCAACTGGCTATGGCGCCAGGGACAGCCCAGCGCCGATACCCCGGCGGCCTGGTGGGTCAATTTCGGTACCTTCGCCCAGCAGCCCCAGGCCACGGTGGCCGAACCTTGGCTGGTGGGCTTCACCGGCATCGGCACCCTGGGCGGTGGCAATCTGGACGTCGGCGTGGGTGGCTCGGCTGGCCTGCTGCAGGCCAGCAACAGCGCGGGCGTGGAGGCCGAGCGCAGTCAGGGCTTGAACCTGGTGGTCGGCGGCAGCGGCCGCATCGCCGAGGATGGTCGCCTGGTGCAGACCGGCGGCGGCGACCTGAACCTGCGGGTGGCCAGCGGCATCAACCCGGCATCCGCGGCCCTGGAGATGGCGCGGGTCACCCCCGACCTGGGCGGTACGCTGGTCAACCTGCGCGGTGCCCTGAATGTCCAGGCGGGCAGCGTCGGGGTGGTCAGGCAGGTGTATGGCAGCAGCTTCGCCTTCAATGACAGTAGCGAGTCGCGCGCCTACGACCCGTATACCTCGACCAAGGCCGCGGCGCTGGGTGGCCTGACGCTCATGCCCGGCGATGCCGCCGTGCGCCTGGACAGTCGGGGCGACCTGGTCGTGCAGGGGGTGGGTGACCCAGGCCGGGTACCGCAGTTCAACATGACCGGCTTCGTCGGCGGCAACGGTGTGCGCTATGCCGGGCAGGGCAGCAGCTGGTTCTCGCTGTGGCGCGAGACCACCGCCGTGGACCTGCTGGCCTTGGGCGGCAATATCACGCCGGTCAACATCGACGACGCCCGGCCAGGGCGCAACCTGCCGCTCTACGGTGGGCGGCTGTTTTACCCGACGGCGCTGCGTGTGTCGGCGGCCAATGGCAGCCTGTACTACGGCAGTTCGGCCAGTGAGCGGGGCGTCGCGACATCGGTGTACTCGCTGATGACCGCCCCGTCCGCGCGCAGCGCCCTGCAACTGATCGCGGGTGATTCGATCTATGCCGGTGGCTATGTGATCAGCCAGACCGGCACCGACACGTCAGCCATCGCCACGCCGCAGCGACCAGCCATGTTGGGCCAGGACTTCTCGTTCGTGTACCGGGCCGGCAACCTGAGCGGGGACGTTGCCGCCAGCCTGGATACGGCGCCGTTGTTCACCTATGGGCTGAACACCTACAGGGCCGGACAGCGACCGCAGGCGCCTGCGCGTTTCTACGCCTTGACGGGGGACATCCTCGGCTTGAACACCGGCGAGATCATTGAATACCAGCGGACCGGGCTCAAGCTGTACCAGGGCGCTGGGCCGGTGCGGGTGATGGCCGGGCGCGATATCGTCTATGCCGGCAAGGCGCTGGGGACTGAACGTTTCGGGGCGACGGCCATGGTGGCGGGGGATCAGGGCAACATCCATTCTTCGGGCAACCTTGTCATCCATGGTGACGCGTTGGATGTCTCGCTGATCAGCGCCGGCCGCGACATTCGCTTGAGTACCTTCAATGTCGCTGGCCCCGGTCAGCTGGAGGTGATCGCCGGGGGCAACCTGTTCCAGTCCGGTCAGGGCGTGGGCTCGGCTTATCAGGAGGCGGCGATCAACAGTGTCGGTCGGGTCGATGGCAGCGGTGGCGGTAACGACGGCGCTGCCATCGCCATCGTTGTCGGCGCCGGCAAGACCGGGCCGGACTATACCCGCCTGCTCGAGCGTTACCTGGGCACGGAGCAGACCCCGACGGACCAGCCGTTCAAGGTCTACGACCAGGAGCTGCAGGCCTGGCTGCGCGAACGCTTCGGCTTCATCGGCGATAACGCCGCAAGCCGTGCCTATTTCGCCGCCTTGCCCGCCGAGCAGCAGCGCATCTTTGCCCGCCAGGTCTACTTCAGCGAGCTGCGCGAAGGCGGGCGCGAGTACAACGACGTCAACGGCCCGCGTACCGGCAGCTACCTGCGCGGTCGCCAGGCGATCGCCACGCTGTTCCCGGACAAGGACGTGGCCGGCAATCCGATCCGCTACGACGGCAGCGCCACCTTCTACGGCGGCGCGGGCATCCACACCGATTTCGGCGGCGGCATCCAGGTGCTGACCCCGGGTGGCCAGCAGGTATTCGGCATCGAGGGCGAAGCGCCGCCGTCCACCGCCGGGGTGATCACCCAGGGCAGCGGCGACATCCAGCTGTACTCCCAGGGCAGCATCCTGCTCGGCCAGAGCCGGATCATGACCACCTTCGGCGGCTCGATTCTCGGCTGGTCGGCCCAGGGCGACATCAACGCCGGTCGCGGCTCGAAGACCACCGTGGTGTACACGCCGCCCAAGCGCACTTACGACCTGTGGGGCAACGTCGGCCTGGCGCCGAGCGTGCCGAGCACCGGTGCCGGTATTGCCACGCTCAACCCGATCGCCGAGGTGGCGCCGGGGGATATCGACCTGATCGCGCCGTTGGGCACCATCGATGCCGGCGAGGCGGGGATCCGCGTGTCGGGCAACGTCAACATCGCCGCGCTGCAGGTGGTCAACGCTGCCAACATCCAGGTGCAGGGCGATGCCAAGGGCATGCCGGTGGTGGCCTCGGTGAATACCGGGGCGATCGCTTCGGCCAGCGCCGCGGCGTCGTCGGCGAGCCAGGCTGCCGAGGAGGCGGGCCGCCAGCAACAGGCCGCGTCGCGCCAGCGCCAGCCATCGGTGATCACCGTGCAGGTGCTGGGCTTCGGTGGCGAGCGGCTGGTGCCGGGGCAGGACGGGGCGAGCCTCAACCCGCAGTACAACCGCCAGAGCCCGGTGCAGGTGTTGGGCGCAGGGGCGCTGGATGAGCGGGCCAAGGCGCAATTGACCGAGGAGGAGCGGGGCAACCTGTTGCTGTGAGGGGCCGTGCTACGGCCCCTGGTTGGCTCAATGCGCCCCGGCGCCCTTGCTCAGGTCGCTCTCGGCCCAGTCGGTGTAGATGCACGCATCCGCCACGGCCCAGCGCACCCTGACCTGGTCGCCCGGCTGCATGGGCATGCCCGCGGCGGACAGCGCCTTGACCGTCAGCGCCGTGCCGCCCTGGGTGACCACGTGGCAGGTCTGGCTTTCGCCGAGGAACAGCAGCTCGGCGACCGTGGCGGTGACTTCGTTCCAGCCTGCCGGCAAGGGTTCACGCGCCGCCTGTTCGACGGTCAGCGCCAGGGCTTTCTCCGGGCGCACCATGATCAGCGCTTCCTGGCCGTTGGCCAGGCCCGGGGTCAGGCGCACCGTTACCGGCTGGCCCTCGAAGTGCCCAGCGCCGTTGCCGCTGGCAGTGAAACGCAGGAAGTTGGAGTTGCCCAGGAACGAGGCGACGAAGGCATTCGGCGGGTTCTGGTAGAGGTCGTAGCCGGTGCCCAGGCCGACGATGCGGCCATGGCTGAAGATGGCGATGCGCTGGGACAGGCGCATCGCCTCCTCCTGGTCGTGGGTCACGTAGACGATGGTGATGCCCAGGCGCCGGTGCAACTGGCGCAGTTCGTCCTGCAGGTCTTCGCGCAGCTTCTTGTCCAGCGCGCCGAGCGGCTCGTCCATCAGCAGGATGCGCGGCTCGTACACCAGCGCCCGGGCGATCGCCACGCGCTGCTGCTGGCCGCCGGACATCTGCGAGGGCTTGCGGTGGGCGAAGGGTTCCAGGCGTACCAGCTTGAGCATCGCCTCCACGCGCTTGCGGGTCTCGTCGGCGCCGAGCTTGCGGATGGCCAGGGGGAAGCCGATGTTGTCGCGCACGTTCAGGTGCGGGAACAGCGAGTAGCGCTGGAACACCATGCCGATGTCGCGCTTGTGCGGCGGCACGTTGACCAGCGACTGGCCGTCGACGAGGATCTCGCCGCTGCTGGGCGTTTCGAAGCCGGCCAGCATCGACAGGGTGGTGGACTTGCCCGAGCCGCTGGAGCCGAGGAAGGTGAGGAACTCGCCGTCCTGGATCTCAAGGTCGAGGTTGTCCACGGCGGTGAAGTCGCCGTAGTGCTTGTTCAGACCGCGCAGGCTGACCAGGGTCTGGTTGCGGGTATCGTCTTTGATCACTGCACTCATTGTCATTGTCTCCGGGCAGTCAGGCGTTTTCGGCGCGCCGGCGCAGGGCGGCGGCAATGAACATCACAAGCAGGGACAGGCCGATCAGCAACGTCGAGGCCACCGCGATCACCGGGCTCAGGTCCTGGCGCAGGGTGGTCCACATCTTCACCGGCAGGGTCTGCAGGTCGGGGCTGGCCATCATCACGCTCAGCACCACCTCGTCCCACGACACCAGGAAGGCGAACAGGCCGCCGGCGATCATCCCCGGGCGGATCGCCGGGAAGGTCACCTTGACGATCGCCTGCAGGCGCGAGGCGCCGCAGATCACCGCGGCGTCCTCGATGGACTGGTCGAACAACTTGAGCGAGTTGATGATCGAGATGATGGTGAAGGGCAGGGCGACGATCACGTGGCTCACCACGAAGGCGAACAAGGTGCCGGTGTAGCCCAGCTTGAGGAACAGCGCGTAAACCGCCACGGCGATGATCACCAGGGGCACGATCATCGGCATGGTGAACAGCCCGTACAGCAGCTCGCGGCCCGGGAAGCGACCGCGCACCAGGGCAAAGGCGGTGGGCAGGCCGAGCGCCACGGCGGCGAAGGTGGTGAGCAGCGCCACCTTGAGGCTGGCCAGCGCCGCGTCCATCCACTCGGGGTTGGCGAAGAACTGCGCATACCACTTGAAGGTCCAGCCCGGTGGCGGGAACACCAGCCACTGTGACGAGCCGAACGACAGCAGGATGATGAACACCACCGGCAGCAGCAGGAAGGCGGCGATCAGCCCGGTGGTCAGGTACAGCCCGGTGCGCAGCGGGCGACCCATGGCATTGGGGGAAAGCAGCATGGCGGTTTACCTCGCGTTGCCGACCGGGGACTCCGGCTGCAGCTTCAGGTACAGGTAGAAGAGCACCAGGGTGATCACCACCAACAGGGCGGCGGCGGCGCTGGCCAGGCCCCAGTTGAGGAACGACTGCACCTGCTGGATGATGAACTCGGGCAGCATCATGTTCTGCGCGCCGCCGAGCAGGGCCGGGGTGACGTAGTAACCGAGCGACATCACGAACACCATCAGCGCGCCGGAGAACAGCCCCGAGCGGCACAGCGGCAGGAACACCTTCCAGAAGTTGGTCCAGGGGCTGGCGCCGCAGATGGAACCGGCCTGCAGCACCATCGGGTCGATGGCGTGCATGGTCGCCTGCAACGGCAGCACGATGAACGGGATCATGATGTAGCTCATGCCGATCACCACGCCGGTGAGGTTGTGCACCATCTCCAAGGGGGCGTCGATGATGCCCATGGCCATCAACGCCTTGTTGATCACCCCCGAGCTCTGCAGCAGCACCAGCCACGAGTAGGTGCGCGCCAGCAGGCTGGTCCACATCGACAGCAGCACGATGTTCAGCAGCCAGCGGCCCCAGCCCTTGGGCACCAGGGTGATTGCCCAGGCCAGCGGGAAGCCCAGCAGCACGCTGATCAGGGTGACCAGGCCGGCCACCGAGAAGGTGTTGAACAGTACCCGGGCATAGGCCGAGTTGGCGAACAGCTGCGCATAGTTGCCAAGGCCCGGCTCGGGCTCCAGCACCCCACGCAGCAGCAGGCCAACCAGCGGGGCGAAGAAGAACAGGCCAAGGAACAGCAGCGCCGGCAGCAGGTTGCGGCTGCCGCGCCAGCGTTGGCTGATGGGCGGGCGACGCTCGGCCGCCCCGGGAGCGCCGGTGCCGCTGGGGGCACCTTGCGCGTTGTGCAGGGCATTGATGGCGACTTTCATTTGACCAGCCACTCATTCCAGCGGGCGGCGATGGCCTGGCCGTTCTTCGCCCAGTAGGCGAAGTCCAGGGTCACCTGGTCCTGGGCGTAGGCGGTCGGCAGGTTCGGCGCCAGGTCTTTGTCGAGCTTGGCCACGCTGTCGACGTTGACCGGGGCATAGGCGGTCTTGTTGGCGAACTCGGCCTGGCCTTCGGCGCTGCTGGCGTTGGCCAGGAACTTCATGGCTGCGTCCTTGTTCTTCGCGCCCTTGGGGATGACCAGGAAATCGGCCATGACCAGGTTCTGCTTCCAGCTCACGCCGACCGGCGCGCCGTCCTGCTGCAAGGCATACACGCGGCCGTTCCAGAACTGCCCGAGCGAGGCTTCACCCGAGGCCAGCAGTTGCTGCGACTGGGCGCCGCCGCCCCACCAGACGATGTCTTTCTTGATGGTGTCGAGCTTCTTGAAGGCGCGGTCCAGATCCAGTGGGTAGAGTTTGTCTGGTGCCACGCCGTCGGCCAGCAGGGCCAGTTCGAGCACGCCGGGGCTGGGCCACTTGTACAGGGCGCGCTTGCCGGGGTAGGTCTTGGTGTCGAACAGGGCGGACCAGTCCACCGGCTTGTTGGCGCCGAGCTTGCCCTCGTTGTAGCCGAGCACGAAGGAGAAGAAGAACGAGCCGACGCCATGGTCGGAGACGAAGCGCGGGTCGATCTTGTCGCGCTGGATCTGCTTGAAGTCGAGGGGTTCGAGCAGGCCTTCGCTGGCGGCGCGCAGGGCGAAGTCGGCTTCGACATCGACCACGTCCCACTGCACGTTGCCGCTTTCGACCATGGCCTTGAGCTTGCCGTAGTCGGTGGGGCCGTCCTGCACCACCTTGATGCCGGACGCCTTGCTGAAGGGGTCGGCCCATGTGGCCTTCTGCGCATCCTGGGTGGTCCCGCCCCAGCTGACGAAGTTCAGGCTGTCGGCCGCCTGGGTGGCCTGGCAGGCCAGGGTCAGCAGGCTGGCGGACAGCACTGCGGTTACTCGTTTGCTCAACAGCATGGTTACGCCCTCGTTGCTTTTGTTATTCGAGGCGGGCTTCTGTCGCCCGCCAATCATGTTCGGGGAGCAGCGTCAAACGGGTGGAGCGTGGCCGTCATGTCAGTGTAGGTGCGGCCGGCAGAATCAAGGTCTACGGAATGTCATATTATGGTATTCCAAACTTTTCGCAAGAGGTCGGCGCTGACCGGCCATCACTCCGCGTGGCGACAGGGCCGCTTTGCGGCCCATCGCCGGCAAGCCGGCTCCCACAGATACGGCGCGGGTCTCAGGAATCGCGAGGTCCCTGTGGGAGCCAGCTGACAGGCAGTGCTTGCAGCCACGTGAAATCAATTGCCCTCGAACGGAATGCTCTGCACCACCTCCAGCTCGTACCCGGCCAGCCCGGCGTACTTGAGCGGCGGCCCCAGGTGACGCAGCTTGCCTACGCCCAGGTCCTGGAGAATCTGCGCCCCGGTGCCGACCTCCGAGTAGACCTTCGACTGGCCGCGCTGGTAGGGCCGTACCGGTTGAGTCAATTGCGGCACGCGTTCAAGCAGAGCTTGAGAGGATTCATGGTTGGCCAGGATCACCACCACTCCGGCACCTTCTTCGGCGACCTTCTGCAGCGCCGCCCACAGCGTCCAGTTGGCCGGGCCTGCGTACTCGGCGCCGACCAGGTCGCGCAGCGGGTCGATCACATGCACGCGCACCAGGGTGGGCTGCTCGCGGCGGATCTCGCCCATGACCATGGCCATGTGCACGCCGCCTTCGATGCGGTCTTCGTAGGTGACCAGGCGGAACGCGCCGTGCACCGTGGGTAATGCGCGTTCACCGATGCGCTTGATGGTCTGCTCGGTGCTCAGCCGGTAGTGGATCAGGTCGGCGATGGTGCCGATCTTGATGCCATGCTGGGCGGCGAACACTTCCAGGTCCGGCCGGCGGGCCATGCTGCCGTCGTCATTGAGCACCTCGACGATCACCGAGGCCGGGCTGAAGCCTGCCAGGCGGGCCAGGTCGCAACCGGCCTCGGTGTGCCCGGCGCGGGTCAGCACGCCGCCTTCACGGGCGCGCAGGGGGAAGATGTGGCCGGGCTGTACAAGGTCTTCGGGTCGGGCGTCGGCAGCCATGGCCGCGGCGACGGTGCGCGCCCGGTCGGCGGCGGAAATACCGGTGGTCACGCCACTGGCGGCCTCGATCGACACGGTGAAGGCGGTACCGAACACGCTGGCGTTGCTCGGCACCATCTGTTCCAGGCCCAGGCGCTGGCAGTGTTCGTCGGTCAGCGTCAGGCAGATCAGGCCACGCGCCTCGCGGGCCATGAAGTTGATGGCCTGGGCGTCGCAGCGCTCGGCGGCGATCAGCAGGTCGCCTTCGTTTTCCCGGTCTTCGTCGTCCACCAGCAGAACCATCCGGCCCTGGCGATAGTCCTCGAGGAGTTCTTCGATGCTGTTGAAGGCCATGTTGCACGCTCATGCTGGTCAAGAAAGTTTTATGGTATACCATAATACGAAATTGACCATGCAACAGGAGCGCGACGAATGAAGGCCTACTGGATCGCCCACGTGGACGTCACCGACCCCGAGCAATACCTGCAATACACCCAGCGCGCCCCGGCGGCGTTCGTCGCCTTCGGCGGGCGCTTCCTGGCCCGGGGCGGGCGTAGCGAGGCGCTGGAGGGGCGGGCGACGCCGCAGCGCAGCGTGGTGATCGAGTTCGATTCCTATGAGCAGGCCGTGGCCTGCTATCGCTCGGACCTGTACCAGGAGGCCTGCCGCCATCGCCAGGGCGCGGCGATGGCGCAGGTGATCATCGTCGAGGGGCTCGCGCCCTGATCAGACCCGCAGGTGCGGGCCTTTCTTCTCGGGATTGCTGTCGGTGGCAATGGCTGTCGGCTTGTCCACTGTGGGCAGTGGTTCGTCCTGCACGGGTTGTTGTTCGGCCGGTTGCTGCTGATTGCGCGTGCGCAGCAACGACAGCAGCACGCCGCCGAGCAACAGCCCGAACGTGACCCCCAGCGAAATCCCGGCCGGTACCTTGCCCACCAGCCCGTGCCAGAAGATCTTGCAGCCGATGAAAATCAGCACCAACGCCAGCGCGTACTTGAGGTAGACGAAGCGGTGCATCAGCGCCGCCAGGGCGAAGTACAGCGAGCGCAGGCCGAGGATGGCGAAGATGTTCGAGGTGTAGACGATGAACGGGTCCTGGGTGATGGCGAAGATCGCCGGCACGCTGTCGACGGCGAACACCAGGTCGGCCAGCTCGATCAGCACCAGGGCCAGGAACAGCGGCGTGGCATAGCGGATGGCGCGGTCGGTTCCGGGCGGCGTGAGATGAACGAAGAAGTGCCGGCCATGCAGCTGGTCGGTTACCCGCATGTGCCGACGCACGAAGCGCAGCACCGGGTTGTTGGCCAGGTCCGGGTGGGCGTCATCCTTGGACAGGGCCATCTTCACCCCGGTGAACAGCAGGAAGGCGCCGAAGATATACAGCACCCAGGCGAAGTGCTGCACCAGCGCGGCGCCCACGCCGATCATGATCGCCCGTAGCACCACCACTCCGAGGATGCCCCAGAACAGCACGCGGTGCTGATAGCGGCGGGGGATGGCGAAGAAGCTGAAGATCATCGCCATGACGAACACGTTGTCCATCGACAACGACTGCTCGACCAGGAAACCCGTATAGAACTCCAGCGCCGGCTGTGCCCCGAGTTCATACCAGACCCATACGCCGAAGAGCACGCCGACGCTGAAGTAGCCCGAATACAGCAGCAGGCTTTCGCGCATTTCGATCTCACGGTCCTGGCGGTGCAGCACACCGAGGTCGAGGACCAGCAAGGCGATGACGATGGTGATGAAGACCAGCCACAACCAGGTGCTGGTACCGAGAAAAGGCGTGAAAAGGAATGTGTGCAGAGCCGTCATGAGCCCCTCCTTGATTGTCGACGTTGCATGGCAACAGTGATTCCGACATGGCGGCGCAAACCGTCAGAGGGGCCCGGCATCACATGCGATTGAGCCTAGTCGCGTTCGCCGGGGTTGCCGAATGGCAGGCTGTTACATTTCTTTGCCTGGATCCAATCAATGCGAAATATTCGCAATTGTAAAAAATTCGTAAAAACCCTAGGATGCGCCGCAGCCGTCGCAGAACAGGCGCACAACCACAACAATCGCCAGTGATTAGCCCTACCTGCATCAAGCAGACACAACAACTAGGGGTCGACAAGCGTGCAACGACAGCACTCTCTGAACACGGTTCAAAGGGCAGGGAACGCCACCACCGTCCGCCAGCGCCATCCGCTGGCACTGGCCATCCTTGCGGCAAGCCTTGCCGCGCCGGCCGGCCCGGCCTGGGCGGAAACCGCCAGCGGCAAGGGCACCCTGGAGCTGGGCGCCACCGCCATCACCGATACCGCGCTGGGCGAGACCACCGAAGGCAGCGGGTCCTACACCACCGGCGCCAGCCGCACCGCCACGCGCATGGCCTTGTCGCCACGGCAGACGCCGCAGTCGGTCACGGTCATCACCCGCCAGCAGATGGATGACCAGAACCTCACCAGCATCAGCGATGTGCTGGGCAAGACGCCTGGCGTCACCGTCACCAAGCTCGACAGCAACCGCGCCAGTTTCAAGGCCCGTGGCTTCGACATCGACAACTTCCAGGTCGATGGCATCCCGGCGGCCTTCCGCTTCGGCAATGGCATCGACCAGACCGACCTGGTGATCTACGACCGGGTCGAGGTGCTGCGTGGCGCCACGGGTCTGCTCAGTGGCTTCGGCAGCCCGTCGGCGACCGTCAACCTGGTGCGCAAGCGGCCGACCCGCGAGTTGTCCGGCTATGTATCGCTCGGTGCCGGCAGCTGGGACACCTACCGTGGCGAGTTCGACATCGGCGGCGCGCTGACGCCGGACGGCAACGTGCGCGGGCGCCTGGTCACGGCCTACGAGGACGGCCAGTCGTTCATGGACAACCTGTCCGAGAAGAAACAGGTGATGTACGGCATCGTCGAGGCCGACCTCAGCGATGACACCTTGCTCAGCGTCGGCCTGAGCCGCCAGAGCAACCGCCCGGAAGGTTCGTCCTGGGGGCCGTCGACACCTTTGCTGGACAGCCAGGGCAACCGTTTTGGCATGTCGCGCTCGTTCAACCCCGGGGCCAAGTGGAGTGCCTGGGACAACACCGCCGACAACCTGTTCGTCACCCTCGAGCAGCGCCTGGCCAACGACTGGACGCTCAAGGCCTCGGCCACTCGCAGCGAGACCGATGCGCCGATGCGCCTGGGTTCGGCTGCCAGTGGCTACCCCGATGCCGCCACGGGAGCCGGCATGGGCGTGTGGCTGGGCCGCTACCGCTACCAGACCGACCAGAACGCCTACGACCTGTATGCCAGTGGCCCGTTCCAGTTGCTGGGGCGTGAGCACGAGTTGGTAGCGGGTATTTCCCACCGTGACGTGCGCGCTCATGAAAGCAACTGGCCGTTCCTGTTCGGGGGCGCCAACATCTACCAGTGGCGCGGCGAGTTCAGCGAACCCGACTGGGGGCGTCCGCTGTCGAAGGTCGATACCCGTGTGCAGGAAGACGCGGCCTACCTGACCGGCCGCTTCAAGCCCACCGACAAACTGTCGGTGATCCTCGGTGGTCGCCTGTCCAACTGGCAGCTCGACAGCACCCGCCTGGACACCACCAGCGGCCAGCGCAGCAAGACCCAGGACCTGGAAAAGAACGGCGTGGTCGTACCCTATGCCGGGGTGGTCTATGACCTGGACGACAGCTGGTCGGTGTATGGCAGCTACACCAGCATCTTCAAACCGCACGAGACCGAGCAGGACGCCAACGGCAAGATGATCGAGCCGGAGGAGGGCGACGCCTATGAGCTGGGCCTGAAGGGCGAGTTCTACGACGGGCGTCTCAACGCCAGCCTGGCGCTGTTCGAGGTTCGCCAGGACAACCTCGCTGAGCTCGACCGCACCGACCCGGTCACCAACCGTGGCATCTACCGCGCGATCCAGGGCGCCAAGACCCGTGGCTTCGAGCTGGAAGTGGCGGGCGAGCTGACCCCGGACTGGCATGTGCAGGGTGGCTTCACCCACCGCATCACCCGCGATGGCGAGGGCGACAAGATCTCCACCATCGAGCCGGAGAACCTGCTGCGCCTGTCCACCACCTACCGCCTGCCGGGGGTGTGGAACAAGCTCACCGTGGGCGGCTCGGCCAACTGGCAGAGCAAGATCTGGAAGGACCTCGACAGCCCGGTGGCGGCGGGCGAGACCATCCGCTACACCCAGTCGAACTACCTGACCCTCGATGCGCTGGCGCGGTACCAGGTGACCGATCAGTTGTCGGTGACCCTCAACGGCAACAACCTCACCGACAAGAAGTACTTCAACAACCTGGGCTTCTACAACGGCGGTTACTACGGTGACCCACGCAACTTCATGCTGACCACGCGCTACGCGTTCTGAGGGTACCCGCCACGGGGGAGCGGGCACGCCCGCTTCTTACGTGGCGGGCGCAGCCTCGGCGCCCCCGAGCAACGTCTGCAACCGCGCCAGCGCCGGCCCTTCATGCTGGCGGTCGAACACCTGCAGCGACACCTCCAGCAGCCCTTGTGGCGAGCGCGACACGCGCTGCTCGCAGCGCAAGCGCAGCCGGCCCTGGTCGCATTCGAACTGCCTGACGCCCGGCCTGGCGCTGCCTTCCAGGCGCAGTTCGGCCAGGCGTCCCTGGGCGGCGAGCAAGGCCAGCGCCTTGTCGCGCAACAGCCCGCTCCCTTGGGTCATCAAGCCGCTGGCGCGCACGGCGGCGGCCATGGCCACCGCCACGATGGTCAACGCCACCAGCACTTCGATCAGGGTGAAACCATCCTCGGTGGCACGCACAGGGCACCTTTCGCGCAAGGCAAAGCAGCACTGTAGAGCGGCCCGATGACGCTTTGACGACGCCGACTCCCGAGCTTTTTCAATATCCGTGACATACCGCCTTGCCACAATCGGCCCCCGATTCGAACTCACGCAAGGAATGCCGAGATGCAGATCGCCCGCCGCAACCTTCCCGCCCGCCGCTTGCGCCAGCAGGGATTCACCCTGATCGAGATCATGGTGGTGGTGGTGATCCTCGGGATCCTCGCGGCGATGGTGGTGCCCAAGGTGCTCGACCGCCCCGACCAGGCCCGCGCCACGGCGGCGCGCCAGGACATCGGCGGGCTGATGCAGGCACTGAAGCTGTACCGCCTGGACAACGGCGCCTACCCGAACCAGAACCAGGGCCTGAAGGTGTTGGTGGAGAAGCCGGCGCAGGCCAAGGATGGCCAATGGCGTGCCTACCTCGACCGCCTGCCCAACGACCCCTGGGGCCGCCCTTACCAGTACCTGAACCCGGGCGCCAACGGCGAGATCGATGTGTTTTCCCTGGGCGCCGACGGCCAGGCCGGGGGCGATGGGGTGAACGCCGACCTCGGCTCCTGGCAGTTGTGACCGGCCATGGCGCGCCAGGAAGGCATGGCCGTGATCAGTGCGCTGTTGATTGCCGCGGTGGTGGCGGTGATCGCCGCAGGCATGATCGAACGCCAGGGGCTGCAGACCCGTCAGGTGGAGAGCCGCCAGATGGCGCTGCAGGGGCAATGGGCCCTGGAGGGCGGCCTGCAGCTGAGCCGTCGGGTGTTGTTCGAACAACGCCTGCGCGATCCGCTGGTACGTGGCGGACAACCCTGGACGCGACCGATGCGCGATGTGCCGTCCGGTAGCGTGCGCTTCGACGGGCAGTTGGAGGATGAGCAGGGCAAGTTCAACCTGCGCAACCTGGTGGTCGATGGCCAGGTGGACAGCGAGGCGCTGGCGACCTTCCAGCGTCTGTGCGCGCTGATCGGCATCGGCGAGCGGCTGGCCACGGCCATTGCCGGGCAGGTGATCGACAGCTACCCACAGCGTCCGCCGGTATCCTCCGGCAGTGCCGGTCAAGGCCTGGAAGGCGGCCGTGCGACCTCGCCGGCCGTTGCCGCCGAGCCGTTGCCGGCCAGGCGCCCGATGCTGCGCAGCGTCGATGCCCTGGTCGGGCTCAAGGGCATGGACGCAGAGGCCCTGCAACGCCTGCGCCGATTCGTCACGGTGCTGCCGGCGCTGACCTGGATCAATGGCAACACTGCCAGTGCCGAAGTGCTTGCCGCGCAGGTGCCGGGGCTGTCGCTGCAGCAGGCCATGGCGCTGGTGGCCGAGCGCGACAGTGGGCGCTGGTTCATCAACCGGGGCGATTTCGTCAACCGTTTGCGCATGCCGCAACTGGCCATGGCCAATGTGCGGGTGGGGATCAACAGCGACTGGTTCCGCCTGCGCGGCCAGGCGCGCCTGGGCAGCCGCGAACTCCCGCTGCAGGCGCTGCTGCGCCAGCGCGAGGGGCAGTTGCCGGATGTCATCTGGAGCCGGGTGGGCGCATGAGTACGCTGGTTGATGTGCAGCTGCCGCCGTTGGCGGAGCTGGAGGATGCCTCACTGTTGGACTACCGCCAGGCCGAGCGAAGCGGCCAGGCCACACGCGGGCAATTGCAGCGCGAGATCAAGGGTGCATCCTGGCGCCTGCACTTGCATACGCACGACAGCCTGGCCCTGGTCCTGGCCTTGCCACCGCTGACGGGCAAGCGGTTGAGCGCGGCGGTGGGCTGCGCGGTCCAGGGCCTGGTGCTCGGCGATGGCGGGCAGGTCCACGTGGCGCACGGGCCGCGCCAGGCTGACGGGCAGGTTGCCGTGGCATGGCTGGGCCTTGCGCAGATGGCGCGCTTGCAGGCATGGCTGCAGGCCGATGGTATCCGCGTGGCCGGGCTGTTCGCCCGGCAGGACGATACAGCGTCGTCGGTCGATTTGGCTGGCGGGCTTGCCGGGCCAGTGAAATCGCCAGCGTTGGGACGCACCTTGGCGATCTGGGGCGCGGCGGCAGTGATCTGGTGCCTGGGCTTGAACCTCTATGCCGCGCACCTGGCCGACGAGGGTGAGCAGTTGCGTGCGCACATGGTCGCCCAGGTACGCATGGCCTTCCCGCAGTTGCCGGTAGTGCTCAACCCCCTGCAGCAAGCACGTCAGCAGCTGCAGGCCGGGCAGGGTGGCGCCGGCTCGGGGCTGGCGGCTTTGCTCGACGGCGCCGGTCAGGTCATGCCGTTCCTCGCGGGTAATGTCGAGGCGCTGGATTATCAGGAGGGCGTGCTGCGCCTCACTCCCCTGGACGAAGGCGGCAAGGCCCCGGCCGACAGCGCCTGGCAGGCCGACCTCGCCGCACTCGGCATCGAAGGCCAGGCCAGTGGGCAGGGCTGGACCCTGCGTGCGGCCAACCCATCCGGCGAGGAGCTGGCCCATGTCGATTAAGGCCCGCCTGGGCCTGCTGCGCGGGCAGGGCCGGCAACGCTGGCAAGCCCTGGCCGCGAGGGAGCGTCGTGCGGTTGCCCTGGCAGGCGGCTTGCTCGGCGCGCTGTTCTGCTGGCAGGTACTGGTGCTGCCAGCCCTGGCCCGGATCGACCACTGGCAGGCCGAAACACCCAAGCTGCGCAGCCAGGCGCAGGCGCTCGATGCACTGCTAGGGGAGCGCCTGGCACAACGGCCTGCGGATACCGCCCAGGCTTTGCGCCAGAGCCTGGAGCAGGCTGGCCTGCTGGCGCAGTCACAGCTCGACGGCGAGGGCGATACCTGGCACCTGGGCTGGCAGCGGGCCCCCGCAGAGGCGGCCATGGCCTGGTTGCAGTCTGTGCCGCTGCGCCTCGGGCTCGGTGTTGGCCAGCTGACATTGCGCCGGGACTCCGGCGAGCCCGGCAGCCCGGTGACCTTTTCCGGAACCCTTCGCATGACTCAGGCGCATGGCGCTAAGGACCCTTCATGACGTGCCTCCGTTCACCGCGACTGCCGTTCGCGCCCTTGCTCCTGGCCCTGGCACTCAGCGCCTGCGCCAGCGCGCCGAGCGTGCAACGCCCCCTGGCCAGCAGCGAGCTGGGCCGCCCGCTGGCCGAAGCCGGTGCCACGGCGGGCACCCTGGATCACCGCGAACCGCAGAGCCGCCCGCTGCAGCGCCAGTCGCCGCCCCGGGTCGGACAGCGCCACAGCCGCGCCGTGGCCGCACCCGCGCCGGCCAATCCACTCGGCGACCAGCCGGTACAGCTGAACTTCGTCGACGCCGATATCCAGGCAGTGGTGCGCGGCCTGTCCCGCGCCACCGGTCGCCAGTTCCTGGTCGATCCACGGGTCAAGGGCCAGCTGACCCTGGTTTCCGAAGGCGAGGTGCCTGCCGCCAAGGCTTATTCCATGCTGCTGTCGGCCCTGCGCATGCAGGGCTTCAGCGTGGTCGATGTCGGCGGCGTGGCCCAGGTGGTGCCCCAGGCCGACGCCAAGCTGCTCGGCGGCGCGCTGGTGAGCGGCGACCGCGACGCTGGCAACGGCATGGTCACCCGGACCTTCCGCCTGCAGTATGAAAATGCCGTCAACCTGATCCCGGTGCTGCGCCCGATCGTTTCGCCGGACAACCCGATCAACGCCTACCCGGGCAACAACACTCTGGTCGTCACCGATTACGCCGAAAACCTCGAGCGGGTCGCGCAGATCCTTGACCGGGTCGACATCCCCAGCGCCATCGACACCGATGTGGTGGCGATCAACAACGGTATCGCCAGCGACATCGCCAGCATGGTCAACGAACTGCTCGACAGCCAGGGCAGCGACCCGACCCAGAAGATCAGCGTGCTGGGCGATCCGCGCTCGAACAGCGTGGTGATCCGCTCCGGCAGCCCCGAGCGCACTCAGCTGGCCCGTGACCTGATCTACAAGCTCGACAATGCGCAGAACAGCGCCGGCAACCTGCACGTGGTGTACCTGCGCAATGCCCAGGCCGACAAGCTGGCGCAGAGCCTTCGCGGGCTGCTGACCGGCGAGAGCGACAGCGCCACTGCCGACGGCACGCGTGCGCTGCTCAGCGGTGGCGGCATGCTCACCGGCGGCAGTGGCAACAGCAATAGCGCCAGCACCGGCAACAACACCGGCATGCAGAACAACAACACAACTGGCAGCCAGAACCGCGGCAACGGCCTGGGCGCCGGCAGCACGCCGAACGGCTACGGCGCCAGCGCGCAGCAGAACGACCAAGGCACCGCATTCTCTGCCGGCGGCGCGACCATTCAGGCCGACAAGACCACCAACACCCTGCTGATTTCCGCCCCCGAGCCTCTGTACCGCAGCCTGCGCGAGGTCATCGACCAGCTTGACCAGCGCCGCGCCCAGGTGGTGGTGGAAAGCCTGATCGTCGAGGTCGGCGAGGACGATGCCAATGAATTCGGCATCCAGTGGCAGGCCGGCAACCTTGGCAAGAATGGCGTGTTCGGCGGTGCCAACCTCGGTGGCAGTGGGTTGGTCAAGGGGCCGAGCAGCATCGATGTGCTGCCGAAGGGGCTGTCGGTGGGCGTGGTCGATGGCACGGTGAAGATCCCCGGCATCGGCGAGGTGCTCGACCTCAAGGTACTGGCCCGTGCATTGACCAGCAAGGGTGGCAGCAATGTGCTGTCGACACCCAACCTGCTGACCCTGGACAACGAGGCGGCGAGCATCTTCGTCGGCCAGACCATCCCCTTCGTCAGCGGCCAGTACGTCACCGATGGCGGCGGCAACAGCAACAACCCGTTCCAGACCATCCAGCGTGAGGAAGTGGGCCTGCGCCTGAACGTGCGGCCACAGATCTCCGAGGGCGGCACGGTCAAGCTCGATGTCTACCAAGAGGTCAGCAGCGTCGACCCGCGCGCCTCCAGTGCCGCCGGCACGGTGACCAACAAGCGCGCCATCGACACCAGCATCCTGCTCGACGATGGTCAGATCATGGTCCTTGGCGGGTTGCTACAGGACGGCTATACCCAGAGCAACGAGGGCATCCCGTGGCTGTCCGGGCTGCCGGGGGTCGGCGCGCTGTTTCGCAGCGAGCGCCGGGCCAGCACCAAGACCAACCTGATGGTGTTCCTGCGCCCGTACATCGTGCGCGATGCCGCAGCCGGGCGCAGCATCACCCTGAACCGCTACGACTTCATCCGTCGTACCCAGGGCAATCTCAAGCCCGAGCACTCCTGGGCGCTGCCGGACATGGACATGCCGCTGCTGCCGCCGGTGGAGCAGGGCGTGCCCGACCAGGGCCGCGCGCGGCCGGTATCATCGCAGGCGCCACGGGCCTCGATCCGTGCCGTGCCGGTGGGCGAGGTGGCCCGTTGAGCCGCCTGCCGTATGCCTGGGCCAAGGCCCAGCGGGTGGTGCTGCAGGCCGATGACGAGGCGAGGGCGGTACTCTCGTGCTGCCCTTCGAGCCCGGGCTGGGCGGTGGCAGAGGTGCGTCGGCGCTTTGGCGCGGTGGCTGTCGAAGCGGTTACCGACGCGAACATGGACGCGTTGCTGGTCAGCGCCTACGCCGATACCGGCAGCGCCGCGGCGGTGGTGGGCGCGGCGGAGAACGAGGTGGACCTCGACCGCCTGCTGCAGGACATCCCGGAAGTCACCGACCTGCTCGAGGCCCAGGACGACGCGCCGGTGATCCGCATGATCAACGCCTTGCTCACCCAGGCGGCCCGTGACCAGGCCAGCGACATTCATATCGAGCCGTTCGAGAGCCACTGCCTGGTGCGCTACCGGGTCGACGGCACCCTGCGCGACGTGGTCTCGCCGCGCAAGGCGTTGCACGGCGCGCTGGTGTCGCGGATCAAGATCATGGCGCAGTTGGACATCGCCGAGAAGCGCCTGCCCCAGGACGGCCGCATCGCCCTGCGCGTGGCCGGGCGGCCCATCGATATCCGCGTGTCCACCGTGCCCACCGGCCATGGCGAGCGCGTGGTCATGCGCCTGCTGGACAAACAGGCTGGGCGCCTGCGCCTGGAGGCGCTGGGCATGGACGCCGCGGTGCTGGCACGGCTGGACCAGTTGATCCGCCAGCCGCATGGCATCGTGCTGGTCACCGGCCCCACCGGCTCGGGCAAGACCACCAGCCTGTACGCCGCGTTGGCGCGGCTGGATGCCAGTGTCAGCAACATCCTCACCGTCGAGGATCCGGTGGAATACGACCTGCCGGGGATCAGCCAGATCCAGGTCAACGCGCGTATCGACATGAGTTTCGCCGTGGCCCTGCGCGCCATTCTGCGCCAGGACCCGGACGTGATCATGATCGGCGAGATCCGCGACCTGGAGACCGCGCAGATCGCCGTGCAGGCCTCGCTGACCGGGCACCTGGTGCTGGCCACGCTGCATACCAACGATGCGGTGTCGGCGGTCAACCGCCTGGTCGACATGGGCGTCGAGCCGTTCCTGCTGGCCTCGGCGCTGCTCGGCGTGCTGGCCCAGCGCCTGGTGCGGCGCCTGTGCCCGCACTGCCGCGAGCCCGACCCGGCCACGCCCGGGCAGTACCGAGCGGTGGGCTGCGCGCACTGCAATCACTGTGGCTACAGCGGGCGTACCGGCATCCATGAGCTGTTCTGCGTGGACGATGCAGTGCGCGCCCTGGTGCACCAGGGCGCCGATGAACAGGCCCTGCGCGCCGCCGCCCGGGGCAACGGCATGCGCAGCATGCGCGAAGACGGCCAACGCTGGGTCGACAGCGGCAGCACCTGCCTGGAAGAGATCCTGCGCGTGACACGGGATGCCTGATGAACCGTTATCGCTATGAAGCCGCCGACGCCCAGGGGCATATCGTCAAAGGGCTGCTCGAAGCCGACAGCCCGGGCGCCGCGATGGCGCAATTGCGCGGCCTGGGGTTGACCGTGCTGGAGGTCGAGGCCCAGGCCGCTGCCGGGGAGGGCGCGGGCCTGTTCAGCGCCCGGCTGAGCGATGGCGACCTGGCCTGGGCCACGCGTCAGCTGGCCAGCCTGCTGGCCGCCGGCCTGCCGCTGGAGGCGGCGCTGGGCGCGACCCTGGAGCAGGCCGAGCGCAAGCATGTGGCGCAGTTGCTGGCGGCGGTGCGCGGCGATGTGCGCAGTGGCATGCGCCTGGCCGACGCACTGGCCGAACGGCCGCGGGACTTCCCCGAGATCTACCGGGCGCTGGTGGCGGCGGGCGAGGAGTCCGGCGACCTGGCCCAGGTGATGGAGCGCCTGGCTGACTACATCGAGGAGCGCAACACCTTGCGCGGCAAGATACTCACCACGTTCATCTACCCCGGCGTGGTCGGGCTGGTGTCGGTGGGCATCGTCATCTTCCTGCTCAGCTACGTGGTGCCGCAGGTGGTCAGCGCCTTCACCCAGGCACGCCAGGACCTGCCCGGGCTGACCCTGGCGATGCTGGCGGCCAGTGACTTCGTGCGAGAATGGGGCGTGCTGTGCTTCGCCCTGATGGCCGGGGCGCTCTGGGCCTGGCGGGTCTACTTGCGCGCCCCGGCGGCGCGCCTGGCCTGGCATGCCCGGATCCTGCGGCTGCCGTTGTTCGGCCGTTTCGTGCTGGGCCTGAACACGGCGCGTTTTGCCTCCACGCTGGCGATCCTCGGCAGCGCCGGGGTGCCGCTGCTGCGTGCGCTGGAGGCGGCGCGCCAGACCTTGGGCAACGATCGCCTCGACCAGTGTGTCAGCGAGGCCACCGCGCGGGTGCGCGAGGGCGCCGGGCTGGCCTCGGCGCTGGCGGTGGAAAAGGTCTTTCCGCCACTGCTCATCCACCTTATCGCCAGCGGCGAGAAGACCGGCAACCTGCCGCCGATGCTCGACCGCGCCGCCGACAGCCTGGCCAAGGACATCGAGCGCCGCGCCATGGGCATGACCGCGCTGCTCGAGCCGCTGATGATCGTGATCATGGGGGCGGTGGTGCTGCTGATCGTCATGGCGGTGCTGATGCCGATCATCGAGATCAACCAGCTGGTGCAGTGACCAGCTGCGCCACTTCCCACACCTTGTTGGCGGAACCAGTATCAAGAAGGAAGGTTGAGCTGTGAACGCAAGAGGAGGCGGATCTTGGCCGGTTGCTTCCATTCAGCCAAGGCCAGTGGAGCAAAGGCGCCTCCCGCGAGGCGCCTTTGCGGTGCTCAGCTCTCTTCCTTCGGCTGCACCACGATCGCCAGGGCGTCCGGCTCGGGGCCGGCTTTCCAGCGAGCCTTCTCGGTCCAGTTGGCTGTGCTGATCACCGCGACCTCATCGCCGCCGCTGATCGCCACATAGACCCGCTTGCCATCCGGCGAGACCACCGCGCCAATTGGCAGCGCCTCTTCGCCGAGCATCGTACGGCGGTATTCGGCGCCTTCGCGCGCCAGGCCGATGCGCTTGATCTCTTTCTTGGCCACCACATCGATCACCGCCAGTTCCGCCGACTTGGCGCAGGTGACGAGTGCATACTTGCCATCCGGGGTCATCGCGACGCGGATCGGGAACAGGCCGGTGCGGATACGGTCGGTGACTTCCAGGCGCTTGCTATCGACGATGACCACTTCGTTGCCGTCGCGGTTGCTGACCCATACCTGGGTGCCGCTGGGGGTTACCGCCACGCCTTCGCTGCCGGCGCCCGTGGGGATCTCGGCGATTTTCTTTTTGTGCAGCAGGTCGACCACCGACAGCGTGCCGCTCTCGACATGGCTGACGTAGGCGCGGTCGGCACCGGGTGACAGCGCGACCATGTGCGGCTTGCCGCCACCGACGTCTATCCGGTCGAGCACTTTACCTTGGGCCAGGTCGACCACCAGCAAACGTTCGCTGGCTTCGGTGGTGACCACCACACGCTGGCTGTCGGGCAGGAAGCGAATGCCATGGGGGCGGGCGTCTTCGCCCAGGTCGATGGTGCGCACGACCGTCCGGGTCGGCCAGTCGATCACGCTCAGGCTGTTGTTCGCCGTGCCTTGCGCGCCGTAATTGCCAACCACGGCCAGCAGGCCATTGCCACTGACCACCACCTCGTGGGGGCCGGTGCCTACCGGCAGACGGATCATTTCCTGGCCACTGCCAGTGTCCAGGGCCGACACGCTGGCGTCGGCCTTGTTGCCGACCAGCAGCACGTCGTCGGCGTTGGCCAAAGAGGCGCAGGCCAGCAGGGCGCCGGCCAGGGCCAGCAGGCGGAAGGGGGGTGTGAATGTCATGGGGTAGGGCATGTCCAGTCTCCTTGAAGGTGTGATCCTTGTTGCATGCACTGGCTGTGACCCGTCGGGCCGCCCGAGAGTTTCAGTGGACATGTGCACGCCGACGGTGGCTGGCGGTGCTGATGCTGATCATCGAGATCAACCAGCTGGTGCAGTGACCTGCTGCGCCACCTCCCACACCTGTTGCCGGAACCAGCGACGCAAGGGGTCGGCGTGGGTGCGCGCGTGCCAGATCTGCATCACTTCGACCCGGGGCAGCGCCAGGGGCAGGGCGTGCAGGCGCAGGCCGGGGTCGCGTTCGACCGCTTCGATGGCCAGCGAGCGCAGGCAGGTGAGTAGCAGGTCGGTGCCGCGCACCAGGCGCGTAGGGGCAATGAAACTGGACAGGCCGGCCACCACCCGACGTTGCCGACCAATAGCCCGCAGGGCGTGATCGACCCGGCCATCGAGGTCGCCGGTGAGTGTGGTCAGCAGGTGCTCGCAGGCCAGGAACGCCTCCAGGCTCATGCCCTCGGTCAGGTGTGGGTTATCGGCGGCGGCCAGTACCACGAAGTCCTCACTGAGCAGGCGCTGTTGATGGAAGGTGTCCGGCAAGCCGTTGTAGAAACCGGCGATGGCCAGGTCGCAGGTGCCTTTTTCCAGCGCCTCGCGTGGCAGGTTGCCCTGGGTGTTGTGGGTGATCAGGGTCAGGTTCGGTGCCTGGGTGCGCAGGATTGGCAGCAGCCTGGGCAGCAGGGTCTGCTCCAGGTAGTCGGTGCTGTAAAGGTGCACCTGGGTCGGGCGGGAGAGAAAATCATCACCGTCGCAATCCCTGTAGAAGTCCTGTAGCTGTGCAACCAGCTGCTGTATCCGGGGCGCCAGCTCATGGGCCCTGGGCGTTGGCGTGAGGCCACGCGGCGCACGCACGAACAAGGGGTCGCCGAACTGCTGGCGCAGCTTGTTGAGCTTGTGGCTCAGGGCGGGCTGGCTGAGGGCCAGCCGTTGCGCCGCATGGGAGGCATTGCGCTCTTCATAGAGCACCTGGAACAGGTGCAGCAGGTTGAGGTCCTTGTTGCTGATATTCATAAAATGAATCACAGGAATAAGTGCTTTCGAATTATCGAATCATAACGCGATGGTTAGGATGGGCCCAACTTGTTGAGGGAGACGCCCCGTGACCATTGCCATCTTCGCCACTATCCAGCCGCATCCTGAACACCGTGAGGTCACAGAACAGGCCTTGCGCCGGATGGTGGAGCAGACCCGCGCCGAGCCCGGCAACCTGCGCTATGACCTGTTCGTTCGCGAGGGCGAGGTACTGGCGTTCGAGCTGTTCGAGCTGTATGTCGATGCCGCCGCAGTTGAGGCCCATCGCAACAGTGCCCATTACCAGGCCTATCGCGCCGCCAGCGCCGGCTGGTTGGCCGCACCGACTCAAGTCCAGCTTGCCCACGGGCTGGATATCGCGCCATTCAACTGATCAGGAAGACACCATGAACATGATTGCTCCCGTCGCGCTGGCACTGGCTGGTACTTTGCTGGCCGGCCAGGCTGCCGCCGCTGCGAAGGGTGAGGTACTGGTGCTGTTGTCCAGCGAGAACCTGCTGCAGCTCAAGGACGGCAAACCGTACCCCACCGGTTACTACCTCAACGAATTCGGCGTGCCTGCCGACCAGTTGCTCAAGGCCGGCTACAAGCTGGTGCTGGTGACGCCCAAGGGCAATGCGCCGAGTGTCGATGAGCGCTCTATCGATCCGATGTACTTCGGCGGCGATGCCCGCGAGATGCAGCGTATCCGCCAGGTGGTCGACAGCCTGCCGGATATCGACGACACGCTGTCGGTGAAGGAGGTATTGGCGGGCGATATGGGCCGCTATGCCGGGATCTTCATCCCGGGGGGGCATGCGCCGCTGATCGACCTGGCCAACAACCCCGACGTCGGTGCCCTGTTGCGTCATTTCCACCAGGCCGGCAAGCCCACGGCCGCCATTTGCCACGGCCCGATCACGTTGCTGTCGGCGCAGCAGGACCCGGTTGCCTACCGCGCCGCGCTCGCCCGTGGCGAAACCCCGGCGGCCAGCGACTGGACGTACCGGGGCTATCGCATGACCATTTTCTCTGACCCTGAGGAGCAGGTGTTCGAGGGCTCACTCAAGGAGCAGCGCCTGCAGTTCTATCCCGCCAAGGCCATGGCCGGCGCAGGAGGCGACATGAGTTATGCCCAGGCCTGGCAGCCCCATGTAGTGGTCGATCGCGAGTTGATCACCGGGCAGAATCCGTTTTCCGACAAGGCGTTGGCCAAGGCGTTGCTTGAGCAGTTGGAGAGTGTCGGTAGTCGCAAGAACTGAGCGAGTGCAGGTGATTGAGGCCTTGCGGATGCTGGCAGGGCCTCGGTCATTTTGGTGCGCGGGCTTTGCCTCGCTTGGGGCGACCCGCGTAGGCGGAACCTTCGACTTTGGCAAACGCCTCCACGGCTGCTTCGCTGATAAAGCTGTCGTAGTGGGGCGATGCGCGTAGCCGCGCGAGTTTCTCGTCGGCAACGGCCTTGAAGTAGGCGACGGTTGCTTCAAAATCACTAGGTGTTGCCGTCATGCGATGCGTCCTCCCGAGTGAATGCAGCGTAGTCCGCGTCCAAGTTGTAGGCAAGGCCAACTCCCTTGACCTGGGTGAAACCATCTCGCTCGTAGGCTGCTCGGGCCTGAGGCAAGGGATCTCGCACCACGACCCATTTCAGACCCAGCATGCTGGCATAAAAGCGTACGCCGCTCAGGCACAGGGGCGCGACATGGCCTTTGGTCAGCAGGCGATCATCAGGGTTGCGCTGCAGGTACAGCACCATGATCTTCTCCTTGCTGCCCTGCGGTGAGGCCCAGCACAAGCCTGCCAGCTGGTCGTGATGCCACAGGGCGATGTCGAGGGCGCGGGCATGGGCACGTCGAGCCTTCCATTTCAGTACACGCTCCCAGCCGAAATCATACTGCTGCGGATGCCAGTGCTCATGCGCGGTGATGGCGCGCTCGTCGATTTCTTCGATGGCCAGCCACTGGGCGAGATGGTTGTTGCGCGGGCCAATCTCCAGGGCAATCTGCCCGCGTGCAGCCTGTTTGAAACCGGCAAGTTCGGCCAGTCTACGTTCGTCCATGTCGCACCCTCGAATGCATTGGAACTGAGGTGCGAAAAGGCTAACGTGTCTGCTGCTCCGATGATGGTGGAAAGGCAGTGGGTGGCTTCCCACAATTGTGTAGTAAAGCTCCGAAGGCCAGTTTCCCAGGGCCGACCGCCTTGCACAGCACGGCCCATTGGCGAGGCGGGATCAGCGTTTGCTCGGCCGGGTAATGCCGTCCACCACCAGCACCGTGGCGCCGGCCATGATGGCGATGTCGGCCAGGTTGAACACGCCGGTGTGCAGGGTGCCGATGTTGAGGACGAGGTAATCGACCACGTGGCCGTCGCGAAAAACCCGGTCGATCAAGTTGGATAGCCCGCCCACGGCGATGAACCAGGCCGCGCTGGCCTTGACCGGTGCCGATTGCCAGTGGCGCCAGGCCCAGACCATGGCCCAGGCGCACACCACGCCGACGGCGACCACGAACACCAGTTGCTTGAGCCACGGAGCCAGCCCGGCGCCGAGGCTGAGGAACGCTCCGGGGTTGAGGCTCAGGGCCAGGTCCAGCCAGACGCTCTGGTTGCCATAGACATAGCTGTGATTGTCCAGGGCGACCAGGGCGATCAGTTTTACCCACTGGTCGAGAATGATGAAGGCAACGCCCAGGGTGAGGACGAGGGTACGGCTGGAAAACATGCTGACAGTTCCTTTAGGCATCGCGAATGCGGTCGTCCGCCGTCGGCGGGCAAGCTTGCGGCGCGGCGAAGATAGCGCAGGCGGGTCTAGACTTAAAGCCCGGGTCGGTTGCAGATGCGACCCGATCATCCATCCGACCACCGCCTCCCGGACCGGACGTCGCCGACGGTGGCCTTCTGGCAGAGGAGGGCAGGTCATGGACGAGGCAAGGCTTCACGAGTTCATGGGCAAGCTGGTGGGCGACATGGGCGCGGCGGCGACGCTGGCCAATGTCATCCTTGGGGATGAGCTGGGGCTGTATCGGGCGATGGCCGACAGTCAGCCAGTCACGCCCGAGGCACTGGCCGAACGCACCGGCTGCCAGCCGCGGCTGGTACGCGAGTGGCTCAATGGCCAGGCGGCGGCGGGCTACCTGGTGCATCACGATGGACAGTTCACCTTGCCCGAGGAGCAGGCCATGACGTTGGCGCTGGAGGATTCGCCCGTCTACATGGCCGGCGGCGCCTCGGTGCTGGCGGCACTGTTCCATGACAAGGACAAGCTGGTGGCGGCCATGCGCGGCGATGGCGCCCTGGCCTGGGGCGATCACCATCCATGCATGTTCAGTGGCACCGAGCGCTTCTTTCGACCCGGCTACCGAACGTTCCTGGTGGCTGATTGGCTGCCGGCACTGGACGGGGTGGTGGAAAAGCTGCAGGCAGGCGCCCAGGTGGCCGATGTCGGCTGCGGCCATGGCGCCTCTACCATCGTCATGGCCGAGGCGTTTCCCGCCTCGCGCTTCATCGGCTACGACTACCATGCCCCTTCGGTGCTCACCGCCAGCGAGCGCGCGCGTGACGCAGGCGTGGCCGAGCGGGTCGGCTTCCAGCAGGCGTCGGCCAAGGACTATCCCGGCCACGACCTGGACCTGGTGTGTTTCTTCGATTGTTTACACGATATGGGTGACCCGGTGGGCGCGGCACGACACGCCTATCAGGCGCTCAAGGACGACGGCACGGTGATGCTGGTGGAACCGTTCGCCGAGGATACCCTGGATGCCAATATCAACCCGGTGGGGCGCTTGTTCTACGCGGCTTCGACGTTCATCTGCACGCCGAACTCACTGTCGCAGGAAGTGGGTCTGGGGTTGGGGGCGCAGGCTGGGGAGGCTCGGCTGCGGGCGGTGTTCGAAGAAGCGGGATTCAGGCGCTTCCGGCGGGCGACGCAGACGCCGTTCAACTTGATACTGGAGGCCAGGAAGTAGCGATCTGCCGGTGCGGGGCAAGCCCGCAGCCACAGACAGCTCCTACAAACAGAAGGGGCGCCATCTGGCGCCCCTTCATCGTGCAGCTTAGGCTTCAGCGTCCCACGGACGATCGCCTTTTTCATCCTTGACGCGGGTCGGCAGGCCCATGACGTCCAGCGCCTTGAGGAACGGCTCGGCCGGCAGCTCCTCGACGTTGACCATGCGCCCGGCATCCCACTGGCCACGGGCAACCAGCAGCGCGGCGGCTACCGGAGGCACGCCTGCGGTGTAGGAAATACCCTGGCTGTCGGTCTCGGCGTAGGCTTCTTCGTGGTCGGCCACGTTGTAGATGAACACCTCGCGCGGCTGGCCGTCCTTGGTGCCCTTGACCAGGTCACCGATGCAGGTCTTGCCGGTGTAGCCCGGGGCCAGCGAGGCCGGATCCGGCAGCACGGCCTTGACCACTTTCAGCGGTACCACTTCCAGGCCTTCGGCGGTTTTCACCGGTTGCTCGCTGAGCAGGCCGAGGTTCTTCAGCACGGTGAACACATTGATGTAGTGCTCGCCGAAGCTCATCCAGAAACGCACGTTCGGCACGTTCAGGTTCTTCGAGATCGAGTGCACTTCGTCGTGACCGGTCAGGTACAGGTTCTGCGAACCCACCACCGGCAGATCGTCGGTGCGCTTGACCTCGAACATGGTGTTGCTGGTCCACTGGCTGTTCTGCCAGCTCCAGACTTGCCCGGTGAACTCGCGGAAGTTGATTTCCGGGTCGAAGTTGGTGGCGAAGTACTTGCCGTGGGAACCGGCATTCACGTCCAGGATGTCGATCGAGTCGATCTGGTCGAAGTACTGCTGCTGCGCGAGTTTCGCGTAGCTGTTCACCACACCCGGGTCGAAGCCGACGCCGAGAATGGCGGTAATGTTCTTTTGTTGGCACTCTTCGAGGTGTTTCCACTCGTAGTTGCCGTACCACGGCGGGGTCTCGCAGATCTTGCCCGGCTCTTCGTGGATGGCGGTGTCAAGATAAGCGACACCGGTATCGATGCAGGCGCGCAGCACCGACATGTTGAGGAAGGCGGAGCCAACGTTGATCACGATCTGCGATTCGGTCTCGCGGATCAGTGCCTTGGTCGCCTCGACATCGAGGGCGTTGAGCGAGAAGGCCTGGATGTCGGCGGGAACCTTGAGGCTACCCTTGGCCTTGACGCTGTCGATGATGGCCTGGCATTTGGAGATGTTCCGTGACGCAATCGCAATACGACCCAGTTCGTCGTTATGCTGTGCGCACTTGTGGGCCACCACCTTGGCGACACCTCCTGCACCAATGATAAGAACGTTCTTCTTCAATTCAGCTGCTCTCCTTCATGAAAGCCTGTCTTACGACAGGCTCGAAACGTAGTCTTCGAAACCGAACTCGCGCACCACTTCGACGCTGCCGTCGAGTTGCTTGACCGCGATGGATGGCATTTTCAGACCGTTGAACCAGTTTTTCTTGACCATGGTGTAGCCCGCCGTGTCGACGAACGACAGTCGATCACCGATGGCCAGTGGCTTGTCGAATTGGTACTCGCCGAAGATGTCGCCGGCCAGGCACGACTTGCCGCAGACCATGTAGGTGTGCGCGCCGTCGTTGGGGGCCATCTTGGCGTTGAGGCGGTAGATCAGCAGGTCGAGCAGGTGCGCTTCGATCGAGCTGTCGACCACGGCCAGGTGCTTGCCGTTGTACAGGGTGTCGAGCACGGTCACTTCCAGCGAAGCGCTGTTGGTGATGGCCGCTTCGCCCGGCTCCAGGTAGACCTGCACGCCGTAGGTTTCGGCGAACTGCTTCAGGCGCGCGCAGAAGGCGTCCACCGCGTAGTCTTCGCCGGTGAAGTGGATGCCGCCGCCGAGGCTGACCCATTCGACCTTGTGCAGCAGGTGGCCGAAACGTTCCTCGATGTGCGTGAGCATCTTGTCGAACAGGCCGAAGTCGGCGTTCTCGCAGTTGTTGTGGAACATGAAGCCGGAGATCTTCTCGATCACCTTCTCAATCTTCTCTGGATCCCACTCGCCGAGGCGGCTGAACGGGCGCGCCGGGTCGGCCAGCAGGTAGTCGGAGCTGCTCACCTGCGGGTTGACACGCAGGCCGCGCACCTTGCCTTCGGACTGCTCGGCAAAGCGCTCGAGCTGGCCGATGGAGTTGAAGATGATCTTGTCGCAGTTGTCGAGCATCTCTTCGACTTCGTCGTCGGCCCAGGCCACGCTGTAGGCATGGGTTTCGCCGGCGAACTTCTGGCGGCCGAGCTTGAGCTCGAACAGCGAAGACGAGGTGGTGCCGTCCATGTACTGCTGCATCAGGTCGAATACCGACCAGGTAGCGAAGCACTTGAGGGCAAGCAGTGCCTTGGCACCGGAGTGTTCGCGCACGTAGGCGATCTTCTCCATGTTGCCCAGCAGCTTGGTTTTGTCGATGAGGTAGTACGGCGTCTTGATCATTTAAAGGCCCCCGGCCAGGCCGGCCAAAAAAAGGACACGCATTGTGCCTTCACTTGCCGCGGTACGAAAGGGCGCGAGGCGCATTTCGTCCGAGTTGTCCACGCACTTGGCTATGCAAGTGCCATCAAGCCCGTGACTGCGCCGTCCCTGGCGCTGGGTCGGCCACTATCGCGAAGGACGGCCAAATATGCTTTTGCATCGGGGCGAGCCCAGTTGAACAGATCAATGTGACGATCCTGATCTGCCGGCGCCACAGGCTGACAGAGCCAGGCTATCACCCTCCAATATCGCCTCTATTAGACCTCTGCCCAAGCTCGGCTAGTCTTTCTGCTGGTTCCGTGAAAAGCCGGCGCACGGGTGTGCCCGGCCATAACCGATGAGGGGCAGGCGCGCTTGGCGAACGCCTGATCCAATACCTGGCAGCGCAATTACAAGAACGCCCGGAAATCTGAATTGAACCGACCCAAAAGGTAGAAGCAGATGGCGAACGAATCGAAATGCCCGTTCCACCAGACCGCCGGTGGCGGCACCAGCAACCGTGACTGGTGGCCTGACCAGCTCAACCTGAAGATCCTCCACCAGCACTCCAGCAAGTCCGATCCCATGGACCCGGACTTCGACTACGCCAAGGCGTTCAAGAGCCTCGACTTCCAGGCATTGAAAGCAGACCTGCGCGCCTTGATGACCGATTCCCAGGACTGGTGGCCGGCCGACTTCGGCCACTACGGCCCGCTGTTCATCCGCATGGCCTGGCACAGCGCCGGCACCTATCGCATCGGCGATGGCCGGGGCGGCGCCGGCTCTGGCCAGCAACGCTTCGCCCCGCTCAACAGCTGGCCGGACAACGTCAGCCTGGACAAGGCCCGGCGCCTGCTGTGGCCGATCAAGCAGAAGTACGGCAACAAGATCTCCTGGGCCGACCTGATCGTGCTTACCGGCAACGTCGCCCTGGAGTCCATGGGCTTCAAGACCTTCGGCTTCTCCGGTGGCCGCGCCGACGTGTGGGAACCGGACGAAGACGTGTACTGGGGCTCGGAGAAGGTCTGGCTGGGTGGTGATACTCGCTATGGCAAGGCCGAGCCACCGGGCAAGGGCGACCTGGTCGCCGAACCGGCCAAGCGCCCGGAAGAGCAGGGGCGTGACCTGGGCGGCGAGCGCAACCTGGAAAACCCGCTGGGCGCCGTGCAGATGGGGCTGATCTACGTGAACCCCGAAGGCCCGGAGGGCAACCCCGACCCGGTCGCCTCCGGCAAGGATATACGCGAGACCTTCGGTCGCATGGCCATGAACGATGAAGAGACCGTGGCGCTGATCGCCGGCGGCCATGCCTTCGGCAAGACCCACGGTGCCGGCCCCGCCGACAACGTCGGCGCCGAGCCGGAAGCGGCGGGCCTTGAGCTGCAGGGGCTGGGCTGGAGCAACAAGTTCGGTACCGGCAAGGGTGGCGACACCATCACCAGCGGCCTGGAAGTGACCTGGACCTCGACCCCGACGAAGTGGAGCAACGAGTACCTGAACAACCTGTTCAACTTCGAGTGGGAATTGACCAAGAGCCCGGCTGGCGCTCATCAGTGGCGGCCGAAGGACGGCAAGGGCGCGGGGAGCGTGCCTGATGCCCATGATCCCGGCAAGAAGCACGCGCCGTCGATGCTCACCTCTGACCTGGCGCTGCGCTTCGACCCGATCTACGAGCCCATTGCCCGGCGCTTCAAGGACAACCCCGACCAGCTCGCCGATGCCTTCGCCCGTGCCTGGTACAAGCTGATCCACCGCGACATGGGCCCGCTGGCGCGCTATCTCGGGCCGGAAATGCCCAACGAGGAGCTGCTGTGGCAGGACCCGCTGCCCAAGGCCGGGCCTCAACCCAGCGACGCTGATATCGCCGCGCTCAAGGCCAAGGTGCTGGCTTCGGGGCTGAGTGTCGGTGAACTGGTGTCCGCCGCCTGGGCCTCGGCCTCGACCTTCCGCGGTTCCGACAAGCGCGGCGGCGCCAACGGCGGCCGCCTGCGCCTGGCGCCGCAGAACGGTTGGACGGCGAACCAGGGGCTGGACAAGGTGCTGACAGCGCTGGAGAAGATCCGCAGCGAGGGCGGCAACAAGATCTCCCTGGCCGACCTGATCGTGCTGGCCGGCAGCGCGGCGGTGGAAAAAGCCGCCAAGGATGCCGGGCACAACATCAGCGTGCCGTTCCACCCGGGGCGCGTGGACGCCTCGCAGGAACAGACCGATGTCGAGTCGTTCGCCGTGCTCGAGCCCCTGGCCGACGGTTTCCGCAACTTCAGCAAGGCGCGCTACAGCGTCAAGGCCGAGAAATTGCTGCTGGACAAGGCCCAGCTGCTGACGCTCACCGCACCGGAACTGGCCGTGCTGATCGGTGGCCTGCGGGTGCTAGGCGCCAACCATGGCGGCAGCAAGGAGGGTGTGTTCACCGACAAGGTCGGCGTGCTCAGCAATGACTTCTTCCGCAACCTGCTGGACATGGGCGTGGAGTGGAAACCGACTTCGGCGGACAACGAAGCGTTCGAGGGCCGTGACCGCAAGACCGGCCAGGTGAAATGGACCGCCAGCCGGGTCGACCTGGTGTTCGGCTCCCATGCGCAGCTGCGTGCCTTGAGCGAGGTGTATGGCAGCAGCGATGCCAAGGAGAAGTTCGTCAAGGACTTCGTGGCGGCCTGGGTGAAAGTCATGGAGCTGGACCGTTTCGACCTGGCATAACGCCGATCGCGGGGCATGTCGCAT